>NZ_AUKV01000003.1:0-401150 GCF_000424945.1 Streptomyces sp. 142MFCol3.1
CTATCCGGACACGGTGCTGCTGGCGGAGGCGAACCAGTGGCCCGAGGACGTCGTCGACTACTTCGGCGACTTCCCCTCCGGCGGCGACGAATGCCACATGGCCTTCCACTTCCCCGTCATGCCCCGCATCTTCATGGCCGTCCGCCGCGAGTCCCGCTACCCCGTCTCCGAGATCCTCGCCAAGACCCCCGCCATCCCCTCCAACTGCCAGTGGGGCATCTTCCTGCGCAACCACGACGAGCTCACCCTCGAAATGGTCACCGACGAGGAACGCGACTACATGTACGCGGAATACGCCAAGGACCCGCGCATGCGCGCCAACATCGGCATCCGCCGCCGCCTGGCCCCCCTCCTCGACAACGACCGCAACCAGATCGAACTCTTCACCGCCCTGCTCCTCTCCCTGCCCGGCTCACCGATCCTCTACTACGGTGACGAGATCGGCATGGGCGACAACATCTGGCTCGGCGACCGCGACGCGGTACGCACCCCCATGCAGTGGACCCCCGACCGCAACGCCGGCTTCTCCTCCTGCGACCCCGGCCGCCTCTTCCTCCCCACGATCATGGACCCCGTCTACGGCTACCAGGTCACCAACGTCGAGGCCTCCATGTCCTCGCCGTCCTCCCTGCTCCACTGGACCCGCCGCATGATCGAGATCCGCAAACAGAACAAGGCCTTCGGACTCGGCACCTACACCGAACTGCCCTCCTCCAACCCCGCCGTCCTCGCCTTCCTCCGCGAAGCCGACGACGACCTCGTCCTGTGCGTCCACAACTTCTCCCGCTTCGCCCAGCCCACCGAACTCGACCTGCGCGAGTTCAACGGACGCCACCCCGTGGAACTGATCGGCGGAGTGCGATTCCCGGCCATCGGAGAACTCCCCTACTTGCTCACCCTCGCCGGACACGGCTTCTACTGGTTCCGGCTCCGTCCCGGGATGGCCCCCGTCACCGCCAGGCGATCTTGAACGCCCACCGCCGTGCCCAAAGCCCGCCCGCCCCTGAAAGGACGTGTCGCCATGGCGAAGACCGCGCTGCACCGTCCGAGCGGCCATCCCGCTCCGCTGCTGACCTCGCTCGCCGGGCTGCTGCGGGAGTGGCTGCCGCGGCAGCGCTGGTTCGCGGGCAAGGGCAGGCCCGTCACGGATCTGACCCTGGTGTCGTCGACCGAGCTGTACCCCGGGTGTCTGCACCTGCTGGTCCGTACGGAGTTCCTGGACTCCCGCTCCCCCGGGGGTGCCGGCACCCCCCCGGCCGACGACTGCTACCAACTCCTGCTCGGGATACGGAAGGTCGTGCCGCCGCGGCTCGCCCATGCCGTCATCGGCCGGGCGAGCACGGGCCCGCTCTCCGGCCTCATGGTGTACGACGCGCTGCACGACACCCGCACCGCCGGACTGCTGCTGGAGCGCCTGCGCCGGCCCGGCACCGCGGGCCCGCTGCGCTTCGAGCGCGACATACGGGTGACCCTGCCGACCGGTCTCGCTCCCCGACTGCTGGACGCCGAGCAGTCCAACTCGTCCCTGGTGTACGGGGACTCGTTCATCCTGAAGGTGTTCCGCCGCATCCAGCCCGGCATCAACCCGGACCTGGAGGTGCCGTGTGCGCTGGCCCGGCAGGGCTGCACCCGGGTCCCCGCTCCCGCCGCGTGGTTCCGGACCTCGCAGCCGCAGGAGGCGACACTCGGCGTCCTCCAGCCGTTCCTGCCCGGGGCCACCGACGGCTGGAGCCTCGCCCTCGAATCCCTCGCCGCGGACCGCGACTTCACCGACGAGGCCTACGAACTGGGGCGCGCCACCGCCGAGGTGCACCTCGCCCTGGCCTCGGCACTGCCCGTCGACGCACCGAGCCCGCCCCGCAACAGACGTCTCGCGGAGGCGATGCGCGAACGACTCGACGCCGCCGTCCACTCGGTGCCCGAACTCCGGCCGTACGCGCCCGGCCTGCGCTCCGCGTTCGACGCGCTCGCGTCCCTCGACTCGGGCGTCCGGCCCGCGCAGCGGATCCACGGCGACCTCCACCTCGGCCAGGTGCTCCGCGCCGGGCAGCGGTGGTCCGTCATCGACTTCGAGGGCGAGCCGGCCCGCCCGCTCGCCGAGCGCCGCCGCCTCCAGTCCCCCGTTCGCGACGTCGCGGGAATGCTGCGATCCTTCGACTACGCCGCCCGGTCCCGCCAGCCCTGGCGGCCCGAGTGGGCGGAACGCTGCCGCGAGGCCTATTGCGCGGGCTACGCCGCCGAGGCGGAGTGGGATCCCCGCGAGGAACCCGACCTGCTCCGCGCCTACGAGACGGACCGAGCCGTGTACGAGGTGCTGTACGAGGCGCGACACCGCCCCGACTGGCTGCCCGTGCCGATGGCCGCGGTCGGCCGCCTCGCCTCTGCCGAGGTCCGATGACCAGTTGCCCAACCCGTTCCCCTTCCCCCGAGGAGGCTGAAGCCGTGACAGCCCGCATCGCAACGGCCGGCGTACGGCCGGCCGCTTCCGCCCCGATGGACGCGCCGGACCGCGCGCGTCTGCTGTCGGGTGCCCACCACGACCCGCACGCACTGCTGGGCGCGCATCTCGTCCCGGACGGCGTCGTGTTCCGTGCACTGCGCCCGTTCGCGCAGTCCGTGGCCGTGATGGTGGACGGGCTGCGCACCGAACTGGAGAACACGGGCGACGGGATCTTCTCGGGCGTCCTGCCGCTCGACACGATCCCCGCCTACACGCTGTCGGTGACGTACGACGGCACCCCGTTCGAGACCCAGGACCCCTACCGCTTCCTGCCCACGCTGGGCGAACTCGACCTGCACCTCATCAGCGAGGGCCGGCACGAGGAATTGTGGCGGGCCCTCGGCGCGCACCCCATGACGGTCGACGGTGTCAGCGGCACCCGCTTCACCGTGTGGGCGCCGAACGCCCAGGGGGTCAGGGTCTGCGGCGACTTCTGCCACTGGGACACCAACGCCGGCTTCCCGATGCGGTCGCTCGGCTCCAGCGGGATCTGGGAGGTGTTCCTCCCCGGTATGGGCGAAGGCACCCGGTACAAGTTCGACATCACCCGCCCGGACGGGACCCGCACCCTGCGCGCGGACCCGATGGCCCGGCGCACCGAGACACCCCCCGCCACGGCCTCCATCGTGACGGAGTCGGACTACGAGTGGAACGACGCCGAGTGGATGGCGGGGCGGGCGAAGTGCCCGGTGCATGTGGCGCCGTTCTCCGTGTACGAGGTGCACCTGCCGTCCTGGCGCGCGGGCCTCACCTACCGCCAGCTCGCCGAGCAGCTCCCCGCCTACATATCGGACCTGGGCTTCAGCCACGTGCAGTTCATGCCGCTCGCCGAGCACCCGTTCGGCGGATCGTGGGGCTACCAGGTGACCGGCTTCTACGCCCCCACCGCACGCCTGGGCACCCCCGACGACTTCAAGTACCTCGTCGACGCCCTGCACCGCGCGGGCATCGGCGTCCTGATGGACTGGGTGCCCGCGCACTTCCCCCGCGACGACTGGGCCCTCGCCGAATTCGACGGAACCGCGCTCTACGAGCACGCCGACCCACGGCGCGCCGCCCACCCCGACTGGGGCACCCTCGAGTTCGACTACGGGCGGCACGAGGTCCGCAACTTCCTCGTGGCCAACGCCGTGTACTGGTGCGAGGAGTTCCACATCGACGGCCTGCGCGTCGACGCGGTCGCCTCCATGCTCTACCTCGACTACTCCCGCGAACCCGGACAGTGGGTCCCCAACGAGCACGGCGGACGCGAAGACCTCGACGCGGTCGCCTTCCTCCAGGAGATGAACGCCACCGTCTACCGCCGCAACCCCGGCGTCGTCACCATCGCCGAGGAGTCGACCGCCTGGGAAGGCGTCACCCGGCCGACGTCCGACGGCGGTCTCGGGTTCGGGCTGAAGTGGAACATGGGCTGGATGCACGACTCGCTGGAGTACATCCAGCGCGAACCGATCCACCGCAAGTACCACCACAACGAGATGACCTTCTCGATGGTGTACGCCTACAGCGAGAATTACGTCCTGCCCATCTCGCACGACGAGGTCGTGCACGGCAAGGGCTCACTGGTCTCCAAGATGCCCGGAGACTGGTGGCAGCAGCGTGCCACCGTGCGCGCCTACCTCGGCTTCATGTGGGCCCACCCCGGCAAGCAACTCCTCTTCATGGGGCAAGAGTTCGCCCAAGGCGCCGAATGGTCCGAGGCGCACGGACCCGACTGGTGGCTCCTCGACCCCGCCTACGCCGCCGAACCCGACCACCGCGGCGTCCGCGACCTCGTCCGCGAGCTCAACACGGTCCACCGGCGTGAGCCCGCGCTGTGGCAGCGCGACACCGAGCCCTCCGGGTTCAGCTGGATCACCACCGACGCGGCGGACGACAACGTGCTCGCCTTCGTCCGGTACGACGCCGACGGCACCCCCCTGCTCGCCGTCTCGCACTTCTCCCCCGCCGTGCGGCACGGCTACCGCATCGGCGTCCCCGAGGACATCCCTGCCTGGCAGGAGATCCTCAACACCGACCACACCCGCTACGGCGGCAGCGGCATCCACGTCTCCCACCCCGTCAAGACGGAGTCCGAGCCGTCACACGGACGTCCCACCAGCATCGAGCTGACCCTGCCGCCCCTCGCCACCGTCTGGCTCCGCCCCGCCTGAGGGCCGCCCCGCGGAGCGGAGCCGCTGTCGCGGTGCGGCTCAGGGCGAGGACGGCTTGCCCGCGGTCTCCAGCCAGGTGCGGAACAGGTGCCCGAGGTCCTTGCCGGACTCCCGCTCGCACAGGCGGACGAACTGGGCCGTGGTGCCGTGACCGTCACGGTGCCCGGCGGCCCAGTTCCGCAGGATGCGGAAGAAGGCACGGTCACCGACGGCGGTGCGCACCTTGTGCAGGGTCATGGCACCGCGCGCGTACACGGGCGTGTCGAAGATGTGCGCGCCGCTGCCGGGGTCGCCGGGCGGGAACGCCCACAGATCGCTGTTCGCGGGACTGGCGTACAGGGAGTCGAACGTCTTCTGCGCGCTCCCGCCGCCGTGCTGCTCGGTGTAGAGCCACTCGGCGTACGTCGCGAAGCCCTCGTTGAGCCAGATGTCCTTCCACCGGGTGAGGGAGACCGAGTCCCCGAACCACTGATGGGCGCTCTCGTGGACGAGGGTGCCCAGGTCGGGCGCGGAGTCGTACACGGGCCGCGTCTGGGTCTCCAGCGCGTAGCCGACCTGGGGTGCCCGGTCGACGATGGCGCCGGCGGCGCGGAACGGGTAGCGCCCGAACACCTCGCTCTCCCAGGCAAGCACCGACGGCAGCTTCTTCAGGACCGGCGCGGCGGCGGTCGCCTCACGCGGGTCGACCGCGTTGTAGACCCTGAGCCCGTCCCGGGTGGTGTACTGCTCGACCTCGAACTTCCCCACGGTCGCCGTCGCCAGGTAGGCGGCCATCGGTTCGGACTGCCGCCAGCGGAAGGTCGTCCGGTCGTGGGAGGTGCGCCGCCCGCGCAGGAGGCCGTTCGCGACGGCGGTGTAGCCCTTCGGGACGGTGAGGGTGAAGTCGTAGGACGCCTTGTCCGTGGGGTGGCTGTTCGCGGGGTACCAGGTCATGGCCCCCTGGGGCTCGCCGGCCACGAACGCGCCGTCGTCGGTGGGGATCCAGCCGTCGAGGGAGCCGTCGGGGTCGGTGACCGGCTTCGGTGTACCGGAGTAGGTGACGGTCACCTTGAACTCCTGCCCCTCGCACAGGGCGCGCCGGGGTGTGACGACGAGTTCCTGACCGGCGCGGCTGAACGCGGCCTTGACGTGGTCGACGGTGACGCCTGTGACCTTCAGCCCTTTGAGGTCGAGGTCGAAGCGGGTCAGGCGCTGTGTCGCACGGGCGGTGACGACCGCCTTGCCCTCCAGGTGACGGCTGTGCGGGTCGTAGCCGAGGGTCAGGTCGTAGTGACGGACGTCATAGCCGCCGTTGCCCGCGAGGGGAAAGTACGGATCTCCGGCGCCGGCCGGGCCGGCGGTCCCCGCGGCGGCCGGGCCGGCCGCGGCGAGCAGGGCCGCCACGGCGACGGGGACGGTGGCGACAACGGCTTCCCGGCGAAGGACTGTTGAGCGTCTTGCGGCCTGCTGCGGGCGTGGCGTCACGTTCGCTCCTTCGGGTCGACGGTGATCACTCGCGCGCACAGCCTATGAGGCTCCTCGGCCGGTATCCCCCTCGATCAGGTCAAGTTACGGGCGGGCGGAGGGGTGCCGGGTGCGGAGGTCGCGGCCCCGGCGACGGCCGGGTCTGGCCGGAGTGCGGGACGGCGTGGTGAAGTGTGCTGGTCCGGCGGTTCGACGGCCCTGGTCCTGACGGGTCGTCGGCTCGTCGGACGACCCGCACCCGCACCGCATTGCACAGCACAGCGCAGCACAGCACAGCTAAGGAGCTCCTCGTGACCGTAAACGCGCACGACTGGCCGCACGCACCCGTCTCGGTCGGGCTGGTCGGCGCGGGGCCATGGGCACGCATGGTCCACGCGCGCGTGCTGGCCGCCGGGCCCGAGACGCGACTGACGTCGGTGTGGGCCCGGCGTCCCGAGGCCGCGCGGGAGACGGCCGCACCCTACGGGGCCGCCGTGGCGGGGACGTTCGAGGAGCTGCTCGACACCTGCGAGGCCGTCGCCTTCTCCGTCCCGCCCGACGTGCAGGCGGAACTGGCTCCGAAGGCGGCGAAGGCGGGCAAGGCCCTGCTGCTGGAGAAGCCCCTGGCCCTCGATCTGCCCGCGGCGCGGGAGCTCGTGGACACCATCGAAAGCGCGGGAGTCGTCTCCCAGCTCGTCCTGTCGAACCGCTACCACCCGGAGACCCGGCGGTTCCTGGCGAAGGCCCAGAAGCTGGACGTCTCCGGGGCGAGGTCGTGCTGTGTGGGCGGCGCCTTCCTGGGCGGGGACTTCGCGACCCCGTGGCGCCTGGAACACGGGGCGCTGCTGGACATCGGTCCGCACATGCTCGATCTGCTGGACGCGGCCCTCGGTCCCGTCCTCCGCGTGCGAGCCACCGGGGACCCCCGCCGGTGGGTCGAGCTCACCTGCGAACACGAAGGCGGCGCGGTCAGCCAGGCCTCGCTGTCCGGTTCGGTCGAGGTCGAGCGCGGCATCACACGGATCGAACTGTTCGGCCGGCATCCCGAACTGGTCTTCGACGGCTCGGCGCTCGACCACGAGGAGTCCTGGCCCGTGCTGCGCCGCGAGTTCGCCACGGCCGTACGGACGGGACGGTCCGGCGAACTCGACGCGCACCGCGGGCTGCGTCTCCAGACCCTGATGGCACAAGCCCTGGAGCAGGTCCGGTAGCGGAAGCCGACGGCACGGCCGGCCGGCGGCACCGTCCCGAGACCGGCGGGCACGGGAGGCGGAGGAGGGCCGCCGTTCAGGCGAAACGGCCGCCGCCCGAGCGTGCGCCGCGCGAGGCCTGTCGAGAACACAGCTGTGAGACTGCCGCTGATCGCTCCCATGCTCGCCACGCCCGGCACGCTCCCACCCAGGGGCCAGGACATGCGCTGGGCGTACGAGACGAAGCAGGACGGCCAGCGCGCCGTGGTCTATCTGCCCGGGGACGGCAGTCTGGTGCTGCGTGCCCGGTCCGGTGAGGACATCACCGCCGCGTACCCGGAGCTGCGTCCGCTGGGTGACGCTCTGGGGAGGACACCGGCGATCCTGGACGGCGAGATCCTCGTCCTGGACGAGCGCGGGCGTGGCGACTTCCAGCTGCTCCAGTCCCGTATGGGGCTCGCCGGATCACCGGGCAAGGCGGCTCGCCGTGCCGCGCAGGCCCCCGCGCACCTCGTGCTGTTCGACGTCATGCACCTCGCGGGGGACCTGACCCGGCTGCGCTACGCGCGACGGCGCGAGGAACTGGAGGGGCTCGCTCTCGCCGGACCGTTCTGGTCGACGCCGGTCGCGCTCGTCGGCCACGGCGAGGCGGCCCTGCGGGCGACTCGGGAGAGTGGTCTGGAGGGGCTGGTGTGCAAGCGGCTGGACTCCGTGTACGAGCCCGGGGTGCGCTCACGCTCCTGGATCAAGATCCGCAACATGAGGACCGAGGACGTCCTCGTCGGCGGCTGGGCTCCGGGCAAGGGGCGGTTGGCCGGGCTTCCCGGTGCCGTGCTGGTGGGACAGCGCGACGCGGAGGGCGCGTTGCGCTACGTGGGGAGCGTGGGGACCGGCTGGAACGAGACGGAGCGCGCCGAGCTGGCCCGGCTGCTGCGGGCCGCCGCGACGGACCGGTGCCCCTTCACGCCGGTGCCGCGGGCGGCCGGGGCGCACTGGGTGCTGCCGCGGCTGGTGGGCGAGGTCCGCTACAGCACCCGCACCCGGGCCGGTCTGCTGCGGCAGCCGTCCTGGCTGCGGCTGCGCCCCGACCTGGCTCCGGAGGACTCGGCGGCCGACCTCCCTCATGACAAACGGACATGACCGCCCGACAGGGCGGTCATGTCCACTGCGGGTGGCCCGTTCAGGTCCTGCCGGGGCCGCCGCTTCCGAAGGAACCGCTGGATCCGGGAACCCAGCGTTTGCGATGCTGATCGTCGGCGTGTTTGCTGCCCGCGGCGTGGAGGTTGTACGGCATCAGCCGTTCGCTCTCGTCCACGGCGTGCGGGACCTCGTCGGGTTCCCGCATCTCCCGGATCTCGTGGATCGCCCCCTCGGCGGGCAGTTTGGGCTGCTCCTCGGGGGTGGGCGGGTCCAGCTCCTCGCGCCGCACGCTGATGCCCAACCGGACGGCCCAGACAAGCGCACCTGCGATGACGAGACCACCCACGAAGGCGGCGACCGCGTTCACCGCGGAACTGGCTGCGATCACTTCATAGGTCGCGGTGTTCATGTTGCTCGTGTACCCCCAATGCCAGGGGAAACTGCGGTACCTCCGTCAGCGACGGTCATACCATTGTATTCCGGTTCGATTCGGACGATATGCCCATTCAAACCGGACACGATGACCACCGCTCGCTCCGGTACGCCGACCGGGTCACCCGGGGCGGTGCGCCACCGCCCCGAACATGGTCACGGACATGTGCAGGGCCCCCTGCGCGGCGGCCTCGGTGAGGTCCTCGTACAGGCGGTCGCGCCGCGCCTCGGTGACGAGGCCGCGGCGTACGGCGGACTCGCCCAGCATGCGGATCAGCGGCCAGGCGACCGTGGTGTGGTCCTGGAGCAGCGCCTGCGAACCCCGGTCGTCGACCACCAGCCCGGCCGCCGCCAGCCGGCCCACGAGTTTGCGTCCCGAGTACGGGTCGGCCGCCGCCGAGAGCGCGCCGGAGGTGACGGCCGCGACGGTCTCCGGGTCCCCCGGGTGCAGGATCGTGGTCGCCCAGTCGGTGTCGAGCAGGGCCACCCGTCCGCCGGGACGCAGGACACGGGCGATCTCGACGACGGCCTTCTCCGGTTCGAGGAGATGCTGGAGCACGCGCTCGCACCACACCACGTCGATCGAGGCGTCGGGCACGGGCAGGGAGAGCGCGTCGCCGTCCATGAAGCGGGCCCGGCCGCCCGGTTCCGTGCGCTGCTCGGCCACGGCGCGCAGCCCCGGGTTGGGCTCGATGCCGAGTGCCGCGCCGCCGGGCGCCGCCGCGGCCGCCAGGTGCCGGGTCTGCGAACCGGTGCCGGAGCCGATGTCGAGCGCCCGCTCCCCCGGCCGTACGTCCAGTGCCGTGTGCGCCCAGGCGCGCAGTCGGCGGACGCCGTCATTGGCGTCCTGCGCGTCGAGCGCCCCCACCAGCCGGTCGACGCCCGACGAGGCACCGATGTTCGGCGCGTGGAACTGCGATGTAGGTCGTGTCGCCCCCATGGCGATCACTCTAGAGCCACCCCGGCCCCCTGGGGCGTCAGATCGTGTAACGCCTCAGGGCAGGGGTCGCGGCCGCCAGGCCCAGCACGGCGGCGATCACCAGGAGACCGCCGCCCGCGACCGCGGCACGCGGTCCGAAGAGCGAGCCGGCCGTGCCGTGCAGGACGTCGGCCAGACGCGGCCCGCCCACGACGACGACCGTGAAGACGCCCTGCATCCGCCCGCGCATCTCGTCGGTCGCGGCCGACAGCAGGATCGCGCCGCGGAACACCATGGAGACCATGTCGGCGGCCCCGGCCGCGGCGAGGAACGCCACCGCCACCCACAGACTGGTGCTGAGTCCGAAGCCGGTGATGGCGGCTCCCCAGGCCGCGACCGCGACGATGACCATGAGGCCGTGCCGCCGGGCGCGCGAGAAGGTGCCCGACATCAGGCCCCCGATCACGGCGCCGATGGGGATCGCCGCGAACAGCAGGCCGAGCGCGAGCCCTTCGCCGTAGGGCGCGTAGGTCTGCGCGGCGAGTTCCGGGAACAGCGCGCGGGGCATGCCGAAGACCATGGCGATGATGTCGGCGAGGAAGGACAGCAACAGCACCTTGTGGACGGAGATGTAGCGGAACCCGGCGGCCACCTCGCGCCATCCCGCCCGCTTGGACGCCCCGTCGGTCAGGGGCGGCAGGGCGGGCAGTCGCACCACCGCCCACACGGTGACGGACAGGGCGAGGGCGTCGATCAGGTAGAGCTCGGGCAGGCCGATGACGGGGATGAGCGCGCCGGCGAGCAGCGGCCCGGCCACCAGGCCGGTCTGCATGACGGTGGAGCCGAGCGCGTTGGCCGCGGGCAGTTCCTCCGCCGGGACCAGCCGGGCGATGGAGGCGTTGCGCGCCGGGGAGTTCAGACCGAAGAACGCCTGCTGGAGGGCGAGCAGCACCATCAGGACGAGTACGGAGTCGAGTCCGCTGACCGCCTGTGCCCAGAACAGCAGTGAGGTGACGGCTATGCCGGTGTTGGTGACGAGGAGGAGCTTGCGCCGGTCCATGCTGTCCGCAATGGCGCCGCCCCACAGCGCGAAGACCACCAGCGGCAGCAGGCCGGCGAGGCTGGCGTAGCCCACCCAGGCCGAGGAGCCGGTGATGTCGTAGATCTGCTTGGGCACGGCGACCGCGGTGAGCTGGCTGCCCACCGCCGTGACGATGGTCGAGGACCAGAGCCGGCGGTAGGCGGGGCGGCGCAGCGGCCGGGTGTCCATGGTCCACCGGCGCCACCCGCGCCGGTTCGGCGGCGGTGGGGCCTCGTCGTGTGTCCCGGGGCCGCTGTCCTTGCTGCTCTCGCTCGTGTCCACACTCGTCCTGATTGCTCGATACATCTTTCGCTTCAGGGATCACTATGGCCGAGCGGGAACGGTTCGTTTCCTCCGGGGGACGGAACGTTGTGGAGCCGACCTCACGCCCCGACGATCAGGAGGCCACCGGTGGCGATCATCGTCGTGGCGACCAGGCCGTCCAGCACGCGCCACGACGCGGGCCGGGCCAGCCACCGGCCGAGCAGCCGGGCGCCGAAGCCGAGCGCGACGAACCAGCACAGGCTCGCCGTCGCCGCGCCCAGCCCGAACGTCCAGCGCAGCGGCCCGCGGTCGGCCGCGATGGAGCCGAGCAGGAACACGGTGTCGAGGTAGACGTGCGGGTTGAGCCAGGTCAGCGCCAGGCAGGTGAGCACGGCACGCCGTCGTGAGTCCGCCGGCGCGGCCGACGGCGTCAGGGCCGACGGCCGCAGTGCCCTGCGTGCGGCGAGGAACCCGTACACGAGGAGAAAGCCGCCGCCGATCAGCCCGACCGCGGTGAGGGCGGCGGGCCACGCCACGACCGCCGCGCCGACGCCTCCGACGCCCAGAGCGATGAGGACGGCGTCGGACAGCGCGCAGATGGCCACTACGGCGAGGACCGCGTCGCGGCGGATTCCCTGGCGCAGGACGAACGCGTTCTGGGCTCCGATGGCGACGATGAGCGAGAGACCGGTGCAGAAACCAGCGGTCGCTGCGGTGAGAGCGGCTGTCATGCCGTCGACGTTATGGAGCACGTCGGCGGGAGTACAGCTAAAGATTCTTACGTAACATTAGCGATCGTGATGACAGATCTGCCCGCGGACCAGGTGCGCACACTGCTCGCCGTGGTCGACGAGGGCACCTTCGACGCGGCGGCGGCGGCGCTCCATGTGACTCCGTCGGCGGTCAGCCAGCGCGTCAAGGCGCTCGAACAGCGCACCGGCCGGGTGCTGCTGTTGCGGTCGAAGCCGGTGCGGCCCACGGAGTCCGGCGAGGTCGTCGTGCGTTTCGCGCGTCAGCTCGCCCGGCTGGAGCGCGACGCGCACGCGGCGCTCGGCATGGCCGGCCCCGGAGAGCCCACGCGCGTGTCGATCGCGGTGAACTCCGACTCACTGGCCACCTGGTTCCTCCCGGCGCTCACCCGGGTGCCCGAGAACCTCCGCCTCTGCTTCGAGCTGCGCCGCGAGGACCAGGATCACACGGCCACGCTGCTGCGTGAGGGGCTGGTCATGGCGGCCGTGACCTCCTCGCCGGACCCCGTGACGGGCTGTTCCGTGCGGGCCCTGGGCCGGATGCGCTATCTGCCGGTCGCGAGCCCCGGTCTCGCCGAGCGGTGGGCGGGGGCGAGGACGCCGCTGCGTGACGTGATCGCAGACATGCCCCTGGTGGTGTTCGACCGCAACGACGGCCTCCAGGACGAGTTCGTGCGCGCCCTGCGAGGAGGCGGTGCCGCGAGTGCGCTGCGGCACTTCATGCCCACGTCGGAGGGGTTCGTGGACGCCGTCGTGGCCGGGATGGGCTGGGGCATAGTGCCCGAGGCGCAGGCCGGACCACTGCTGCGTGCCGGGCGGCTGGTCCGACTGGCGCCGCGCCGCATCGTCGACGTCCCCTTGTACTGGCAGCAGTGGAAGCTGGACTCCCCCGCGCTGGCGTCGGTGGCCGACGCCGTCGCCGCCGTCGCGGCCGAGACCCTCGTCACGCGGGACGGTTCTTGAATCACCGCGGGACGGTTCGATGATCACCGCGGGTCGGTTCCTCAATCACAAGGTGCCGGACGGCTCCTGAACATCCCGGTGAGCCGGTATGTTCGCGCTGGGCACGACCGGGCGCGCCCCTGACAAGGGGTGGCGCACGGCCCTGCCCCGTACGGGCGCCGAGGTGCGGTCAGGGGCCTCGAAGGCGCATTCTTGCTGTGGTACCCCACCTGAGGGTGGGCGGACGAGGGCAGACCGATGACTGGGAGCGCCGAGCGTGAGGTCCAGGCGCTGGAGAACCTGGATGCCCTGCTCAGCGGGGCCGTGACGGATGCGATCCGTGCGGCTCGCGGCTTCGCGGGGGGCGTCTATCTGCGTTCGAGCACGCCGGGCCTGCTGCGGCTCGCCGTGCTCGCGGGTCTGCCCGGCCCGCTGTTCCGGCCCTGGTGGCGCATGGACGTGCACCGGCCCTTCCCCGTCGCCGACGCCCATCGGCTCGGCGTGGAGGTCCTCCTGACGGACGCGACCGAGACCATGCGCCGCTATCCCCAGCTCGCGGCGGGCCTGCCGTTCCCGTTCGGGTCGCTGTACGTCCCGGTGGTGGGGGCCTCGACGTCGTACGGCGTGCTCACGGTGCTGCGGCCGTCGGCCTCGGACGCCACCGAGGTGCTGCCGGACCGGGACCGGATGACGGCGGTGGCGGCGGAACTGGGCACGGCGCTGGCCGCGTTGGACAAGGACGGGCCCGGTGTCCGGTGGGACGGGGAGCCGATGTGCACGCGGCCGCCGGCCGACGGTCCCACGGCGCGCTGCGTCGGGCGGTTCACCTGGGACCCGGTCGGTGGCGGCGTCATCGCGGACGACGGTCTGTGGGCCCTGCTCGGCAGCGACCACGCGGGATCCACCGGAACGTCGGAGGCCCTCGCCGCGGCCGTCGCCCCCGATGAACCCCTCCTGCTCATGGCCGCCCTGCGCGAGACCGCCGCAGGGCACCCGCCGCACCACCCGATACCGCTGTGCACCGCGGACGGCGAGGTGCGGGTGGTGGAGCTGTGGTCATCGGGGCCGGGCCCGCTCCCGCCCTACCGGGTGAGCGGCGTCGTCGTCGAACCGGGCCCGGGCCCGGCGGCGGACCAGGCGGCGGACCTGCTGCCGGAGGCCGTCTTCGCGCTCGACCGGCTCGGGCTCATCATCTACGCCAACGAACGCGCGGCCGAGCTGCTCGGGCGTCCGCGGACGGAACTGCTCGGACGGTCGCTGTGGCAGGCGGTGCCGTGGCTGGACCGCCCCGTGTACGAGGACCATCTGCGCGGGGCGCTGCTGTCACCGGACCCGGTGCAGTTCCAGGTGCGGATCCCGCACGGGCGCCGCGAGGGCGCGCCGGGACACGGCGCAGGCGCCTGGCTGACGCTCTCCGTGTTCCCCGGCCCGGCCAGCCTCACCTGCCGACTCGTGCCGGTGGGACGTGTCGCCGAGACCGCCGAGGCCGCCCCGCTCGACCCGGCCTCGGTGACCGCCGGCCGGGACACGGACGAAGAGCCGGGCAGTGGCGTCCCGACGACGGCGCCGCTGTACCGGCCCATCGTCCTCGCCATCGCGCTGACCGAGGCCGTGACGGCCCGCCAGGTGTCCGAGGTGGTGATGCGGGAGCTGCTGCCCGCCTTCGGCGGCCGTCGTCTCGCCATCTATCTCCTCCAGGAACGGCGTCTGTACCTGGCCTGGGAGACGGGCTTCCCGCAGGGGTTCCTCGCCCCGTTCGACGGGGTGGGTCTGGACGCGAGACTGCCCGGCGTGGAGACCCTCACCCACGGCCGCGCACTCTTCTTCGAGTCGATGGACCAACTGGCCGCGGCCTATCCGGGCATCCCGCTGGACGCCGTGGAGGGGGCGCGCGCGTTTCTGCCGCTGATCGCCTCGGGACGCCCGGTGGGTTCGTGCATCCTCGGCTTCGACCGCTCCCGTGGCTTCGGCGTGGAGGAGCGTACGGTGCTGACCGCGCTCGCCGGGCTGATCGCGCAGGCCATGGAGCGGGCCCGGCGCTACGACAACGAAGCCGCCCTGGCACGGGGGCTCCAGGAGGCCCTGCTGCCGCACCGGCTGTCGGCGCATCCCCTGGTGGAGACGTCCGGCCGCTATCTGCCCGGCACCGTGGGCATGGACGTGGGCGGCGACTGGTACGACGTCGTCGAGGCGGGCGACGGACTCGCCCTCGTCATCGGTGACGTGCAGGGGCACGGTGTGCAGGCGGCGGCCACCATGGGACAGCTGCGCAGCGCGGTCCGGGCCTTCGCGCTCGGCGACCGGTCGCCGGACGAGGTGATGAGCGGTACCAACAGGCTGCTCATCGACCTCGACCCGGGCCAGTTCGCCAGTTGCTGCTATGTGCGGGTGGACCCGGTGACGGGCCTCGCCCGTGCGGCGCGGGCAGGCCATCCGCCGCCACTGCTGCGTCATCCCGGCGGGCGCACCGAGGTACTGGACCTGCCCGGTGGTGTGGTGCTCGGCGTGGACCCGCGGGCCCACTACCCGGTGACGGAGCTGCGGCTTGAGCCCGAGGCGATACTCGCCCTGTACACCGACGGGCTGGTCGAGCGGCCCGGCACGGACATCGACGACGGCATCGAGGCGCTGCGGACGATCCTGTCCCGCGCGGGCACGCCGCGCGGAAAGCCGGGTGGCTCCTCGCTCTCCCGGGCCGCCGACCTGCTCACCGCGCCCGCCCGGCAGGCCGGCGAACGCCCGGACGACATCGCGCTGCTCCTCACCACGCTCAGGTCCCCGCAGGACGGGCCCGGATAGGCCGCTGCGGGCTCAGTGGGCGGCGTCCAGTCGCGCCCGCTGGTCCGGGGTCAGCTCCAGGTCCACCGCGGCCAGGTTCTCGTCCAGTTGTGCCACGGAGGAGACGCCGGCCAGCGGGACGATGGGCGGCTCGCCGCCGATCTGCCAGGCCAGGACCACCTGGTTGGGGCTGGCCCCCGTCTCCTCGGCGATCTCCCGCAGCACTGCGAGCCGCGCCGGGGTTCCCGGGTGGTCGTAGCCCGGCGGGAGCGGTTTGTCGTCCCGCACGTAGGCGCCGGTCAGCAGCGGCGAGTAGGCCACGAGGGTCAGGGCGGGCTCGGCGCGCAGATAGCTGAGCAGTTCACCCGTCGCCGCGCCGAGGCTCCCTTCCGGGAACAGATCGCTCGGCACGTCGCTCCGCGGCCGAAGGAGACTGTGGTGGTACTGCAGGACCTCGTATCCGGGAAGGCCCGCCGACGCGGCGAGCGCCCGGGCGCGTTCCACCCGCCACACGGCGTGGTTGCTCACCCCGAGCAGTCCGACGCCGCCTTCGGCGACGAGTTCACCGAACGCCTCCACCGTCTCGCGCGGGTCGACCGTGCGGTCCTCTATGTGTGCGTACAGCAGATCGATCCGCTCCACGCCGAGGCGCTCCCGGCTGCGCTCGGACGCCTCGCGGACGGTCTTGGCGGAGAGGCCCTCGGGATTGTCCACGTAGCCCGTGCCCGGGGCGAGCGGGCGTGCGCCGAGTTTGGTCGCGATGACGATCTCGTCGCCGATGCCGCGGCTGCGCCGCCAGCGGCCGAGCAGTGCCTCGCTGTGTCCGCCCTGGCTGTCGTCGGTCCAGAAGGCGTAGTTGTCCGATGTGTCGATGAAGTTCCCGCCGGCCTCGACATAGCGGTCGAGCACGGCGAAGGACGTCCTCTCGTCCGTCCGTGAGCCGAACAGCATCGCGCCGAGCGAGAGCACGCTCACCTCGCGGCGGGTTCCCGGGTCGGTGCCGATGGTGCGGTACCTCATGGTGTCCCTCCCGTCCGGACCCGAAGTCCTCGGGCCCGGAGGGGAGTCTGGAACTTGAAGAGCACTTCAAGTCAAGTCCTCTTGAACGGGCCTTCCAGGGCGGCCCATTGGAGCAGCATGATGGTCTTCGCGTCGGCGATCTCCCCAGTGCGGATCATCTCCAGGGCACGGGCGAAGGACAGTTCCACGATCTCGATGTCCTCGCCCTCCTCGTCCAGGCCGCCGCCCTCGTGCGTGCGCGTGGAGGGGCCGTACGAGGCGGCGTAGAAGCTCACCCGCTCGGTGACCGACCCGGGGCTCATGTAGACGTCGAAGACGTGGTGGACCTCGCCGACGGTGTGTCCGGTCTCCTCGACGACCTCACGGCGCACGGCGACCTCCGGGTGCTCGTCCTCCTCGTCGAGGAGCCCGCCCGGCGTCTCGACCAGCATGCCGTCGGGGTGTCCGTTGACGTACACGGGATAGCGGAACTGCCGGGTGAGCAGCACTGTTTCGCGGCTTGTGTCGTAGAGCAGGAGGGTGGCGCCGTTGCCGCGGTCGTGGGTCTCGCGCTCCTGGGTGCTCCACGTGCCGTCGGCGTGCCGGAAGTCGAACCTGGTGGTGCGCTCCACGTACCAGTGGCTGGACAGCAGGCGCACGTCGCGGACCTTGACGCGAGGGTTGCCGGTCAGATCGCGGCCGACGCGGTCGAGTCCGGTGCGGCCCCGGCGGTCCGGGGTGTCGATTCCTGCGGTCATCGCACGCGATCCGGGCGACGGCGGGAGAAGTCGTTCATGTGCCCTGTCTACCATCCCGGCACGAACATCGAGGCCACACCGGGGCTTCGCCCGTCTAGGCTCACGGCATGGAACAGACGGAGATCATCCTGCGCGCCATCGGCGTGCTCACCGAGACCAACGCGATGGTGCGCAGGATCGCCCAGGACGAGGAATCCGGGGTCGAGTCGGCCGAGACGCAACTGGGCGCCCTCGTCACGGAGGTGTTCCCCCGCGTCGAGGTGCCGGGCGACGCGGGGCCCGCGGAGGCCGGGCAGGCCGTCGCGGACGCCTATCTGCCGGCCGCCATCTCGCTCGTGGGCGCGTTCGCTTTCCTGTTCTCCGAACTCGCCGACGTCCACGACTCGGGGCGGACGGACGTCAAGACCGCCGATCTGCTGCAGGACCTCGCCCTGCGGATGTCCCGGGCGGGCGACGCGTAGGCACGCCGGCGGAGCGGAGTGAGCGCACCGGCGGTGCGGTACCCCGCGCCACGGCCGGCGCGGGGACGGCCGTCCCGGCGGATCCGGGGCGGCCGTCCCCGCGGACGTCAGGACCGAAGTCGGGGGCCTCGACCCTGTCGACGGCTCCCTGGAGCACCTCGCCCGTCCACGGCCAGGTCGGCGAGGGCACCAGAGGCCTCGGGCGACCCAGCGGCACGGCGTCCCCGGCCACCGGGACCCGCTCACGGCACCCCTCAGGCGTGGGGCACGACCGCCACCGGGCAGTCCGCGTGGTGCATCACCGCGTGGGCCACGGAACCGATCCGCGACCCGACCGCCGAGCGGTGGGCGCGCCGCCCGACGACCATCAGCTGGGCCTGCCCCGCCAGCGACAGCAGCACCTGTCCGCCGCTGCCCAGCTCGACGTGCTGGGTGACGGGCACACCGGGGAACCGCTCCCGCCACGGCTGGAGCGCCTCCGCGAGCGCCTCCCGCTCGTACGGCTCCAGGCCTCCGGCCTCGTCCAGCATCTTCAGCGAGCCGGGGCTGTAGGCGAACACGGGCGGCAGACTCCACGCCCTGACGGCACGCACGGCGGCGCCGCGCGCGGCGGCGGTCTCGAAGGCGAACCCCAGCGCCGCGGCGCTGTCCTCCCGTCCGCCCTGCTGCCCCACGACGATCTCGCGGCCGGCCGCCTCGGCCGGGGCGTGGTCGTCGGCGCGGACCAGGACGACCGGGCAGGGGGCTTCGGCGATCACCTGCTGCCCGACGGAACCGAGCAGGAAGCCGACGATCGTGCCGTATCCGCGTGATCCGAGGACCAGGGCCCGCGTCGCGGCCGCCTCCGCCAGCAGCAGTTCGACGGCGGCGCCCTCCAGGACCTCGGCGGTCACCTCCAGACCGGAGTGCCGGTCGGTGAGGGAACTCGCCGCCTCCTGCACCATGTCCCGTGCCCAGCGTGCGTGGTCGTGACGGTCGCCGCCGCCGATCACGTCGTGGGGCGCCCAGTGCCAGACGTGGACCAGCCGCAGCGGCAGCCCTCGGCGGACGGCCTCCCGGCCCGCCCAGGCCAGCGCGGCCCGGCTCTCGGACGATCCGTCCACGCCCACGGTGATCCGGTCGGTCATGCGCCTGCCTCTCCCTCGCCGGCCCACCCGCTCGCCGGTCCCGCACTCGTCCTGACGGTCCAGTGTCCGTCACCGTCGGCGGGGTCCGGCACGGGGACACGGTCGGGCCCGTCCTGCCCCAGGGCCCGTCCGACAGCGGCCGCCTGCCCGGCGACGCCGGGAACTGCCGGGCAGACCTCGTGGATCAACCAGGCCGAACGATGGTTCGCCGAACTGGAACGGCGCTGCCTGGAGCGCGGAGCGTTCTGCTCCCTCGACGGCCTCAGGGCCGCGCTCCAGGACTGGATCAAGGTCTGGAACGACCGGGCCAGGCTCTTCAAGTGGCCCAGGACTGCCGACCAGATCCTCGCACCCATCTGCCGCTACTGCTCACGCGTCTGCGAGCCGGCTCACTAGGCGGACGCGCGCACCACGAGCTCCGGATCGAAGATCACGGAGGTGGGCTCGGTGCGTGCGCCCTGGATGTGCTCGGTGAGGAGCCCTGCCATCACCGAGGCCATCTCCTCGACCGGCTGGCGCACGGTGGTCAGCGGCGGGCGGCAGGCCACCGCCGCGGCGGAGTCGTCGAAACCGACGACCGCGACGTCGGCCGGCACGCTTCGACCGCGCTCCCTGAGTATCTGGCACACGCCCTGGGCCATCAGGTCGTTGGCCGCGAACACGCCGTCCACGTCGGGGTGTTCGGCGAGCAGGCCGGACATCGCGGCCATGCCGCTGTCGAGTGTGAACCCGCCCTCCGCGACAGGGACGTACGGATGGCCGCGGCGCGCCATCGTGTCGCGGAATCCGGCGAGCCGCTCCTGGCTCGCCGACACGCCCAGCGGTCCGGTGACCGTGACGATCTTCCGGCATCCCCGGTCCAGCAGATGCTCGGCGGCCATGCGGGCGCCGTCCCGGTGGGCCAGGTCGACATAGCTGAGCGGCACCGGCCGGGACGGACGGGCGAAGAGTACCGTGGGCACCCCGGCGTCGGCGAGCAGTGCGGGCAGCGGGTCGTCGGCGTGTGTGGAGACGACGAGGGCGCCGTCCGCGCCGCCCTGCCGGAGGTCGTTCAGGGCCTGCTGCCGGGTGCGCGCGGAGTCGGCGAACATGAGCAGCGGGTGCATCGAGCGGGGCCGCAGGTGTGCCACCACTCCGGTGACGACGCGGCCGAAGAACGGGTCGGCGAACACCTGTGCCGTGAACGCGTTCTCCTCCTCGTCGGCCACGTCGCCCGCGCCGGACACGATGAGGGCGACCGTCTCGGTCCGGCGGGTGACCAGTGACCGGGCAGCCCGGTTGGGTGCGTATCCCGTGCGCTCGATGGCCTGCCGGACCACGTCCTGGAGCGCGGGATCCACGCTGCGGACGCCGTTGATGACCCGGGACACGGTGGCACGCGAGACGCCGGCCTCCCGCGCGACGTCCTCCAGCGTGGGTGCCTGTCTGCTCATGCCCGCACCCTAACGGCCCAGCCCCGCGGGGGTATAGAGCGCTCTCCTGAAGGCCCGTTCCCCGGCCGGGAATGCACTCAAGAAGCCGCTGCGACGATCCAACCACCTTCTTGAGAGCACCTCTTGAACACATTCGCCGTCCACACGGGTGATCCGGTCGAGCACATTTGTCAGTGAACTACTGCAAAACACAACAGAGTTGACGGTTGAAAGGACATCAATCCGTGGGACTGCTGCGACAACTCTTGACGCTGTGTTCACACGGATGAAGCATGCATCGGCAAGAGAGCGCTCCCCGCACCTTCCATCGTTCACTTCCTGAACCAGGAGAGTCGCCCCCATGCCCCGAATCCCCACAGATGGTCCCGACTCCGGCCGGCCCGCGCCGGCCCGACGGGCCGTTCTCGGAGCCATGGCCGCCACCGCCGCGGCCCCGGCACTGCTCGCTCTGTCGTCACCGGCGTCCGCCACCCCCGCCAAGAAGCCGCCGGCCCTTCCGGGCGGCGGCGATCTCGGCCCGAACGTCCTCGTCTTCGACCCGTCGACTCCGAACATCCAGGACAGGCTGGACGAGGTCTTCCGTCAGCAGGAGTCCGCACAGTTCGGCACGGGCCGCTACGCGCTGCTGTTCAAGCCGGGTACGTACAACGGGCTCAACGCCCAGCTCGGCTTCTACACCTCGATCGCCGGTCTCGGCCTGTCGCCGGACGACACCACGATCAACGGCGACGTGACGGTCGACGCCGGCTGGTTCAACGGCAACGCCACACAGAACTTCTGGCGTTCGGCCGAGAACCTCGCGCTGGTCCCGGTCGACGGCACCAACCGCTGGGCGGTCGCGCAGGCGGCGCCCTTCCGCCGCATGCATGTACGCGGCGGCCTCAACCTCGCCCCGAACGGATACGGCTGGGCCAGCGGCGGCTACATCGCCGACAGCCGCATCGACGGCCAGGTGGGTCCGTACTCGCAGCAGCAGTGGTTCACCCGCGACAGCTCGGTGGGCGGCTGGGTCAACGCCGTCTGGAACATGGTCTTCTCGGGCGTCCAGGGTGCTCCCGCGCAGTCCTTCCCCAACCCGCCGTACACCACCCTCGACACCACTCCGGTGTCCCGGGAGAAGCCGTTCCTGTACCTCAACGGCAGCGAGTACCGCGTCTTCCTGCCGGAGAAGCGCACCAACGCGCGCGGCACCACCTGGGGCAGCGGCACCCCGCGCGGTTCGTCGCTGCCGCTCAGCCGGTTCTACGTGGCCAAGCCCGGTGTCACGGCCGCCACCCTGAACGCGGCACTCGCCCAGGGCCTGCACCTGCTGCTCACGCCGGGGATCTACCACCTCGACCGGCCGATCGAGATCAACCGCGCCAACACCGTGGTGCTGGGCCTCGGCTACGCCACCCTGATCCCCGACAACGGCGTCACCGCGATGAAGACGGCCGACGTGAACGGCGTGCGGCTCGCCGGGTTCCTCATCGACGCCGGTCCCGTCAACTCCGCCACCCTGCTGGAGGTCGGGCCCGCCGGCGCCTCGGCGAACCACTCGGCGAACCCGACCACCGTGCAGGACGTCTTCGTGCGCATCGGCGGTGCCGGCCCCGGCAAGGCGACGACCAGCATGGTCATCAACAGCCGCCACACCATCGTCGACCACACATGGATCTGGCGCGCCGACCACGGCACCGGCGTCGGCTGGGAGACCAACCGCGCCGACTACGGGATCCGTGTCAACGGCGACGACGTGCTGGCCACCGGCCTCTTCGTCGAGCACTTCAACAAGTACGACGTCCAGTGGTACGGCCAGCGGGGCCGGACCATCTTCTTCCAGAACGAGAAGGCGTACGACGCGCCGGACCAGGCCGCCATCCAGAACGGCTCGGTCAAGGGATACGCGGCCTACAAGGTCGCCGACTCCGTGACCACGCACGAGGGATGGGGCCTGGGCAGCTACTGCTACTACAACGTCGATCCGACGATCGTGCAGCACCACGGGTTCGCGGCACCGAACGTGCCGGGCGTGAAGTTCCACGACCTCCTGGTGGTCTCGCTCGGCGGCAACGGACAGTACGAGCGCGTCGTCAACGACACGGGATCGCCGACCTCGGGCACCTCCACCGTGCCGTCCACGGTGGTGTCGTACCCCTGACCGCATGCCGGAGGGCCGGCCTCAGCACGAGGCCAGGCTCCCGAGCTCGACCGCGTCGGCCATCGCCTGCATCCCCTTGTCATTGGGGTGCAGGTGATCGCCGCCGTCGAAGAACGGCAGGACGCGTTCGTGGTCGTAGGGGCTGCGCAGCGTCCGGTCGAAGTCGGTGACGGCGTCGAACAGGCCGCCGTCCCGGATGAACGCGTTGACCTCGACGCGCACGGCCTCCGCCGCCGCGTCCCATTCGGACCAGCCCTTGAAGGGCGCGATGGTGGCCCCGACGACGCACTTACCAGCCGCGTGTGCCCGATCCACGATCTTCCGGTAGCCGTCGATCATGTCCTGGGCGGTGACACCGGAATGGGACTTGATGTCGTTGACGCCCTCGAAGAGGAAGACCGTGCGGACTCCCGGGTGGGACAGCACGTCGCGTTGCAGTCGGTTGAGCGCGCTCTGTCCGGCACCGTCCGCGAGGACCTTGTTCCCGGAGATCCCCTCGTTGGCGACACCCCGGACGATGCCGCCCGCCTGCTGGAGGCGACGGGCGAGGTAGTCGGGCCAGCGGCGGTTCAGGTCGCTGCTCGACTGCCAGCCGTCGGTGATGGAGTCGCCGAGCGTGACCACGGCGGAGGTGTCTCCGGCCGCCCGGACGGTGACGGCGTCGAGGTAGAACCAGGAGCCGGTCCGTTCGGTCCAGTTGGCGGCGCCCTCCTCCGCCGTGTGGTCGCCGGGGGCCGCGTACGAGGTCTGCATGGCCATCCCGTGCCCGGTCGCGGTGCCCTCGGCGCGGGCCGTGTGCAGGCTGACGACCAGGTCGGTCGCGGCGGGCAGGCGGCCCGGCAGCGGGTCGCTGTACGCGGTGGCTCCGGCGGGCACGGTGACGGAGACAGCGCCGCCGAAGGTCAGGCGCCGGTTGCTGCCGTGCACGAGTTCCGCGCCGGCGCTCTGCCGGCCCGCGTACACGCTGTCGAAGGTCACGGGCCCGTCGCCGAACGCGTTGGAGAGCCGGATCCGGGCCTGGTCCCCGCCGGCGCTCGTGTGCACGACGAGCCGGTAGCTGTGGTCGGCGACCGCGCCGCCCACGCGGTCGGCACTGGCGCCCCAGGTGATGACGTCATCGCGTGCGGCGCGGGCCTGGGTCGAGGATGTCCGGGCCGGGGCGGAGAGTGTCCGGGCGGCGGACGGCTGGGGGGTGGGTTTCTGGGCGGTGTGTCCCTGGACGGTGGTCGCGCACGCCGGTCCGCCGAGGACGGTGACGAGCAGGGCGACGACGGTGACGGCCGTCCGGCGCGCTCCCGTGCGCGCCCTCATCGGTCGAACCCGCGGAGGGTGACGGACGCCCCGGGCGCCACGGTGACCTGCCGTGAGGTGCTGCCGTACGCCACGGTCGTCGTCCGGCCGCCGACACTGTGGATCCGTACCTCGGTCGGTGTGCCGGCGCGCCAGTTCAGGTCGACGACGAAGCCGCCGCGTACGCCGACTCCGGTGACCGAGCCCGACGTCGCCCAGGCGTCGGGCAGCGCCGGCAGGAGTTCGAGGTGGCCGGGGCGCGAGTGGACGAGCATCTCGATCATCGCGGCGGGGGTGCCGAAGTTGGCGTCGATCTGGAAGATGCCGCGGCCCTTGTCGACCTCGTAGATGTCGAAGAGGTTGGGTGCCGTTCCGTTGCTGCCGTCCGTCGAGGGGCGGAGGTTGTTCACGACGAGCCGGTACGCCTTGTCGGCGTTCTTCAGACGGGCCCAGCACAGGGCACGCCAGGCGTTCGCCCAGCCGAAGCTCTCGGTACCGCGGGCGGTGAGCAGGGCGGTGGCGCCGTCCACGACGGTCTTGGGCGTGGAGTCGTCCGGCCGGATGCGGTCCCCGGGGAAGAGCCCCACGAGGGGGGACAGATGTCGGTGGGTGGTCTCGCCGAGGTTGTCGGGTGACATCCACTCCTCCAGCCAGCCGGTCCGGTCACTCACGCGGGGAAGGTACAGCCGCTCGCGCAGGGAGTCGATCGTCTCGGCATACGCCTTGTCCTTGCCCAACTCCTCCGTCGCGGCAAGGTAGTTGCCGAAGAGAGCCCACACCAGTTCCTGAGCGTAGGTGATGCCCTTGGCGTCGAGCGGGCCGTGTTCGGGCGACCAGTCGCTGTCGGCCACGAGCACCTCCTCGCCGGTGTCCGGCAGGGTGGTGGTCAGCAGCCGCGCCTCCCAGAACTCGCAGGCGCCCTTGAGCATCGGATAGATCTTCGCGAGATGGGCGCGGGAGCGCGTGTACTCGTAGTGCTCCCACAGGCTGTTGCAGAGCCAGGCGTTGCCCGCCGGGTGCCACCACCAGCCCATGCCTCCGTGGATGTTGGTGGAGATGGCGACCGTCCAGCCGGCGATCCGTCCGGTCGAGTTGCGGTAGCGGTTGCGCGGGTCGTTGAAGAGGCGGTGGGTGAGGTCCGTCCACGAGGGCAGCTGGGCGATGCAGTAGTCGGTGAGCGCGTCGAAGCAGCCCGACAGTCCGGCGCGGTCGGCCATCCAGTAGTTCATCTGGAGGTTGATGTCGGTGTGGTAGTCGCCCATCCAGTCGGGGTCGTTGCCGTCCAGCCACAGACCCTGGAGGTTCATCGGCAGACTGCCCCGGGAGCCGGAGATCATCAGATACCGGCCGAACTGCAGGTAGGCGGCCTCCAGTTCGGGGTCGGGGACATCGTCCCTGGCACGGGCCTGGAGGCGTTCCCAGGTGTCGAGGGCGCGTTGCTCGGCGGAGGACGTGCCGAGCGAGAGGTCCTGCTGTGCGAACAGGGCCCGGTAGTCGGCGACATGGGTGCGCAGCAGGGTGGCGGCGCTGTGTGCGGCGGCGTCGCCGACCTTGGCGCGGGCGAGCCGCTCCGGGTCGAGGGACGGGTCGCGGTAGTGGGTGGCGGCGTCGGGCCGGTAGTTCGTGCCTCCGCTCACCACCACCGTGAGGCTCCTGCAGTCGGTGAAGGTGATCCGCGGGCCGTCGACGGTGACCTTGCCGCCGCTGCCGTACGCCTTCACCGCGGCTCCGTAGCGCAGACCGCCGGGGAGCGCGCCGCCGAAGGACAGGCCCTTCACGTTCTCGCCGTGTGTGCCGTCCAGGGTGACGGTCCCGCTGTAACTGCCGCCGCCGCTCTGGTCGAAGTGCAGGACGATCGCGTCGTCGGGTCGGCTGGCGAACATGCTGCGCCGGTACTCCGTGCCCGAGCGCCGGTACATGGTGGTGACGAGGCCCTGCGTGAGATCGAGGGCGCGCCGGTAGTCGTTCACCGCGGACAGGTCGTGGTCGGGGATGTCGACGGTGAGACGGGCGAGGAGGGTGAAGGATCCGAAGTCGTCGCGGGAGTAGGGGAACTGGCCGTCGGAGTCGAGGGTGCCGTTGAGTCCGCCGGTCCACAGGGTGGCGTCGGTGATCAGGAGGAGTTCCCGGCCCGGGTCGTTGCCCGCCAGGGCGCCCAGCCGGCCGTTGCCGAGGGGCAGGCCCTGCCGGATCATCGAGTGCTCGTCCGCGGGCGCTCGCCACCACAGTTCGTGATGCGGGCCGGCGGTCGGGCCGGGTGCCGTGGTGGGGCGCCGGGGTGCGGCGGAGGCGGTGAAGGCGGGCAGGGGACCGAGGACGGTGGCGGCTCCGGCCACGGCGGCGAGGGAGAGCAGGCGGCGTCTGCTGGGGTGGCTTCCGAATGCGGTGTCCATGCGTGTCTCCGGGGCAGGGCGGGGCCCCGGCGGTCAGGTGCCGGGGCCCCGCGGGATCAGGAGGACTGAGGTACGTCGATCCGGTCGATGTCGGGCGCGTAGCCCGAACCGCTGTCGAAGGTGATCGTGTTGCTGCCCGCCTTGAGCGCGACGGGCACGCTCACGCTCTCGACGCTCCCCCAGTCGCCCGTGGACGGGAACTTGTGCGAGGTGGCGTTGTTGCCGTTCGCCGAGATGTCGGCGGAGCGGGCGTCACCGCTGACGTAGGCGACCTTGATCAGGTAGGTGCCCGCCTTGTCCACGGTCACGTCGTTGAAGCGGAGGCTGCCGCCGAGGTAGAGATTGCCGACCTTGTGGTCGCCGGAGCATGCGGAGCAGTCGGCCACGGAGGCGTTGCCGGCGAGGGTGTTGGCCGTGGCCTCGGCCTCGTACGCCGTGGTCTTGAGGGCGCCGCCGCGCGGGGTGACGGTGAACAGGCGCGAGCCGTGGGCGGGCAGGGCCTGGGCCACCTTGTCCTTGTAGGTGCCCAGGTTCTCGTGATTCCACAGGTCGCGGACCGCGGCCTTGCCGGTGAGGCCGAGCGACGCCCAGTGGGCGGTGACGGCGGCGGGCTCGTCGGCGAGATTGAAGAGGGCGACCGTGTAGCTGCCGTCGGCGTTCTTCGCGGCCCACACCTGCTGCGCGTCGGAGGGCGTGACCGGTCGGGCGGGCGGGGTGCTGCCCTGGTTGACGGCGATGACCTCGCGGTTGGTCAGCAGGGAGACACCGTAGGCGTCCAGGCGGGTGAGGTCGTCGCCGGTGTAGAGCGGGGACTTGGCGATGGCCCAAAGAGTCGCGTAGCTCTGGCGCTCCGCCTTGGTGAGGCCGTCCATGGCGCCGTTGCCGACGTCCAGGGAGTCGAGGTCGTTCCAGCCGCCGGGTCCGGCGTGCCGGGTCCAGCCGGGGGTGTCGTCCCAGCGGTCGTCGACGGAGTTCTCCCAGCTGACGAGCGTGTTGCAGTAGCACTCGACGTCGGTGTCGACGCGCCAGCCGTTGGAGTACTTCTTCCAGTCGGCGGCGTGTCCGATGTCGAGCGACCAGGACACCTCCAGGTGGACGGGGCGTCCGGCGGCGGCGATGGCCTTCTGCCAGGCGGCGACGTCGGCAACGTTGTCGTACTGGTCGCCGCTCTTGCCGGATCCCGGTCCGACGCCGTCCAGTTTGAGGAAGTCGTAGCCCCAGTCGGCCAGCAGCCGGGCCTGGGAGTCGACGTACTTCTGGGTGCACGGCTTGGAGAAGTCGAGTTTGTAGGCGCTGTCCCAGCCGTTGGTGGTGCGCAGGTCGCCGTAGACGATGTCGCCGGTGGTGCAGCCCTCGGCGTCGTGGATGGGCGACTTGCCGTCGTTGTAGGCCTCCTTCTCCAGGCCGACCGGCAGGTAGATGCCGGCCTTGAGGCCCTTGGCGTGGATGCGGTCGGCGACGGACTTCATGCCGTTCGGGAAGCGGCGGGGGTCGGCCTTCTGGCGGGCGTACTGGTCGAACTCGGGCTTCCAGGACAGGTCGCGCCACCAGCCGGCGTCGATGTTGACGTACTCGTAGCCGTACGGCTTGAGCTTGGCGGCCAGGGCGTCCGTCTGCTTCAGGACGTTCGCCTCGGTGAGGTAGCTGTAGTCGCCGTCGGGGTTGAGGCCCGGGTACTTGGACGACTGCATGCTCCAGCTCGACCAGCCCATGTACGGCTTGGCGGCCAGGGCCGGGGCGTCGGCCGTGGACGCGGCGCCGGGGGGCGCCGGCGCCGTGACCGGCCCGGCGTGCGCCTGGGCCGGGACGGCCGTGGCGACGCCCGCGGTGAGGGCGAGAACGGCCATGGTTCTCAGGACGGGCATGACGGGGTACGAGGATGACCGCATGGGTCGGACCTCCTGGGACGGTGTCAGCGGGGCGGGGACGCGATGGGACTTCGGCGTCGTGGCGGCTCAGCCCTTGCCCGAGCCGATGGTGAGTCCGCTGATGAACTGGCGCTGGAGCGCGAAGTACACCAGCAGCGTGGGGATCGCGGTCATCAGCGCACCGGCCGCGATCAGATTGGGGTTGGTGAAGTACTGGCCCTGGAGGTTGGCCAGGGCCGAGGTGATGGGCCGCTTGTCGCCGGTCTCGACGAGGGCGAGCGGCCAGAAGAAGTCGTTGTAGATCCAGATCGATTCGAGGGTGGCGAGGGCCGCGAACGCGGGGCGGCACAGCGGCAGGATGATCTGGAAGAACTGCCGCCAGACGGGCGCACCGTCGACGAGTGCCGCCTCGGAGATCTCCTTGGGGATCGTCTTCATGTAGTTGCTGAGGACGAAGGTGCAGAACCCCGACTGATACGCGATGTGGATGGCGATGATGCCCCAGGCGGAGTTGTACAGCAGGAGCGAGTCACTCATCCACTCCGGCAGCGGGATGAGGAGGTAGAGGCGGTACAGGGGGGTGATGAGGACCTGCGCCGGGAGGAGGTTGCCCGCTGTGAAGAGCATCAGCAGGACGATGTTCCAGCGGAAGTCGAAGCGGGAGACGAAGAAGGCGACGGCTGCCGAGAAGAGCAGGGTGCCGAGGACCGACGGGACGGTGATGAGGACGGAGTTCCAGAAGAAGTGCGGCATGCCGGACTGGTTCCAGGCGTCCGTGAAGTTGCCGAGGCCGAGGCTGTGCGGCCAGGAGAGGTAACCGTGCCTGGCCGTGTCGGAGTAGGGGCGCAGCGAGGTGTACACGGCCCACAGCAGCGGGACGAGCCAGAGCAGCGCGATGCCGCCGAGCAGCAGGTGACGCCCTGTCTGCCGCCTGGGCCTGCCGGGTGCCGGCCGTGTCCGGGGTTCCCGCACGTCGGAGGCGGGCCGGGTCATGGTCGTGGTCACTGGTCCTCCTTGCGGAACGTCTGGACGAGGAAGGTCCCGATGGCGGCGAGGGAGACCAGGAGCAGGACGACCGCGAGGGCGGAGCCGTAGCCGATGTGGCTGGACTCGCCGATGATGTTGTCGGTGATGAGGAGGGACAGCAGCTCCATGCCGGGTTTGCTGCCGACGCCGCCACCGAGGACGTACACGATGTCGAAGGCCCGCAGGGACTCCATGACCGTGACGACCAGGATGATGACGTTGACGGGCTTCAGCGCCGGGAAGACCACGCGCAGGAACGTCTGCCGGCCGTTGGCGCCGTCGAGCGCGGCGGCCTCCTTGAGTGCCGGGTCGAAGCCTTTCAGTCCGGCCAGGTAGAGGATCATGATGTAGCCGGTGTGCCGCCAGCCGGAGGCGACGAGCACGGCCCACAGGTTGAGGTCAGGGTTGCCGAGCCAGTCGATGTGGTGGCCCGGTCCGGCGGCGTTCAGGATGCCGTTGAGAAGTCCGGTGTCCGGGTTGTAGATGATCTCCCAGATGAAACCGACGACGGCCAGGGACAGCACCATCGGCAGGAAGATCGCGGTCTGGTAGATCCGGGTGAAGCGGATTTTCCGGTCGAGTTGGTAGGCGAGGAAGATGCCGAACGGCGTGGGCAGCAGCGCGGTGAACAGCAGCCAGATGACGTTGTGCCGGACCGCCGGCCAGAAGGGCGGGTAATTGCCGAAGATCTGCTGGTAGTTGTCGAGGCCGATCCAGTGGATGTCGGCCAGGTCGATGCCGTCCCAGGTGGTGAAGGACAGTCCCAGGGAGGCCAGTGCAGGCAGCCAGACGAAGAAGAGCAGCGCGGCCAGCGGGATGCCGATGACGACCGCGAGGAAGACCCGGTCACCGGGGGTGAGACGGCGGGCGCGGGAGCGGGAGCGCTTGGGTGCGAGGGGGGCGGAGGACACGGTGGGTGCGGCCTTTCCGGTCCTGGTCAGCCGGTGAAGAAGCGGGAGCGCTGGGACTCGATCTTCTTCAGCGTTCCGGCGCCGTCGTCCGGGTGGCCGAGCCACTCGGTCAGGCCGGGCAGGACGACGGTGGAGACGAAGCCGGGATCGCTGTCGCGGTCGGCGAACTGGCTGATGTGCCTGGCGGAGGCGATGAGCTGGGCGGACTTCTTCTGCAGCGCGTTGTACGAGCCGGTGTCGGCCTGGGTGTTGACGGCGAGGTTGCTGGGGTCGACGCCCATGTACAGTTCCTCGGCCCCGGCGCCGCCGAGGAACTCCAGGAACTTCCGGGCACCGTCGTCGTTCTTGGGCCGGCGGCTGAGCATGAAGCCGTCGGTGGGGGCTTCCACCGCGTCCTGGCCGTGGGCGGCGTCGATCTCGGGGAAGGGGAAGAAGTCGATGTCGGCGCGGATCTTCTCGTCGGTGACCTGCTGCCCGAGGAACAGGCCGATGACGGCCATGCCGGACTTCTTGTCGAGGAGCGACTGGGCCGCGTCCTGCCAGGAGCGCCCGCCGGCGCTCTGCTGGTAGTACGGGGTGAGTTCGCGCCACAGATCGAGGACGGCCACCGCACGCTTGTCGGTCCAGGAGACCTCGCCGCGCATCAGTGCCATGTGGAAGTCGTAGCCGTTGGCCCGCAGGTCGAGGTAGTCGAAGGCGCCGAGGATGCTCCAGCTGTCCCCGCCACCGTAGCCGGAGGCGACGGGCGCGAGGCCGTCCTTCTTCATCCGCTTGGCGAGCGCGATGAACTCGCCCCACTTGGTGGGTACTTGGTAGCCGCGCTCGGCGAACAGGCTCTTGCGGTAGAAGACGGCCCACGGGTAGTTGTACAGCGGAACGAAGTAGTACTTGCCGTCCTCGCCCCGGGACAGCTGCTTGGTGGCGTCACTGAAGTTGGCGCCTATCGAGTCCCAGACGTCGTCGATGGGGCTGCAGAGCTTCTTCTTCGCGAAGTACTGCATGCGGTAGCCGGCGAACCAGGTGAAGACGTCGTCCGGGGTGCCCTGGAGGTAGGTGGAGATGCTCTTCTGGAAGGTGTCGTGGTCGACGGTGTTCGTCTTCACCTTCAGTCCGCTGTCCCGGGCGAACGCCTTGGTGACGGCGGCGTAGGCCGACTTGGGGGTGGCGTCGGCGCCGTTGGACCCGAAGGTGACCGTCTTCGGGTCGGCCCCCGCTCCCCCGCCGCAGGCGCTCAGCAGGGGTGCGCCCAGGGCGGCGGCGCCGAGTCCGAACAGCCCACCGACCACATTGCGCCGGCCTGGGCCGCGCGCAGCCAGGTGAGGGCGGCTCTGCTGCGTCATCGTTACTCCTCGTGCGTGCTAGTGCGTGTCTGATCTGATGAAGGACTGGATCGCGGTGGCGGCGGCCCCGCGCGCCCACTCCTCGAACGGCAGCGGGCGGGTCTGGACGTCGCACCGCGCGGCCGAGCCGAAGGCTGCCGCGGCGAACGCGTCACGGATCTGTCCGGCGAACAGGTCGTAGGCGGCCAGACCCTCGCCGGAGATGATCACCCGCTCGGGACCGAGCAGGTTGGCCACGGTCGCCAGGGCCCGGCCGATCGCCTCGCCCGCCCGTGCGTACACCTCACGGGCGCCGGGGTCGCCCGAGTGGGCCAGGTCCAGTGCCGCGGCGGCGTCGGCCACCTCGACGCCGGTCGCCTCCCGGACCTGCGCGACGATCGCCGAGTCCGCGGCGATCGCCTCGACACAGCCGCGGTTTCCGCAGTGGCAGAGGGGGCCTGCCGGGTCGATGGCGACATGCCCGATCTCGCCGGCCACGCCGTGCGCGCCGGACACGACCCGGCCGTGCACCACGAGTCCGCAGCCGATGCCGGCGCCGACGGTGACCAGCGCGAAGTCGGACAGCCCCACTCCGGCGCCGAACCACTGCTCGGCGACGGTCAGCGCCCGGACGTCGTTGTCGACGGTGACGGGAAGTCCCGTGGTCATCCCGGCGAGTTCGGCGAGCGGCACGTCACGCCAGTCCAGGAAGGGCGAGTAGCGCACCACTCCGGCCGCGCGGTCCACGTCGCCTGAGACCGCGATGCCGAGTCCCTGGACCCGGACTCCGAAGCCGTCGGCCTCGGTGAGCAGTTCCTGGACGAGTGCCGCCGTCGAGGCCAGCACGGCCTTGGGGTCCCGGCTGCGCAGGGGCAGGTGACGGGCGACCCTGATGCGGCAGCACAAGTCGGTGAGCACGGCGATGAGTTCGTCGCCCGTGACCTTGACGCCGATGAACAGCGCCCGTCCCCCGTCCACACGCACCGGGTTGGCGGGACGCCCGAGTGAGGACTGCCGGGCGTCCTCGTCCACGTCCTCGACGAGATAGCCGGCCTCGATGAGGGGCTTGACCGCCTTGGTGACCGCGGCCGCCGACAGACGGGTCCGCCCGGCTATCTCCGACCGGGTGAGCGGGCCGTGGGACAGCACGGTGGTGAAGATCTGGGAGGCGGCGGGGGTGTGGGCCAAGAACGCCTCGGTGGGAGAGGTCGAACGCATGGCCCGGAACCTAGGTCCCTTATTTTCTGCTGTCAATGAAAGAAACAGGATTAGCTTGAGACTCTGTTGTGAGGCGACCTCCACCTGCAAAAGACAGATACACATGAGGTGTTGACACATGATCGAAGGTCAGGGTTGGCTTTCCCACGTCTCATGGCACGAGCGGAACGTGAGGATCCCCGTCGATGATCTCCTTCGCCCCGGACACCGGGGTCTGGCTGCTGACCACACCGCGCACGTCGTACGCGCTGCGCGTCGACGCCTCCGGGGCGCCCTGCCACCTCGCGTGGGGCCCGAGGCTGACACTCGCGGAGGCGGAGGAACTCGCCGGACCCCCACCCGCCGAGGTCAGCAGCTTCGAGGGAAGAGCCGGCGTCGGTGAGGAACTTCCCGTGGACGGCGGGACCCGCTACGGCCCCCCGTCCCTCCAGGTCCGTTTCGCGGACGGATCCCGCGCCTTCGAGTGGCAGCACACCGGGCACCGCGTCCACGACGGCGAACTCGCGCTGGAGTTCCGCGACCGCCGCCGGCCCCTGCACGTCACGCTGCACTACCGGGTACGGCCCGACACGGACGTCATCGAACGCTGGACCGTGGTCCGCAACGCCGGTGACGAGCAGGTCACCCTGCTGCGGGCCGATTCGGCGGCATGGTCGCTGCCCGCGCTCGGCGACTACCGGCTCAGCCATGTCACCGGCCAGTGGTCCGCCGAGAGCCGACTGCGCCGCGAACCCCTCCCGCACGGCGAGACCGTGCTGACGAGCCGTCGCGGCATCACCAGCCATCACGCGAACCCCTGGGTGATGCTCGACGCCGGCGAGGCGACCGAGGACCACGGGCGGGTGTGGAGCGCCGCCCTCGCGTGGAGCGGGAGCTGGCGCGTCACCGTGCAGCGCACCCCGGACGGGCGGGCAGGATTCACCGGTGGGGCGGGGCACGACGGGACGACGGTTCCGCTCGCGCCCGGCGAGGAGTTCACCACTGCCCCGTTCGCGGCACTGTGCACGGACGGCGGGTTCGGCGCGGCCAGCCGGGCCTGGCACGCCTACACGCTGGCCCATGTCCTGCCGCACGGCGACGAGTCCGCTCCGGTGCTCTACAACTCCTGGGAGGCGACCGGCTTCGACGTCGACGAGGTCGGTCAGAAGGCGCTCGCGGAGCGGGCGGCGGAACTCGGGGTCGAGCTGTTCGTCGTCGACGACGGCTGGTTCGGAAAGCGGCGCAGCGACCGGGCCGGTCTCGGTGACTGGACGCCCGCCCCCGACCGCTTCCCCGACGGACTGGGGCCGCTGGTCCGGGCCGTGCACGACCTGGGGATGGGCTTCGGTCTCTGGGTGGAGCCGGAGATGGTGAACCCGGACAGCGACCTCTACCGCAGCCACCCGGACTGGGTGCTGCACTTCCCCGGCCGCCCGCGCTCCGAGCTCCGCAACCAGCTCGTCCTCAACTTCGCCCGCCAGGACGTCGCCGACTGGGCCCACGACTGGCTGACCCGGCTGGTCGGCGACCACGGCATCGACTTCCTGAAGTGGGACATGAACCGGGCGTTCAGCGAGGCCGGCTGGCCGGACCGGCCCGACGGCGCGGACCGTCTCGGTCCCGCGTACGTGCGCAACCTCTACGCCGTCGTCGACCGTCTGCGCGCGGACCACCCGGGGCTGCGGATCGAGTCGTGCAGCGGCGGGGGCGGCCGGGTCGACCTGGGCATCCTGTCCCGTACGGACCAGGCGTGGGCGTCGGACAACACGGACGCCGCCGACCGGATGTGGATCCAGCACGGCTACGGCCAGGTCTATCCGGCACGCACCATGGGCGCCTGGGTCACCGACGTGCCGAACCAGCTCACCGGCAGGACCGTTCCGCTGCGCTTCCGCTTCCATGTGGCGATGGCCGGGGCCCTCGGCATCGGAGGCGACCTCACCCGCTGGTCGGACGACGAACTGCGGGAGGGGGCGGCCCTGATCGCCGAGTACAAGCGGGTGCGCCATCTCGTCCAGCACGGCCGGATGGACCGTCTGTCACCACCCTCCGAAGAGGGGGTCTGCGCCGTCCAGTACACCGCCCCCGACGCCTCGGAGACCGTACTGCTCGCCGGCCGCAGGACCGCGGGCCACGGCGCCCCGCGCCGGCCGCTCCGCCTGCGCGGTCTCGCTCCGGGAGCGCGCTACCGCGACACCGCCACGGACACCGTCCACCACGCCACGGTGCTCACCGAGTACGGTCTCCACCCGGATCTGCCGCGGGGAGACTGGTCGAGTGCGCTGATCCACCTGGTGCGGGAACCGGAGGCCTGACGTAGGCGACCGCCCGCCCGGCGCCGAGCGCGTCGACCGCGCCCCGGGCACCGCGCTCCGCCGCACCGGCCGGACGGGCGCTGCGGGGCGCGGCCGCCCGAGGAGCGCGCCGCGGGGGGATCAGTAGCGCTGGGCCTTGGCCAGTGCGGGAGTCAGCTTGGGTTCCGTGGGCTCCCTGCTGATCACGATGGGCTGCTTCCGCGCGCCCGGTTCGAGGTTCTCCGCGCCCACGAACCTCGTCTCGACGACCTTGCCGTCCGGGTTCTTGAAGTCGACCTGCACGGCGTACGACGCCTTCTTGTCGGTCTTGTTGGTGATGGTGACGAGTACGGCGCGCAGTCCACCGGTCTCCGCGGTGGGCAGTCCGGTCATGGCGACCTCCGAACGCGCGTTGCCGCCGTCCTTGACGTCCTTGAGCTCCTTCTCCGCGACGGCGGCCGAGCGCGCGGTCTCGGCGGAGACGGACGCCTCGAACTCCGATGCCCTGGCGGAGGCGGAGGAGGCCGCCGCCGACGCTCTGGCGCTGGCCGACTCGATGATCGAGGAGGCGGCCGAGGCCATGGCGGAGGGCGCCGTCCCGCTGAAGGAGGCGGTGTTCGGCGGCGTCGGGCGAGGACTCACCGAGGAGCCTGCGCTGTCGTCGCCCGAGCCGCACGAGACGAGCAGGGAGCCGCACGCGAGCGCTGCCGCCAGGACCGCGATCCGGCCGGTCCGGGTTCTGCCGTGGGAAGTACATGTGCTCATGAAGGCTCGTCCTCTGGCCGCGGTACGGGACTTCCCCATGCTCGGCGCCCGGCCCGGTGTCCGCGAACCGCGTGACCCATTCGGGGTGGTGGGTCAGCCCGTAGCGCCGCCCCCTTCGCGGTCGAGGCAGGTCTGCGCGATCGCCAGTGCGACCGCCATGATGCTCAGCTGCGGGTTGACCTCGGGGCAGCCGGGCAGCACGGAGCCGTCCGCGACGAGGACTCCGTGGACGCCTCGGAGTCTGCCCTCGGGGTCCGTGGGGGCGAGCCGGGGATCGGCACCGGCCGCGGCCGTACCGGTCGGGTGGAACGCGGAGAGGTGCAGGTCACGGGCGTCTACCCGGGTGAGCAGCTCGTCGAGCTCGCCGGCGGAGCGGGCCCGCGGGGCGCTCGGGACACCGGTGAGGACCTCCTCGGCCCCCGCCGCGAACAGCAGGCGGCCCATCGCGCGTACGGCGGTCATCAGCCGGTCGCCGTCGCGGAGGTCGAGGTCGTAGCTCACCAGGGTGCGGTCGCGGCCCCGGACCCGGCCGGAGGGGCGGTCGGCGATCATGGCCCCGACGGTCGCGAGCCGCTCCGAGTCCTCCAGTTCGCGCCGCAGCTCGCGGCCCAGTCCGGGCAGGACGAAGCTGCCCATCCCGGGAGGGCTGGCCGTGGCCTCGATGAGGATCCCGCGGTCGTGCAGTTCCTCGACCCCCGCGCTCTGCAGCACGCCCCGCCAGGCGGTGACGGGCTGCGCGAAGCGTCCGGCGACGCTGGTGGCCGGGTGCACGCTGAGATTCCGGCCCAGGCGCGGGTGCCCGCCGAGGCCGGAACGGCGCAGCAGGGGCGGTGTCTGGAGCGCGCCGGCCGCGGTGACGACGAGCGGGCTCAGGATCTCCAGCTCGCTGCCGTCGGGCCGCCGCACCCGCACGCCCGCGGCGCGCGGTGCTCCGGGACGGTCGTGGTCCAGCAGGATGCGGCGGACCCGTGCGCCCGTGACGATCCGGGCGCCGGCCGCACACGCGTCGGGCAGGACCGACAGCTGCACGCTCTGCTTGGCGCCGGTCGGGCAACCGACCACGCACTGGCACGAGCCCTTGCAGCCGGGCGCGTTGCGCCGCAGCGCGCCGGCCCGCCAGCCGAGCCGCTCGGCGCCCGCGAGCGCCAGCAGGCCGTTGTTGCCGAGCACGTCGAGCGGCTGGGTGGCCACGCGCAGGGTGCGCTCGATCTCGTCGAGCCGGGGTGGGAGGCCCTCGGCGAGCGCGAATCCGAACCGCCGGCTCCAGCGCGTGAGCACATGGTCCGGAGTGCGGTAGCAGGTGCCGGAGTTGACCACCGTGGTGCCGCCGACCGCGCGGCCGACCGGAAGCAGGAGCGGCGGACGGCCCAGGGCGAGAGTGGCGCCTCCGTCGCGGTACAGCTCGGTGAAGCGGTCGAGCGGGGCCCGGCGCCCGAAGGAGGCGGTCGAGTGGTGTTCGCCCTCCTCCAGGACGACGACGCTCAGTCCGGCACGTGCGAAGGTCCGCGCGGCCACCGCACCGCCCGCGCCGGACCCGACGACCACGACGTCGGCGGTGGAGCGCGTCGGCCAGTCCCGTGCCGGGGTGCAGTCGAGGGGCGGGTCCTCGGGCGCCGGCGCGGGTGCGGGCAGGGCCGGCATCCGTTCGGTGCCGGCGGCGAGCATGACCGGCACCTTGAGGACGTCGAGCAGCGGGGCGAGTGCGGGACGCGCGGCGAGCGAGCGGAGCAGGCTCTCGCGTTCGTCGGCGCCGAGCGCGGCCAGCCGCCGGCCGGCGCGCAGGACGGCGTACGCGTCCAGGGCGGCGACCGCGGTGTGCACTCCGGCCCGGGCGGGCAGGGGCAGCGAAGCGAGCACGGAGTCGAGCCGGTCCGGCACGCGGGCGGGCCACTCCTCGTCGCCGGTGTCCGCGAGCAGCGCGGCGACGAGTCCAGCGGCGGTCACCGGTCGCCCGCCTCGGCGTGCGCGGTGCGGTCCAGGACCCAGGAGGCCTCCGGGCGCCAGCGGCCCCACCAGCGTTCCAGCACGACACGGGCGTCGGCGGTCTCGCTGTTGCGGCACACCGCGCGGGCGCCGTCCGGGTCGCGGTACTCCAGGACGAGGGTCCGCTCGGCGGGCTGGTCGACCTCGACGCGGATGCGGCGCAGGGCGGTCCGGCCGGTCACCGTCCATCGCGGCAGTCCGAATCCGGCCCGGAACCGGCCCATGCCGAGCCAGCCGACGGCCGACCGTTCCGCCCTGCGCGGCCAGGTCCGGCCCCGGTGGCGCAGGCGCAGGAAGACCAGGGGCGGCAGCCGCCGCAGCCCCGGGCGGGTGGACACCGCGGCGACCACTTCGAGGACGTCGCCGTCGCCGAGGTCCGCGTGCAGCCAGGTCCAGCGCTGGGCGTTGCCATGGCCGTAGATGCGGGCCGAGGCGCCGGGCGCGCCGCGCAGGGTCAACGTGTGATCGCCGTAGGCGAATTCTCCGTCGTAGGCGGCGCGTGCGGCCGGGAGCATCTGTGCCGCGGGCAGCAGCGGACGTCGCCACGCCCAGCGCGGGAAGGTGAACAGCGGTGGTTCTTCCGGGCGTTCGGTCAGTTTCCAGTGGAAGTCGTCCGCGCTGCCGGTCAGGTGCCCGGCGGTGACGGTGACGTCGTCGCTCGTGAATCCGTGCTCCGGCCGGGTCCAGGGGACGGGTCCGAAGCGGGCGTGCCGCACCTCGCCCTCGCGGGGGAAGGCCGCGACCCAGCCGTGGGCCGTCGGTTCGGATCCGTCGGCGGGCGCGGTCAGTTCGTGGTGCAGCCAGAGCCCGGTGCCGGTCGCCGGGTCGGTCAGCGTGGTGTACCAGACCTCGGTGCGCCCGGGGGTGCCGTTCCAGCGGGGGGCGAGGAGCTCTGCCTGGGTGTCGCGGCGCGGGAAGCGGAAGCTGAGGAGGAAGGGCAGCAGACCGGTGAGCAGCGGGAAGCGCAGGACGCCCGCGCCGACCCTCGTGTCGCCCTCGTACAGCGTGAACGGCAGGACGGTCATCGACGCGACCGGGCGGCGCGGAGTGACGGACTTCCAGCCGTCGAGGGTGAGGACGCGTCCGTCGGCGGTGAAGGTCAGGCGGTAGCGGATGCGCCTGCGGGCGAGCGGTGACACCTCCAGTTCGCCCTTCGCCCCCGTGTCGTCGGCGAGCCCGGCGATCCGTGCCCGGCCCGTCAGGCGCGCCATGGTCGTCCGGTGCGGGCGGAGCACCGTGTCGGCGTCGGCGCGCAGGTCGAGCCTGAGCCGCCGTTCGCGCGGCTCGGCGTCGAATCGGACCGTGCCGAGCATCGTCTCGGTGAACTCGGTGGCCCTCATGCGAGACCGTCCAGCATGATCCGCTCGGTGGCGCGAAGGTACGCCTCGGCCGCCGCGTGCGCCTTTCCGGTGTCGCCTGCTGTCACCGCCGCCACCACCGGCGCCAGCCGGTCATGGGCGGTCTCCGGGTCGCTGAAGGGTCCCTTGAGGAGGGAACGGACGGGCAGGTACGCGTTGAAGAGCGTGTTCGTCAGCAGGACGTAGACCCGGTTGCCGGTGGCACGGGCGAGCGCACGGTGCACTTCGACGTCGGCGAGCTGCACCGCGTCGGCGTCCTCGGCATCCCGTACGGCCGCGAGGAGCGTGCGGAGTTCGGCGTGCTGTCTGCGGGTGGCCCTCGCGGCGGCCCGCCCGGCGATCAACGCGCCGACGCCGCGCCGCACCTCGAAGACCTCCTGGACCCATTTGGCGTCGTGGCGCACGAGCATCGGCAGCAGGTCTGCCCCGCCGAGGCGCGCGTAGTCACGCACCCGGGTGCCGACGCCGTGCCGGGTCTCCAGCAGGCCGGCCTGGACGAGACGGCCGAACGCGTGCTTGAGCGTGGTGCGGGTGACTCCGTAGCCGTCGGCGAGCTGTCGCTCGGGGGGCAGATAACTCCCGGCCGGGTGACGGCCGTCGAGTATGTCCGTGCGCAACCGGTCTTCCAGGACGTCCACGATGGTCTCGCGGGGCAGTGCCTCCACGGTTCTCCCTAAGGCGAGTGGATGAGTGGCTGATCCACTGAACCAGTGAGCGACGGGCGGGGTCAACCCCCATGCCTCAGGGGGTCGTTGAGGCGCCCGCCGGTGAACCATCGCCGAGCTCCGTCGTCTCCCCGCGCGAACACCATACGAAATCAAGGAGGTTGGACCGGACCGACTTTGCGTGAACAGTTGACATGCACACCACGCGAAGCAATTCTGAGAGCGCTCTCACAGGAAACGGACGACGACCGTCCGAAGAAATCCACCTCGCTGAACCCCCACGTCAAGGAGGTAGAGAGTGCCCGGAAAACCCAGATGGCGCGCTCTGGCGGTGGCCGCGGCCACCCTCACGGCGTCGTTCCTCGCGTTCGGGACACCGTCCCGCGCCGAGGCGGCCGTACCGGCGACCATCCCCCTGAAGATCACGAACAATTCCGGCCGCAGCGACCCGGTCTACATCTACGACCTGGGTACGCTGCTGTCGACCGGCCAGCAGGGCTGGGCCGACGCGAACGGCACCTTCCACGCCTGGCCCGCAGGCGGCAATCCGCCGACTCCCGCACCGGACGCCTCGATCGCCGGACCGGCGAACGGCCAGTCGAAGACGATCCGCATCCCCAAGTTCTCCGGCCGGCTCTACTTCTCCTACGGGCAGAAGCTCGACTTCCGGCTGACCACCGGCGGCCTCGTGCAGCCGGCCGTGCAGAACCCGAGCGATCCGAACCGCGACATCCTCTTCAACTGGTCCGAGTACACGCTCAACGACTCCGGACTGTGGATCAACAGCACCCAGGTCGACATGTTCTCGGCCCCCTACGCCGTCGGCGTCCAGGCGGGCGACGGGAGCACCAAGACCACCGGGCATCTCAAGCCCGGCGGGTACGACGGGTTCTTCAACGCGCTGCGGGCCCAGTCCGGCGGCTGGGCGGGCCTGATCCAGACCCGGTCCGACGGCACCGTGCTGCGCGCCCTGGCCCCAGGCCACGGGATCGAGGCGGGTGCACTGCCCGCCTCGGTGATGGACGACTACATCAACCGCGTCTGGCAGAAGTACAGTTCGTCCACGCTGACGGTGACACCGTTCACCGACCAGCCCGGCACGAAGTACTACGGCCGCGTCTCCGGTGACGTCATGAACTTCACCAACGGCTCCGGAGCCGTCGTCACCAGCTTCCAGAAGCCGGACTCCGACAGCGTCTTCGGCTGCTACAAGCGGCTCGACGCACCCAACGACCTGGTGCGCGGGCCCATTTCCCGCACGCTGTGCGCGGGATTCAACCGCTCCACCCTGCTGGCCAATCCGAACCAGCCCGACACGAGTTCGGCAGGCTTCTACCAGGACGGGGTGACCAACCACTACGCGCGCGCCGTCCATGCGCAGATGGCCGACGGCAAGGCGTACGCGTTCGCGTTCGACGACGTCGGCAACCACGAGTCGCTCGTCCACGACGGCAGTCCGCAACAGGCCTACGTCACGCTGGACCCGTTCAGCTGACGGGCGCCGCGGGTGGCCGGGAGCGCGAGGGGTCCGCCCGGCCACCCGTCAGACGTCGTCGTCGGGGTCCAGGCAGAGAACAGGGACCCGCTGGACGAGGTTGTTCGCGAAGCCGCCCCGGTTCCACGGCTGATCGAGGGGCTGGGTGTGCCCCTCGGCGTCGGTGGCCCGGGCACCGAGTACATGCCGTCCGGGTGTGGCCGTCCAGGCGAGGCGCCACGAGCGCCAGGCCCATGGGTGGCCTGCACCCCGCCCGAGTTCGGCCGGCCGCCACGACCCTCCCCCGTCCGTGCTGACCTCGACGCCGGTCACCGGCGCCCGGCCCGACCAGGCCCGTCCCTCCAGCGTGACGGGTCCCGGCCGGACCACCCGCGTGCGGGACATGAAGTCCGGGAAGCCGGGCGGGACCAGCAGTGCGCGGGGGGCGATGCGGGTGACCGGTTCGCCCTCGTCGTCGGCGTCCTGCCGCAGACGGTAGGCCACGGCCTGCTGGAACCCGGTGAACGGCGTGTCCGCCACGGTGATGTCCCGCAGCCACTTCACATGCGCCATGCCGTACCAGCCGGGCACCACCAGGCGCACCGGATGCCCGTGCTGCGGGGGCAGCGGGCCGCCGTTCATCGCGTACGCCACGAGGATCTCGGGCGCGTCGCCCAGGGCCACGTCGAGCGGCAGCGCACGCCGGTAGTCCTGTTCGATCCCGCGCTCGACCCCGTGGTCGGCGCCGGTGAACACCACGTCCACCGCGCCGGGTCCGATCCCGGCCTCGGCGAGCAGCACCCGCAGCGGCACACCGGTCCACTCGGCCGTGCCGACCGCCTCCACGAGCCACGGCTGGCTCACCGGCCGGGGGGTCAGCAGGGCCCGGCCGTTGCCCGCGCACTCCAGGGTCACCCGACTCGTCACGGCGGGGTACTTCCTGAGCGCGTCGATCCCCAGCCGCAGGGGCCTGCGCACCCGCCCGCCGATCGCCAGCTCCCACGAGCCCTCGTCCGCGTACGGGATGTCGTAGTGGGTCAGCACGTAGTGCAGGCCCGGTGGCGTCACGTCGTACCTCAGGGCCTCCAGCGGGATCCCGTGGTTGCGGGCGGCGAGGGCCAGTTCCTCCTGGCTGATGCCCTCGTCGGGACCGGCCAGCCGTGCGGGTGCGCTCACATCGTCGAGGCGGTGCGCCATGACGGCATTGTCCGCCCGGGCGGCGAGCGGGCGCCAGACGGAGGGCGGCCGCCGGGCCGGTGACGTCCCGGGAACGAGGTCAGGTGCCGGACGGACGCCGGTCGGCCGACGGGCGGGCCGTCCGGTCCACCAGGTCGTGCCAGCCGGACTCCAGGCGCTCCAGCGGCATGCCGCGCTGGCGGGTCAGGTGGTGGACGAGGGCCGGTTCCAGGTACCCCATCAGGGTCTGGGCGAGCAGTTCGATGTCCGCGGCCGGGTCGGCCTGGCGCAGCAGCACGCACATGTGCATGAAGCGGACGCGGTAGGGCGCGGAGCTGAAGCGCCGGGAGGGGCTCGGTTCGGCCGCGAGGTACAGGTCGAGCTGGTCGGAGGTCAGGCGCAGGGCGCGACAGCCGAAGGCGTGCAGCCGCTCCAGGGGCGACGCTCCGGGGCCCAGCGGTGCCGGACCGCTGATGAAGGCCGTCTGGAACTGCTGCTCGGTGTGGTCGAGCAGCGCCGTCAGCAGGCCGGTGCGGTCGCCGAAGCGCCGGAAGACGGTCCCCTTCCCCACCTCGGCCGCGGCGGCGACGGCCTCCATCGTCACGTTGGCCACTCCGTGCCGCTCCACCAGGCGGGCGGCGGCCTCCAGCAGACGGGCGCGGTTACGCGCGGCGTCGGCGCGCAGCTGCGGGCCCTCGGCGGGGGTGGCGAACTCCATCAGGACGGGTTCGGCGGAGGGTTCCTGCGGCTTCGGGAACTCCGGGAGCGGGGTGGTGGACATGCACCCAGCGTAGCCGGAGCCGGGGACAACTGGACTGCGGTCCGGTTAAGTGGTACACCTTTAAACGGACCTCGGTCCGTTTTATTGCGGCAATGTTTCAGCTTCGGGAGAACACCATGTCCGTACGCATCCTCGCGCTCGTCGGCAGCCTGCGCGCCGGGTCCCACAACCGCCAGCTCGCCGAGGCGGCCGTCAGGCTCGCCCCGGAAGGCGCCGAGGTCGAGCTCTTCGAGGGACTGGCCGAGATCCCCTTCTACAACGAGGACCTCGACGTCGAGGGCACTGTCCCCGCCGCCGCCACCCGGCTGCGTGAGGCCGCCGGCAGCGCCGACGCCTTCCTGCTCTTCTCGCCCGAGTACAACGGCACGATCCCGGCCGTGCTCAAGAACGCCATCGACTGGCTGTCCCGCCCGTACGGCGCCGGCGCCTTCGGCGGCAAGCCGGTCGCCGTGGTCGGTACCGCGTTCGGCCAGTTCGGCGGTGTCTGGGCGCAGGACGAGGCCCGCAAGGCCGTCGGCATCGCGGGCGGCACCGTCCTGGAGGACGTGAAGCTCTCCATCCCCGGCTCCGTGACCCGCTTCGCGGACACCCACCCCGCCGACGACAGCGAGGTCGCCGAGCAGCTGACCGAGGTCGTCCACCGACTGCACAGCAAGGTCGGCACGGCCAACGCCGCCTGACCGACTCCCGTGAGGGCCGGCCCCGGTTCACCGGGCCGGCCCTTCCGCGTGTCACAGGACTGCCCCCGCGTGTCTCAACTCGGAACGATCTCGGCGGAACGCATGGTTCCGGGGCCACGATGCCCGCATGAAGGGTGACCTCTTTTCCAGTGACCACATGGTGCAGCCCGCCGTCGCGGCCGGCATGACCATCCAGAACGCCAAGTCGATCAGGTACGCCGTCAACGGCGAGATGCTCGCGCGCCAGGGCGCGATGATCGCCTACCGGGGCAATCTCCAGTTCGAGCGCAAGGGCCAGGGCGTGGGCGGCATGCTCAAGCGGGCGGTCACCGGGGAGGGACTGCCGCTGATGACCGTCCGCGGGCAGGGCGAGGCCTGGTTCGCGCACGAGGCGCAGAACTGTTTCATCGTCGGCATCGAGCCGGGCGACGTGTTCACCGTCAACGGACGCAACGTCCTGTGCTTCGACGCGACGTTGTCGTACGAGATCAAGACGGTGAAGGGGGCCGGCATCACCGGAGGCGGTCTGTTCAACAGCGTCTTCACCGGCCACGGCGCTCTGGGGCTGATATGCGAGGGCAACCCGCTGGTCATACCCGTCTCGCAGCAGCAGCCGGTGTTCGTCGACACCGACGCCGTGGTGGGCTGGTCGGCCCACCTGCACACGTCGCTGCACCGCTCCCAGTCGATCGGCTCGATGATCCGCGGCGGTTCGGGTGAGGCCGTGCAACTGAAGCTGGAGGGCGAGGGGTTCGTCGTCGTGCGCCCCAGCGAGGCGACGCCGCCGAAGACTCAGCAGCACTGAGGCTCCACGGCGCCCCGGCCGGGGAGATGACGAAAGGGTGCCCCACCGGACGGCGGGGCACCCTCGTCGTGCGATCCGTCAGTGCCCCGCGGCGGGGGTGTTGGCGGACGTGACGTTGACGGCGGCCCAGGCCTTGTTCACCGTCCTGTACTCCGTGCTGTCGGCGCCGTACATGTCGGAGGCGGCCTTCAGCGTGGCCTTCCGGGCGTCGTGGAAGTCGGTCGTGGAGACCATGTAGCGGGTGAGCGCCCGGTAGAAGATCGCGCTCGCCTTCGTCCGTCCGATGCCGGTCACCCGAGAGCCGTCGTACGTCGGCGAGTCGTACGTCACGCTGCCGATCGTCTTGCGGCCGCTGCCCTCGGCGAGCAGGTAGTAGGCGTGCGAGGAGACGCCGGAGCCCGCGTGGACCTCGGTGTCGAAGGCGGCGGGCGACCAGTAGTCGATCGTGCCTTCGAGCTCGTCGAGGGAGGGGTGGTCGAGCCGGCGCAGGAACTTCTGCGCGAGGCCCAGCTTCTCCCCGAGGAGGTAGTTCGGCGGGTTCTTCGGGTTGTCGGTGGCGAACTCGACGTTCGAGCCGAAGATGTCGGCCAGCGACTCGTTGAGGGCGCCGGGCTCGCCGTACTGGTTGCCGTCCCTGTCGACGCGGGTCGGTTCGAGGCCGGCGGTGGCGTCGACGACGCCGTGGGTCAGCTCGTGACCGGTGACGTCCAGGACGACCAGCGGCTTCTTGAACATGTCGCCGTCACCGTCGCCGTACAGCATGCAGCCGCAGACCGAGTCCCAGAAGGCGTTGCCGACCTTGTTCCCGAAGTGGACCATGCCGCGGGCAGCTGCGCTGTTGTTCTTGATGCCCTTGCGACCGAAGGTCTTCTTGTAGAAGTCCAGGGTCTTGGTGATGCCGTACTGGGCGTCGACCGCGGCGGTGGCACGGCCGGCGGTGGTCCCGGTCCCCCACTTGTTGTCGCCGTCGGTGAACTTCTTGCCACGGGAGAAGTTCTCCAGCTCCTGTCCCCTGGCGTCCCGCGTCTCGGTGTTCCACCGGGTCGGGTCCTTGAGCAGGAAGCTGGTCCGCGCGGTCTGCGTGGTCTTCAGCGCCACCTTCCCGGCGAACAGGGACGAGCCGGTGCCGTTGGCGGTGGCCGGGTAGTGGGCGGCACCCGTCGCGCCGACGAGAGCGGTCGGCGCCCCGGCCGTACCGGTCTGCGGGGTCGCGTGCTCCCCGCGCCTGCGCAGGGTGTCCGCCAGGGAGGGCGAGATGAACTCGTCGTTGTCGGGGACGTTGCTGCGTATCCGGCCGGTCCCCGCGTCCACGACGACCGTGCGGGAACCACCGGCCTCGGTGGTGTCGCTGTCCGTGACCCGCACCTGGTAGGCGAGGGCCGAGGCGCCTTCACGGGCGTCCAGGACGAGTTCGGCGGCGCCCGCGTCGCCCTTGGCAGCCGAGGCCGCCTTCTGCCGCGCCTGCTCGGGCGTGAGCTTCGCCCTGGTCGTCGCCGGCTTGACCGCGTGGTCGGCGGCCCGTGTCACGCCGAGGTAGGCGGACGCCTCGTCGAGGTGCACGACCAGGTCGCCACCGAGCACCGGCAGGCCCTGGTGGGTACGGACGAAGCGGACGTGCTGCTTGCCGTCCGGATCCGTCATGACGTCCTTGGCGCGCAGGGTGTCGCCCCCGGCGACACCGGTGGCCGGGGCATGGGCGAACGCGGCGGCGCGCGCGGCGTCCACCGGCGAGGAGCCCGAAGCCGCCGTCCGGGCGGGCGAGTCGGGCGCCGCGAAGACGGGGCCCGCCGGAAGCGTGGCGGCCGTCGTCACCGCGACGGCGATCGCCACGCGGCGTATGTGGGGTCTACGCACTGAGTTCCTTCGTAACAGGGATGGCCGGGATCGCCGACCACCGTGAGACACGGCGCTGTCGGGCGCCGCGGGGGCTGGTCGGGCCCCGAGTCCACACCCTCACCGATCCGCCATGTACATGTAAAGAAGAAAGATCCCTTTTATTGCTTCTGAGGGGATCTCTTTACGAATGCGTTGACTTCGTGGCGACCGGCGCGAGGGCCAACTGCGCGTCGACCGGACAGATGTGAGGGGGAATGACGAGGTTGCCCGACGGGGGCCGCCGGAGCGCACATGTGACCGATGTCGCAGCGCGGTCGGCGCCGGACGAACGGAACCGACGGACTCGACGGGCCGCCGGCTCGCCGGTGTCAGACCGTGCGTTCCGCGAGAGAGGACAGCAGCGTGCGGAGCCGGCCCGCGGCGTCCGGGGCGAGCGACGCGTCGGCCAGGAGCCCCTCCGCCGAGGCGAGATGACGGCGGGCCTCCCGCTCGGCCGCGGCGCGCCCACCGGCCCGCTCCACGAGGGCCGCCGCACGGTGCACCCCCACGTCGTCGAGAGCGGACTCCGAGGCGAGGAGTCGCGCCAGCGCGGCGCCGCCGGGCGCCTTCAGCGCCGCGAGGACGGGAAGGGTCTTCTTCCCCTGTCGCAGATCACCATGGACCGGTTTGCCCGTGACGGCCGGATCGCCCCAGATGCCCAGCAGGTCGTCGGCGATCTGGAAGGCCACCCCGAGATGCCGGCCGACCCCGTCGAGCATCGCGGCCATCTCCCCCGTCGCGCCGGCCAGTTGGGCACCGAGGGACAGCGCGGCACCGAGCAGCGCACCGGTCTTGCCCTCGGCCATCACCTCGTACTCCGCCACACCCACCGCCCCGGGCCCCGTCCAGGGCCGTCCGGCGAACACCAGATCGTCGGCCTGGCCCCGCACCAGGTCACCCAGAGCGGTGGTCAACTGCCTTACGGCGCCGCCGGTTCGGACCCCGGCCGGTGCGGCGGCCAGGGTCTCCACGGCCAGCGCGAACAGCGCGTCTCCCGCGAGGACGGCGGGCCCGGTGCCGTACGCCTTCCACACCGCCGGACGGCCCCGACGCAGCGCGTCACCGTCCATGATGTCGTCGTGGAGCAGTGAGAAGGTGTGCACGAGTTCCACCGCGACCGCACCCGGCACGCCAGCCTCGGCCGGACCTCCGGCGGCTTCCGCACCGAGCAGCGCGAGCGCCTGCCTCACACCCTTGCCCCGGGCGCCGGTCGCGGGGGCGCCGCCGACCTCGCAGTCGCCCAGCGCGTATCCGGCCATCTCGGCCACCCAGGGGTGCAGGCTCCCGACCGCCTGTGCGAGGGCCGGGGCGACGAGCGCGCGGCTGCGGCGCAGGATCTCCGGGGCGCAGGGCGGTGACTGGAGGGCGGTGGGGCTCATCGGACCACCTCCGCCGTTGTCGGCAGGCCGAGTTCGGTTCGTGCCCGTTCGACCATTCGGCGGGCGTGCCGCAGCCCGATGTGTTCCAGCGCCCGGGCCAGGTCTGCGAGGTCGGCGGCGGTCTCCGTGCGGTCGCGTCCGAGTCGGGCCAGGCACTTGACCAGTCCGAGCCGTGACAAGGCCCGGCCGCGCGGTTCGCTCATCGCCTCGAACTCCGCGAGCGCCTGCGCGTACACCTCGCCGGCCTGCTCGTAACGCCCGGCCCGGTACAGGACGTTCCCGCGCATCTTGTGGTTGTAGGCGAGGGCGCCGGACAGCTTCATCGCGCGGCAGGACAGCTCCGCCTCGCTCAGCAGCTCCAGCGCGCGGTCCACGTCCCCGTCCCGGACGGAGACGATGTCGGCGAGACCACGCAGGGCCCAGGCATGGCCGCGCCGGTCCTCGGCCCGCCCGGCGATCTCCGCCGCCTCCTCGAACATGGCGTACGCGGTGTCGTAGGCACCCGTGTTCCGATGGATCTGCGCGATTCCCTCCAGGGCCCACACGGTGTGACGGGCCTCGCCCCGCTTGCGGGCCTCGGCCAGCAGTTGTTCGTGCAGGGCCGTCACGGCCGGGTAGTCGCCCTGGATGCGTCCGGTCTCCGCCATCCCCGCCAGCGAGTAGCCGCGCACGACGATGTCGCCCGCGCTCTCACCGAGTTCGGCGGCGAGTCCCAGCAACCGCCACGCCAGCGGGAACGCGCCGCGCTGCCGGGCCAGCGTCCCGCCGCTCCACAGCGCCCACGCCATCGCCGCCGTGTCACCGGCCGCGCGCGCCGTGCGGTAACTCGCCTTCCACGCCCGGTCGGCGTCCTTCACCTGCCCGAGGCGGCGGTGGGCCTCGGCGACCGCGAGGCCCGAGCGGGCCGCTTCACCGTGCTCACCCGCACGTTCGGCCGCGTGCAGTTGCTCGGTGCCGGCCGCGAGGACGTCGGTCAGCGAGGAGTTCACGGAGAGAGTGGTCAAAGCGCCCTGGTACTCCGGGGCGAAGGCCTTGCCGTACATGAATGCCTTTCCGTCTGCCACCGGTCGGCCGCGTTCGCTCGCGGCTCCGCTGTGGCGTTGTCTGCCTGTCCGGAAGGGCGGCCGTCGCGCGTCCACGCAACTATGCACACAGCGTATACACTTCGAGTATACGCACAGCGTATAGTGCGCCGGATTTTCACCCGGGAATCCCTGTCCCGCCAAGTCCGGCGCGCCACCCACCCGTTGCCGATCAAGACGAAGCCGGTGCCCGGGAGGTTGCCTCGGAGCGTGAGGAAGCCCCAAATCGCGTTGTGCCGTTACCCGAACGCGGCGCAGGATGGCGGGGCTTGACCTTGCCGCGGCCCCTCTGAGCCGGCCCGCGGGACCCGCTGACCCCACCGAATCCACGGAAGCAGGCGCCGATGCCCGCAGGCCCGATGCACGCATACGAGGCGCCGCTCGACGACGCCCTCGTCAGACGGCTGCTGGCCGCCCGGTTCCCGCAGTGGGCCGAACTGCCGCTGAAACGCGTCGAGTCGGCCGGTACCGTCAACGCGGTCTACCGACTCGGCGACGACATGGTGGTCCGCCTCCCCCGCATCGCGGCGGGCGCCGACGACGTGGTGAAGGAAGGCATCTGGCTGCCGCGGCTCGCACCGCGGCTGCCGGTTCCCGTCCCGGAGGTGCTCGCCGTGGGGCCCCCGAGCGAGGACTACCCGTGGTCGTGGGGAGTGCTCCGCTGGCTCGAAGGGGAGCTTCCCGCGGTCGGCGCCCTCGACGACGCGGAGGAACTCGCCCTCGGCCTGGGCCGGTTCGTCGCCGCGATGCGGGACGTCGATCTGCCCGGTGGTCCGCCCGCCTACCGTGGCGGGCCGCTCGTCACCGTGGACGCCGAGACGCGAGCCGCGATCGACGCGCTGCACGGCACCCTCGACACGACGGCCGCGACCGCGGCCTGGGAGGCGGCGCTGGCACAGCCGCCGTGGACGGGCCCGGCCGTGTGGGTCCACTCCGACCTCATGCCCATGAACCTGCTCGTCCACCAGGGCCGGCTCTCCGCCGTCCTCGACTTCGCCACGGTCGGCACGGGCGATCCGGCCTGCGATCTGATCGCCGCCTGGAACCTGCTGCCCGCCTCCGCGCGGCCCGCCTTCCGCGACACGGCGGGCGCCGACGACGCCACCTGGGCACGAGGACGCGGCTGGGCCCTGTCCATGGCTCTCATCCAACTGCCCTACTACCGCACGACGAACCCCGTGATCGCGGCCAACGCGGAGCACGTGATCCGTGAGGTGCTCACCGAGCTCTGAGGACCGGCCTGCGCGACGCCGCGCGGCCACCCGGCCGCGGCCGGGTGGCCGCGCCGCTCAGGACTCCACGAGCGACTGTGTGCCGATCACCCCGAGCAGCGCCACGCGTTCGGCGTCGTCCGTGCCGGGCTCCGCCGTGTAGACCATGATGCGCAGGTCGTCACCGGCGACGGTGAGCACGTCACAGTCCAGCGTCAGAGGACCGACCTGCGGGTGGTCGATGGTCTTCCGCGAGGCCTGGTGCCGGCCGACCGCGCCCGAGTCCCACAGCCCGGCGAACCGTTCGCTCTTCGCCCGCAGTTCCGCGATCAGCCGCGCCAGGCGCTGGTCCGTCGGGTACCGGCTCGCGGTCTCCCTCAGGTCGGCGACCAGGCCCTCCTCGAACGCGCGCCGGGCCTCGGGCGTGTAGCGGGCCCGGCCGGCCGGGCCGAGGAAGGCACGCCAGACGCCGTTGCGCTCATGGCCGCGCCACCCGGAGGGGTCGCCCATCAGGGCCGCGTGCAGGGGGTTGGACAGCAGCAGCGTCCAGGCCGCGTCGTAGACGGCGACAGGTGTCCCGGTCAGCCGGTCCAGCAGACGGTGCACGCTCGGCGTGATGCGGGCGGGGACGGCGTCACGGCCCGGTGGCACGAGCCCGGCGACCCTGAAGAGATGCTCGCGCTCGGCGCCGGACAGCCGCAGCGCCCGGCTCAGCGCCTCGACGACCTGCTCCGACGGGTTGGCCGCCCGGCCCTGTTCGAGGCGGGTGACGTAGTCCACCGAGATCCCGGCCAGCAGGGCCAGTTCCTCGCGACGCAGCCCGGCCGCGCGCCGTTGCCCTCCCGCGGGCAGTCCCGCCGCCTGTGGCGGGACGCGGTCGCGCCACCGTCGTACCGTGCTCCCGAACTCCGTACTCGCCATGCCACCACTGTGCACCGCTTCGCGCCCGTCTTCCTGGTACTGGCGGTCCCAGGAAGACGGGACGCCTGGCTGACCGCGCCGCCCCGCCGGAGCCTGGAGCCATGACTACGACACTCGTCACAGGAGCGAACAAGGGTCTCGGCTTCGAGACCGCCCGCCGGCTCGTCGCCGCGGGTCACACCGTCTACGTGGGAAGCCGCGACCCGGAGCGCGGGAGGCAGGCAGCCGAGGAGCTGGGCGCGCGGGCCGTCGTGATCGACGTGACCGACGACGCCTCCGTCGCCGCGGCGGCGAAGGCCATCGAGGCCGACGGCGGACTGGACGTACTGATCAACAACGCCGGCATCGAAGGGCGCGGCGAGGGCAACACCGTCATCGGCGCCGCCGACGAGACGGCCGAGACCATGCGGGCCACGTTCGAGACGAACGTCTTCGGCGTGGTGCGCGTCACGCACGCGTTCCTGCCGCAGCTGCGCCGGTCCGCCGCCCCCGTCGTGGTGAACGTGAGCAGCGGCCTCGGTTCGATGACCCTGGTCACCGATCCCGGCACCCCGGCGTACGGCTACCCGGGCATCGCCTACCCGGCGTCGAAGACCACGGTCAACATGATCACGGCCCAGTACGCGAAGGCCTTCCCCGACATCCGGATCAACTGTGTCGAACCCGGTTTCACCGCGACCGACCTGAACGGCAACACGGGAACGCAGACCGTCGAGCAGGGCGCCGAGATCATCGTCCGCATGGCGCGGATCGGTTCCGAGGGCCCCACCGGAGGCTACTTCGACGCGTCCGGCCCGGTCCCCTGGTGAGCGGAGCGGGCGGGTGGCCGGCCGGTTGAGGGAGCCGCACCGGCGTCCCGCCCGGCGAACGGGGCGGGATGGCGCCGGCCTCTGTGGTGGCCCGCCCGCCCCCACCCCAGCATGGAACATATTTTCGATTACGGAGTACGCTGGCCACATGGCCACGCATCTCCAGTGCTCGCTCTTCGACCAGACCGACGAGCTCCATCTCGGTCCGCTGGACGGACTGCGCCGCACCGTCCTGGGCGACGGCGCATGGATCGACCTGCTGCCCGGCTGGCTCGGCGGCGCGGACGCGCTCTTCGCGCGGCTCGTCGCCGAGGTGCCCTGGCGTGCGGAGCGGCGGCAGATGTACGAGCAGGTGGTCGACGTACCGCGGCTGCTCGCCCACTACCGCGCGGACGATCCGCTGCCGCACCCCGTGCTCGACGAGGCGCGGGACGCGCTGTCCGCGCACTACGCCGACGAACTGGGCGAGCGGTTCACCACGGCCGGCCTCTGCTACTACCGGGACGGCCGCGACAGCGTGGCCTGGCACGGGGACCGGATCGGCCGGGGCGCCCGCGAGGACACCATGGTGGCGATCCTGTCCGTGGGTGCCCCGCGCGACCTGCTGCTGCGGCCTCGGCACGGGCGGGGAGACACCCTGCGGCGGCCCCTCGGCCACGGCGACCTGATCGTGATGGGCGGTTCCTGTCAGCGGACCTGGGAGCACGCCGTCCCCAAGTCGGCGCGCGCCACGGGACCCCGGATCAGTGTGCAGTTCCGCCCGAACGGGGTGAGCTGAGCCCGCGGCCGGTGCGGGAGCCGCTGACCCCGCGGGTCACGGTGTGAGCTGCCTCTGCACCGCCGGCGCGTACCGGTCGACGATGTCCTCGATCTCCGCGGCGCGCAGGTGCGTGCCGCGCGCGATGCCGTACATGACGCCGAGTCCGAGCAGGGTGGCGACGGCGAGTTCGGCGCGCAGGCCCGCGTCGGGGCCGGTGAGGCGGTCGGCGAGACGTTCCCCGACCTGGGTGCGGAAGTTGGCGCGCAGGATGTCGCCCTGTTCTCCGTGGAGCGGGGCGAAGACGATCCGCAGGACCGGGTCGGCGCCGCGCAGGGTCTGGCCTTCGAGGAGGTGACGGACCATGTGGCGGCCGAGGTCTGGCAGGGGCGCGTCCAGCAGGGCCTCGGCGTCCGACTCGAAGGACATCACGCGGGCGAACAGCGCGTCCTTGTTGCCGAAGTACTTGAGGATCAGCGGCGCGCTCACCCCGGCCCGCTCGGCGACCGCCTTGAGCGTGATGTCCCCATGGGCGTGCCGGGCCAGCAGATGGCGGGCGGCGCGGAGGATGGCCGCCTTCGTCGCCTCCGCGTCGCGACGCGACGCGGGTCCCCTCCTCACGTCGTCCTCGTGCCGGGCGCCGGCCGGGGACGCCGTGTCGCCGGGGTGCGGGGTGATCACTGTTCTCATGCTCCTTCGAGGGCCTCGTCACGGCGGGCCCCGGTACGGCCGCGACTGCGCCGGGTGCCGCGGGAGGCGGGGTCGCCGGGTATCGAGAGAGCGGCTGCGCAGGCCACCAGTGCGACCGTACCCGCCATCCCGAAGGCCAGCAGATAACCGTGCAGCGTGGGAACCGGGACACCCCCGACGAGGCTCGTGTGATGTACGAGGACGGCGGCGACCGCGGCGCTGCACACGGCCTGTCCGATGGTGCGCATCAGAACGTTGACACCGTTGGCGGACGCGGTCTGCCCGGCCGGCACCGCCCGCAGGATCAGGGTGGGCAGGGCGGAGTAGGCGAGGGTGGTGCCGGTCGCGCAGACCGTGGCGCCCACGATGATCATCCACAGGTCGCGGCTGTCCATGATCCGCAGGAGATAGCCGAAGGCGATCACCGCCGTGCCGAGGGCCAGCGTGACGCGCGGGCCGCGGGCCGCCGATATGCGGGCCGAGAGGGGCGAGAACAGCAGCATGGTCACTCCGCCGGGCAGCAGGCACAGGCCGGTCGCGACGATGGACAGGCCGAGGCCGTAGCCGGTGGCTTCGGGAGCCTGGACCAGCTGCGCCGTCACCAGGGAGTTGCCGTAGAAGGCGAATCCGGTCAGCAGCGCCGTGATGTGCGGGAGGGCGACGCGCGGCCGGGCGGCCAGCTTCAGGTCGACCAGGGGGCGTTCGGCGCGCAGCTGCTGCCGGCACCACAGTGCGAGTATCAGGACGCAGGCGCCGAAGAGGCCCACGATCCCGGGGCTGGTCCAGCCCCAGGTGCCGCCCTGGGACACGCCGAGGAGGAGGCACACGAGTCCGGCGGCCAGGCCCAGCGCGCCGAGCGTGTCGAAGCGGCCCGGCTCGCGGACGGGCGACTCGCGCACGGCCCACCAGGCGAGCGCGAGTCCGAAGGCGCCGAGCGCGGTCGTCGCCCAGAACATCGCGTGCCAGTCGGCGTACTGGACGACGAGCGCGGCGAGCGGCAGCCCGAGCGCGGCGCCGATGCCAACGGTGGAGCTCATCAGTGCGACCGCGGATCCCGTCTTCGCCGGGGGCAGTTCGTCGCGCAGGATGCTGATCGACAGCGGCACGACGGCGGCCGCCGCGCCCTGCAGGGCGCGTGCCGCGATGAGGACGCCGATGTCCGAAGTGAGGGCGCACAGCAGCGAGCCGACCGTCATGAGCGCGAGGGCCACCAGCAGGACGCGCCGCTTGCCGTACATGTCTCCCGCACGGCCGAGGACCGGCGTCAGGACGGCTCCGGACAGCAGGGTCGCCGTGACCATCCAGGAGACCGTGCTCGCCGGGGCACCCGTCAGGCGTGGCAGGTCCGGCAGCAGCGGGACCACCACGGTCTGCATGACGGCCATGAGGATGCCGCCGAAGGCCAGGACGGGGACGGTGAGCCGGTCCCGCAGGGCTGTCATGGGTTCTCCGGAAGTCAATGCGGAAACCAGGTGAATTCATATTCACCTTATCGGTGAATCGCCATTCACCCAACTGTGCGCCCTTCCGGATACCGCTTCGGCGGCTACGGGCGGGAGCGTGACTGCACCATGCGGGCCACGCGCGGTCCCAGCCGGCGCTTGAAGCGGCGCAGCACCTTCAGTCGCCCCGCCGCGCGGTCGAGCCGGTCTCGGCGAAGGCGAAGGTGAAGGAGCCGAAGACCTCGGTGGTGCCGAGCCGGATGTAGCGGTTGCGCCCGTGGGCGGGATCGGGACCGAGGTGCTGGGCGCCGCGGTCGCGGAGTACGCCGTTCCCGCCGTCTCCGGCGACGACGAGGTCCGCGTCGGGCAGCGGGCCGGCCGGGACCTCGCGCTCGAACTCGACGCGCACAGCGAGGGTCCGGGCCCGTTCGGCGAACAGGTCGAGGAGTCGGCGCCGGCCGATGCCGTGCACGGAGCGGCCGATCGGCCGCGATGAGCAGCAGGAGGCGGCATTCCACGGCTCACGGCGGAACGCGGGCGCGGATCGCGTCAGTCTGTGCGCGTGAGCCGCGCCACTCACAGGGGATCGATGCCACAAGATCATCGACAGCGGACCCGCACACGGGAGGAATTCCTCCCTCCGGCGATCCCCGGACACCCCGCACAACAAGATCATCTTCGTTCAATCTTGCACGGCGTGTACGTGATTGTCCTGATCGCGGCCAACCGACATTCGGCGATTTCTCCCGCTCTTTGACGATCCGATAGGCATACCGGGTCATCTACCGAGCCGATCAACGGAGGATCCGCATGCCGGAACTCACTCGTCGCCGCGCCCTCGGTGCCGCGGCAGCTCTCACCGCCGTGGCCGGTGCCGCCGCGGTCACCGCGACCCCGGCGAACGCCGCACCGACACCGGACCATCACCACGGCGGACAGCCCGAGTCCTTCGACGAGGTGTACCGGGGCCGCCGCATACAGGGCCGCCCCGCGAGCGGCGGCGGCCACCATCACGGCGCCGGATACGCCGTGTTCATCGACGGGGTGGAACTGCACGTGATGCAGAACGCCGACGGCAGCTGGATCAGCGTGGTCAGCCACTACGACCCGGTCGCCACCCCGCGTGCCGCCGCACGCGCCGCGGTCGTCGAGCTCCAAGGCGCTCCGCTGGTCCCCTTCAACGGCAACTGAACCACCCGCAAGCAGATCGTGGAGTCCCGCACATGACCGTACGCAAGAACCAGGCGAACCTCACCGCCGACGAGAAGCGGCGCTTCGTCGACGCGCTGGTGCAGCTCAAGCGCAGTGGCCGCTACGACGCCTTCGTGACGACGCACAACGCCTTCATCCTCGGTGACACCGACAACGGCGAACGGACGGGCCACCGTTCGCCGTCGTTCCTGCCCTGGCATCGCAGATTCCTCGTCGAGTTCGAGCGGGCGCTGCAGTCCGTGGACGCCTCCGTCGCGCTGCCGTACTGGGACTGGAGCACCGACCGGACGACACGCTCCTCGCTGTGGGCGCCCGACTTCCTGGGCGGCACCGGGCGCAGCCTCGACGGGCGGGTGACGGACGGCCCGTTCGCGGCCTCCTCGGGCAACTGGCCGATCAACGTGCGTGTCGACAGCCGCACTTATCTGCGCCGCTCGCTCGGCGCAGGTGTGCGGGAGCTGCCCACGCGCGCCGAGGTGGAGTCGGTGCTCGCCATGACGACGTACGACATGGCGCCCTGGAACAGCTCCTCGGACGGCTTCCGCAACCACCTCGAAGGCTGGCGCGGCGTCAACCTCCACAACCGGGTGCATGTGTGGGTGGGCGGCCAGATGGCCACCGGGGTCTCCCCCAACGACCCGGTCTTCTGGCTCCACCACGCCTACATAGACAAGCTGTGGGCGGAGTGGCAGCGCCGGCATCCGGACTCCGGCTATCTGCCGCTCGCAGGCACCCCGAACGTGGTGGACATCGGGGAGACGATGAAGCCGTGGAACGACGTGCGGCCGTCGGACCTGCTGGACCACACCGATTTCTACACGTTCGACACGGCCTGACCGGGCCCGCTCGGGCCCGGTGGATCGCTCCTGCGCTCACGCAGGGCACGCAGCCCCGGCCGTCGCCGTCGCGACGGCCGGTCCGTACTGCCGGGCCTCAGGCCGCGCCCGTCCGGCACTCGGGGTGCCCCCAGCCCTCCGCGTTCTTGGCGATGGACTCGCCCGCCGCGTAGGAACGGCCGCAGACGCAGCGGCCGGGGAACTTGGCCTTGATGGTGCGGGTCGACGTGCCCTGCCGCGCGGGCCTGGCGGAGGTGCGGCGCCGGGCCGCCGGGGCGGGGGTGTCCGGGGAGGGCGGCGGCTCCGGGGACCCCAGGTCGCTGCCCGCGGGCTGTTGCACCACCGCGGCCTGGCTCGCGGCCCGGTCGGCGAAGTCGTTGAGCAGGTCGCCGTCCACCTGGTGCGCCGGGACGTAGCGGAACTCCACGGTGCGGCCGTCGAGGAGCTCGTCGATACGGGCGACAAGCTCCTGATTGGCGACGGGCTTCCCGGCGGCCGTCTTCCAGCCCTTGCGCTTCCAGCCGGGCAGCCAGGTGGTGACGGCCTTCATCGCGTACTGGGAGTCCATCCGGATCTCCAGCGGCACGTCGGGTGCGACGGCCGTCAACAGGCGCTCCAGCGCGGTCAGTTCGGCGACATTGTTGGTCGCCGTGCCCAGCGGGCCGGCCTCCCAGCGGGTGGGGCTCTCGTCCCCGTCGGCGACGACCCAGGCCCATCCGGCGGGTCCCGGGTTTCCCTTCGAGGCCCCGTCGCAGGCGGCCACAACACGTTCAGGCATGACCTCGATCATGCCACGCGCCGACCGGTGCCGATGCCGGAGCCGATCCCGGAGGCGGCGCGGGAGCCTGAAGCCGGTGCGGGAGCCTGGAGCCGGTGCCGGTGTCTGCGCCGGGGCAGGGGCAACGGCTCACCCGGCTCCGGAGGAACCGCCGGTGCCCAGCAGCCGCAGCCCCAGGAGGGTGGCCGTGTGCAGGACGTACTTGCCGTCCCGGTGGCTCGCCAGGAGACCGCCGTCGCGCAGGACGCCGATCTGGTAGCTGGCGCTGGGCAGCGCGATCCGCACCGCCCGCGCCACCTCCGACGTGGAACGCGGGCCGCCGTCCGCGACCTCGGCGAGGACGGCGGTCCGAGTGCGGCCCAGCAGGCGTTCCAGCCCGTCGTCCGTGCTCCTGGCGACAGTGAGCGGGGCCTTCGCCACCGGGTAGACGAGCACCGGGTCGAGGCCCGGATCGGCCAGCGCGGTCGGCCGGCGCCAGCAGAAGTACGACGGGACGAGCAGCAGACCACGCCCGTCGAGGTGCAGATCGCGCTCGGTGGGATAGTCCACTTCGAGCACCGGGGCCCTCCATCGTGCCAGCGGCCCCAACCCGGCGAGGAGGGCCTGCGTACCGCCGTCGAGCAGGGCCCGCGAGCGCACGTCGACATCGTTGCCGACGGCCGTGCGGATGTGCGGCCAGTACGGCTCCAGCAGGGTCCGGAAGTAGGTGCCGAGAGCGAGGGTCAGGGACCTGAGCCCGTCGCCGCCGGGCCTGCCCAGCGAGGTCGTCCACGCGGGCAGCGGGCGCGCCTCGGCCAGTCGCGTCAGCTCACGGGTGAGCCGCGTACGAGGCGTGCCCCGCAACTCGTCCAGGCCCGCCGCGAGGCCACCACCGGTGACCGGCGGCGTGAGGAAGTCCGGGATGTAGCCGGCCGCCGGGATCAGCGCGCGCAGCGGACCCAGCGCGCGGCCCGCAGCGGCATCCTGGGAAAGACGCTCACGGGCCGCGCGCCGCCAGTGGCCGAAGTCCAGCGGACCCTGCCCCGTCTCCAACCGGCAGACGCTGCAGACCAGTTCCCACAGCGGATCGGGTTGCCGCGCGACGCGGATGTTCTGAAGATCGGTCGACGTGAAGTGAATGCGGAGCATGCGGTCTCTTCCACTCGCCATTCCTCGTGCCGGCTCGGCCCCTGAGCGCCGTCGCCACAAGGAGGGACGAATACCGCAACCGCGCGGTTGCCCTCGTGGGGCAGCGCCTCAGGACACCTCGTTCATCGCCGGCATCTCACCCTGGGTGGTGCTCACGTCGATGACCGAGAAGGACGCGCCCTGCGGGTCGCTGAGCGCCGCGAACCGGCCGAACGGGCTGTCCATGGGCCCGAACCGCAGGACGGCGCCGCGCTCGGCCGCCTTCGCCACGGCCGCGTCGCAGTCCTCGACGGTGAAGTACACGTTGACGTACGGCGGCACCTCGGGCGGGAACTCCTCCGTCATCTTCATCCGGCCCAGAACGGGGTTCTCCCCCACGCTGAAGATCCGGTAGTCGGTGTTGTCGTCCTCCATCTGCCGCGCGCTGAGCGGGAAGACGGCCGGGAAGAAGGTGTCGGACTTCTCCGGTTCGCGGGTGAACAGCTCGGCCCACGCGTACGCGCCCGGTTCGGCGACCGCCTCGAAGCCCTCGTGGGTGCCGCCCTGCCAGACGCCGAACACGGCGCCGCTCGGGTCGCGGGCCAGCGCCATCGTGCCGAACTCGCCGACCTGCATCGGCTCCATCAGCACCTCGCCGCCGTTGTCCCTGATCTTCGTGGCGGTGGCGGCGGCGTCGGGTGAGGAGAAGTACAGGCACCAGGCCGACTGGCCCTCCTGCCCGGGCATCGGCGGGACGACCGCGGCCACCGCCTTGCCGTTCGCGTACGCCTGCGTGTAGTTGCCGTACTCCGACGACGACTCGCCGAACGTCCAGCCCAGGACGTCACCGTAGAAGCTCTTCGCTCCCTCGACATCGCTGAACATCGCGTCCGCCCAACAGGGCGTTCCTTCGGGCTGTAGGGCCATGGCGTCGACCTTCCAACGCTCGGTGAACCGGGTGTGCGCCTTTCACGCTAGCCAGGCTCCGCACGGGCCGCGCGCCGAGCGGGAGCGACCGCAGGACACTGGTGAACGGGCACAGTGTCGCCGACGGAACGAGGCACATGATGATGCACGCGTGGGAGGTGGCCCGGCCCGGGCCCATCGAACAGGGGCCGCTGCGCTTCGTCGAGAAGCCGGTTCCGTCACCGGGGCCCGACGAGATCCTCGTGCATGTCCGCGCCTGCGGTGTGTGCCGCACGGACCTGCACGTCAGCGAGGGCGACCTGCCCGTACGCAGGCCGGGGGTGACTCCTGGGCACGAGGTGGTCGGCGTGGTCGCGGGCACGGGCGACGCGGTCGACGGCTTCGCCCTCGGCGACCGGGTCGGCGTCGCGTGGCTGCGCCGTACCGACGGCACCTGCGCCTACTGCGCGCGGGGCGCGGAGAACCTCTGCCCGGCATCCGAGTACACCGGCTGGGACGCCGACGGCGGCTACGCCGAGTACACGACCGTCCCGGCGGCCTTCGCGTACCGGCTGCCCGCGGACCTGGACGACGCGGCCGCGGCGCCGCTGCTGTGCGCCGGCATCATCGGCTACCGTGCGCTGCTGCGGGCCGGGCTGACACCCGGCGGGCGGCTCGGGCTGTACGGCTTCGGGGGCAGCGCCCACCTGTGCGCGCAGCTGGCGCTCGCACAGGGTGCCACCGTGCACGTCCTGACCCGCGACGCCGCCTCGCGACGGCTGGCGCTCGAACTGGGGGCCGCGTCCGCCCGGGGGGCGTACGCCGAGCCGCCCGAGCCGCTCGACAGCGCGATCCTGTTCGCGCCGGTCGGAGACCTGGTCCCGGTCGCCCTGCGCGCACTCGACCGGGGCGGGATCCTGGCGGTCGCGGGGATCCATCTGAGCGACGTCCCCGTGCTGCACTACGAGCGCGAGCTGTTCTACGAGAAGGAGCTGCGCAGCGTCACCTCGAACACGCGACGGGACGGGCGTGACTTCCTGGCGCTCGCGGCCCGGCACGGTGTCCGCGCCACGACACACCCCTACCCTCTGTCGCGGGCGCAGGACGCCCTGCGGGACCTCAAGGCGGGCCGGTTCGACGGAGCGGCGGTACTGGTGAACGATCTTTCGCCGTCGGCCTGAGCATGCGGGGTCGCCACGCCCGTGTGTGGATGGTGCCAGAGGGGCGGTGCGGAGGGAGGAGGCATGAGGGACCGGGGCGGTGACGCCACCGCGGGGGCGCCGGCCGACGCGCCGGACGCCACCGCGAGTGCGGGGCCGCCGCCCGACGCGCTGGTCGACGCCGTCGAGTCGATCGGGACCACGCTGCAGGAACCTGCCACCTGCGCCGAGCTCGTCGCGTTCGTGTGCCGTCACTTCTGCGACGCGGCAGCCGTCGATCTGCTGCCGGCCGACGTCCCGGCCACCCGCGGCTCACCCGGCCTGGACCTGTCGCGTGTCGCCACGGCGGGCCGCGTCGAGCTGCTTCCCCCGGCACACGGACCCCGCCCCCAGTCCGTCCGGGCGCTGGACGAGGGGCATCCGATCGCCGCCTCGCTCGATCTGTCGGGCCACGTTCCCCGGCAGGTCATGACCGTGCCCCTACTCGTCCACGGACAGCAGTACGGGGTGCTCGTCACCGTCCGGCGGGGGCCCGCCTTCAGCGACGCCGAGACGTCCCGCACGCACTACGCGGCCCGTCTCGCGGCCGTCCACCTGGGCCATGCGCGACGGCACGGCGCCATGCGCAGTACGGTCCTGTCGCTCCAGCGAGCACTGCTCGCCGAGCCCGGCCGCCCGCATCCGAACCTGGAACTGGCCACGCGTTATCTGCCGGCCGGGGGCAGCACCCTGGTGGGCGGGGACTGGTTCGAGACCGTGCGGCTGCACTTCGGGCGCACCCTGCTGGTCGTGGGCGACGTCATGGGGCACGGACTGGACGCGGCCGTGGACATGAACGCGTACCGCTCGATGCTGCGCTACGTCGCGGCCACGGACCTACCGCCGCACCGGGTGCTGCGCCGGCTCGACGCGGCCGTCGCCGAGGACGGCACCCGACGGCCCGCCACCAGTCTTCTCGTGCGTGTGGACCCCGCTCGCGGCATGGCCTCGCTCGCGAGCGCCGGGCACCTGCCCCCGGTGGTGTTCCGCGGCGACGGCACCGGCGAGCTGGTGGACCTGCCCGTCGGCCCTCCGCTCGGCACGGGGGTCGGCGGCTACGAACAGGCCGGCCGCAAGCTGGCGCCCGACGACACCCTGGTGATGTTCACCGACGGTCTCGTGGAGCACCGAGGAGAGGACATCGACGAGTCGCTCGCCCGGCTGGCCGGACTGCGCCTGCCGCCGGGGGCGAACATCGACGACCTGCTCGACGGGATCCTCGACAAGCTCGACACGCGGCACGCGGAGGACGACGTGGCGGTACTCGCGGCCCGCATCCGCCACCGGCCGACGACGTGACACCACCACCGGCCCACTGCGCCGGGCCGCGACGGGCATGGGGTTCTCGCCGACACGCGGCGAGCGTGTTCAGCCGGGGTTCCGACCGGGGCGAGTCATGGAGCGCCGGGTTCGACGCCCATCTGGCCAAGCGGCTTCCGCTGGTGGACCTGCTGGAACTGCTGGGCGGCACGCTCCCCGAGCGGTGACGGACGCCGTGCCGGCGAGAACAGCCCGCCCTCGCTCCGGACTCCGCCCTGGTGCCCGCTGCCGCCCGCGCCCGCCCCGGGTGCGCCGCATGGCCGACGCGTGTCTTCCGCCTTGCGCCCGCCTGTGCTTGCCTGGAGAACCCTTTCGGTGGACGGGGCGGGAGTTGCCGTATGCGGAAACCGTGGATCGTGGGGGTGCTGTTGGCCGGGCTGCTGCTCGGCGCGTGCGGCGACCCCGCATCGAGCCCGGAGGCGTCCCCGCCCGCTCCCGCCGTGCCCGGCGGCACGGGCCCCTCGGCCCGGACCACCCATCAGGGTGCGGCGGCTTCCCCGGGGGCGGTCACCCCCGCGAAGGCACCGAAGGTGCTCTACCTCGGTGACTCGCTCGCCATGGAGAACCAGAAGGTCCTCGGCAGGCTGCTCCGGGACCGGCTGCACGCGCGCTACACGAGCGCCCCGCGCTCGGGCACCACCTTGTGCGACTACCTGGAAGGCACCGGCGCGAAGTCGCTCGTGCCGGCCGGCGACAAGGCGGCCGCCCTGGTGCGCTCGCTGCGGCCGGACTTCGTCGTGCTGCAGTTCTGGGGCAACTCCTGGGGCTACACCCCCTGCATGGACGGCATCACCTACGACAAGCAGCGCGGCCCGTACTTCCAGCGGTACGAGGCGGACATGAAGCGGCTGACGGACCAGATAGCCGAGGCGGCGGACGGCACCTCACGGCCACGGATCGTGTGGGTGCTCCAGGGACCCGACCCGATCACCCCCACCCGGGTCCAAAGGGTCAACGCGCTGTACGAAGCCCGGGCCCGCGCCTCCGGCGACCTGGTGGCGGACGCGGGCAGGACGGTGAGCGCGAAGGCGGCCCGCTACACCTGGACGCAGTACCTGCCCTGCACGTCGTACGAACGCGCCCATCCGACGTACTGCACCCGGCCCGGCAGTGACCGCACGGCCCTCCACCGCGACGACGACTACCTGCACTTCTGCCTGGCCGCCACGACGACCACCCCGAAACCCTGCCCGGTCCGTTCCCCCGGGATCCAGCGCATCACGCGCGAGATCACTCGCGTGGTCGCCGAACACGCCGGCTGACCGGTCCGGGCGGCAGGGTTCACCGGTCGGCGAGGCCGTCCGAGGTCGGCTCAGGCCCCTGCGCCGGGCCGCTCCCGGATGCCGACGTGGCTCCCGGGGCCAGATCCGCCGAGGCCGACGCGGGCGCGACGTGGCGGGCGAGGAAGGCGTCGATCAGGGCTCGTTGGTCGTCCGAGGAGACCGCCCGCAGTTCGAGGCGGTCCTCGCCGATCGAGATGCTGGCGGTGCGGACGGGCCGGTTGCGGAGCCATGACGCCACCGTCTGCACCACGCTCCGCAGCACGACCGGCGCGGCGGTCACCGCGAGCGCTCCGACGGCGATCACCTCGCCCGGCTTGGCGCGATCGGGAACTGTGCCCGAACGGTTCAACTCGGCTCGTTCGATTTCGAGTTCGAGCAGCCGTTCCCTCAACTGCCGGGTGAGCGAATCCAGTTCCTCCTGGTCACTGTCCGCGTCGCCCTCCAGCAGGAGGACCATCCGACGTCTCAGGTCGTCGCCCACCGCGTCCCCCGATTCCCCCGGCGTGGCCGATGCCGGAGCAGTCTAGCCGCCGACACGCGCCGGCGGCCGGTCGCAAAGGAGGAGCGCCCTTCCCGGACATCCGCGTCCGCCGGCCGGGAAATCCGGGGCATCCCTGGTGCCCGAGGGGTGTACGTGCCCGCCGTCCGGGCAGGAAGCGCTTGCTCTCTACTCGGCCACCGGGGCCCGCCTGAGGGCGCCCGGCCCACCCCGACGCCGGGACGGTTCCGGTTCGGGCGGGCCGCACGACCGCGCAGCTGCGGGCGTGCGGCCCGTCGCGGCCGGACCGTCACTCGCCCGCGTACACCTTCTCCAGGGCCGCGATGTCCAGCTTGGACATCCGGTACATCGCCTGGACCGTGCGGGTCGCCTTCTGCGGGTCCGGGTCACTGATCAGGTCGATGAGCCGGCTGGGCACGACCTGCCAGGACAGGCCGTACTTGTCCTTGATCCAGCCGCACGGGCCCGCTTCGCCGCCGTCCTCGACGAACTTGTTCCAGTAGTGATCCACTTCTTCCTGGTCCGCGCAGTGGATCTGGAACGAGATGGCCTCGTCGAACGTGAACTCCGGGCCGCCGTTGATCGCGACGAACTTCTGCCCGTTGGCCACGAACTCGGCGGCCAGGACGGATCCTGCTGGGCCGGGCCCCGCCTCGGTGTAGCGGCCGATCCTGCCGAGCTTGGAGTTCTTGAAGATCGAGACGTAGTAGTGGGCGGCCTCCTCGGCCTGGCCGTCGAACCACAGGCACGTGGTGAATCCGTCGGCGGGCATGTGTACCTCCTCGGGCGGGAAAACATCCTTACCCTTTTCGACCGGTCGTCGCCCGCAAACTCATCGGTGGCCCGCGGGCCGTACGGGTGACGATTGCCCGGCGCCCCGCCCAGGGGCCGGTGCGGCGGTCCCCGCCTGCCGCTCGGCCCCGGACGCCGGGGCCGGCAATGCCTCGTGGCCTCGGTGCAGCAGATCGGCGGGCCGGCCGGGCCGTGTCGGCCTCTGCCCGTGGCAGATCTGCCGCGGGCAGAGAAACCGGACACGGCCGCGAGGCCGGGCCGAGAGTGGAGGGCGCGGCCACTCACGTCGGCCGCCTCACCACAAGGAGGACCGATGTCTCCACTCGTCACGGGCCGCTACCCGGCCCACACGCCGCGGGCCGAGGAGGGCGACACCCCGCCGTCCCGCTTCGACGACCACCTGGCCGCGCAACTGCTCGGACAGCGGATCGTCTTCCTCGGCACACAGGTCGACGAAGTCTCCGCGAACCGGGTCTGTGCCCAACTGCTCCTGCTGTCCGCGGAGGACCCGCGCACCGACATCAGTCTGTACGTCAACAGCCCCGGGGGTTCCGTGACCGCCGGCCTGGCGATCTACGACACGATGCGGCTGATCCCCAACGACGTGTCCACGCTCGTCATGGGATTCGCGGCCAGCATGGGGCAGTTCCTGCTCACCGTCGGCACGCGCGGCAAGCGCTACGCGCTGCCGAACGCGCGGATCATGATGCACCAGCCGTCGGCCGGCATCGGCGGCACCACGGCCGACATCGAGATCCAGGCGCAGAACCTGGAGTTCACGAAGAAGGCGATCGAGCGGATCACCGCCGAGCACACCGGGCAGAGCGAGGAGACCATCTCCCGGGACGGCGACCGCGACCGCTGGTTCACGGCCGAACAGGCACGGGAGTACGGCATGGTGGACCGGGTCGTGGAGTCGCTCGACGACGTCCGCCCGGCCGCCTCACGACGAAGGATGGGGCTCTGACATGGGTACGTACACGATCCCGAACGTCGTCGAGCGCACCCCGCAGGGCGAGCGGTCGTACGACGTCTTCAGCCGTCTGCTGTCCGAGCGGATCATCTTCCTCGGCACCGAGATCGACGACGGGGTCGCGAACGTCGTCATCGCGCAACTCCTCCATCTGGAGTCGTCGAGCCCGGAGAACGAGATCGCGATCTACATCAACTCGCCCGGGGGTTCGTTCACTTCGCTCATGGCCATCTACGACACGATGACGTTCGTCCAAGCCCCCATCTCCACCTTCTGCGTCGGGCAGGCGGCCTCGACGGCGGCGGTGCTCCTGGCCGGGGGCGACCCGGGGCGACGGTTCGTGCTGGAGCACGCGCGCGTCCTGCTCGGTCAGCCGGCCAGCGGCGGACGCCAGGGCACGGTCTCGGACCTGAGCCTGCAGGCCAAGGAGATGATCCGTATCCGCTCTCAGGTCGAGGAGGTCCTCGCCCGGCACACCCGCCACGACATCGCGACCCTGCGCGCGGACATGGACCGGGACAAGATCTTCACTGCGGACGAGGCGGTCGCCTACGGGCTCGCGGACGAGGTGCTGAGCCGACGGCTCGCGGTGCTCTGACGGCTCCGGCCCGGGTCAGGCGGCCAGGCACATGCCGTCGTGCCCGGACGTCGAAGGCCTCGCGGCCGACGTCACCGAGGTGCCGCGGCCACGGCCCGGCCCGAGCCCGGCGAGCCGGTCCAGCCGGACGAGTTCGTCCTGGGCCAGCGTCAGCAGGTCGGTGAGGCCGAGGCCGAGGGCGCGCGCGGCCGCCGCGAGGACTTCGGAGGATGCCTCCTTGCGCCCGCGCTCCAGCTCCGACAGGTACGGCATGGAGATCCGGGCCTCTTCGGCCACATCTTTCAGGGTGCGCTCCTGGGCGAGCCGTTCGCGCCGCAGGACGTCGCCCACCAGGTCGCGCCACAGGGGCTCCTTGCCCCCGAACGGCTCGCGTCCCGGGGGCGCCTGGGGCACCGGGCGCGGTGCGAGGACCGGCCGGGCTCGTCGCGGTGCCGTGGCGGGGGCGGCGGGCACCGCCCGGGCCGGACCGGACCCGGCGGCCGGGCGCAGGGGGATGACTCGGGCTTCGTCGGGCGCGTCGTTGCTCACCCCTTCAGCCTAGAAGGGCTGAGCCGGACGAGAAGGGATCGGCGTTCCGCTCTCGGTGAATCCCGCACTCCAGGAATCCGTGAATCCGTGGGGCCAAGGGTCCGCATCGCGGGCGGCGTGGGTGGGGAGGGAGGGCTGCCCCTCAGGCCCCGCCGCCCGTCTCGGCGGGCTCCTGCTCGGTCTCGGCCGGCTGCTGGGCGGTCTCACCGGGCTGCTCGCCGGTCCGACCCGGCTCCTGGGCCGTCTCGGCGGGCTCCGACGGGGCCGGTTCCCGCGAGACGGGAGCGGACGTGACGGGCCCGGACGAGAGCGTCGGCGTCTCGGCGGGCGGGGCCGACTGCGTGGCGGTCGGTTCGGGTGCCGACGACTTCGGCTCGGAAGGCGACTCGGCCTTCGAGGTCTCCGGCTTCGGCGACTCGGACTTCGACGCGGAAGGCGACTCCGGCTTCGAGGACTCGGGCTTCGGTGATTCCGACTTCGACGGCTCGGACTTCGAGGACTCGGGCTTCGGCGACTCCGACTTCGACGCGGAAGGCGACTCCGGCTTCGAGGACTCGGACTTGGACGGCTCCGACTTCGACGACGAGGGCGACTCCGACTTCGAGGACTCGGACTTGGACGGCTCCGACTTCGACGACGAGGGCGACTCCGACTTCGAGGACTCGGACTTGGACGGTTCGGACTTCGACGGCGAGGCCGAGGACTCGGAGGGTGAGGTCGACGAGCCGGACTTGGAGGGCCCGGACGACGACGAGGAGGGCGACGACGGCGACGACGGGGTGGTGGGGGCGCACGCCCCGCCACCGGTCGGGGTGACGCACGGCGTGGGGGTCACGACCACCGTCGGGAAGGGCCGTGGCGGACGGTGCGTCGGACGGTCGTGATGCGTGTTGTCACCCCGGTACCGCGCTATCCACTTGTCGTCGTGCGAGTCGAAGATGACGAACACGTTGATGATCGTCACGGAGGGCGCTATCACCACGACGTTCTGCGGCTGGAAGGACGCCCAGCGTTGGCCCGTCTGCTTGGGCGTGGACTTCTGCTGGACGGGCTCCTTCAGCGGGTTGCCGCAACCGCAGCGCGTACGGGGCACACCGTGGGAGTCGACGAGGACCGAGGTCCCCGACTGGAGGATCGCCTGGTAGCTGGTGGGGCCGCCGGAACGGTAACCGTGGTTGGTCACACGTGTGTCGGCGCTCAGTTGCACCGGCGTGAGCGACCGCAGGTACGAGGGAATCTGCCCCGCTGTGATGCCCTCCACCGAGGCGAAGGCGCTGGCTTTGGACGGGTCCGCCTGCAGCGCCTTGATCTGCTTCTCCACATCGCACGGGGAGACGTTCTTCCGACCGGTGTACAGCCCCGGCGCCGAACCCTCCACGCCACGCGTCACGTTGCCGGGCACCTCGGTGGTGCCCCCGCCCTGCGTGCGTGTCTCGACCGGCGCACCGGTGGTCTTCGGCGCCGTGCCCCCCGGAGCTGTCGTCTTCGGTGGCGTCGTCTTCGGCGCCGTGGTCCCGGGCTCCGGTGTTCTCGGCGGCGTGGTCCCCGGCTCGGTCGTCTTCTGTCCCGGTGTACCGGGCTCCGTGGTCTTCGGCACCGAGGTGCCGGTCTTCGAAGTCCCCGGCGCGGTGCCGGTGTCGGTCGCCGTCGACTCCGTGAACGGGTCGGGCCCTGCCGCGGCCGCCGGCTGGAGGAACACCTCACCGGCGGTGTTCTTGCCACCGCCGGAGTTGTTGCTGAACAGGAGACCGACGGCCACGGCCAGCGCCACGACGCCGGTCAGCAGCGCGACTCGGGGTGCCGATCTCCACCAGGGATGCCCGGGCCCCTGCCCCGGACCACCACGCCCGGACGCCCCTCCCCCGCCGCCCCCACCGCCTCCGCCACCCCCCGGACCGGTCCCGCCCGGCGGTGGCTCCGACGGAACACGGCTGTCCGGCTGAGTGGGAGTGGGACTTGGACTGGGCTGGCTCGGCTGCGACGGACGCGCCAGCGGGCCGGAGGGCGGTCCTGTGGGTTGGCCGGAAGTCGGCGGTTCGACGCTCACGAGCTACTCCCGTTGTAGGGATTCCGCAGCACCTGGTGCATCTCGTGCCGCTTTCTTCCACAACTGAACCATTGTGTGCTCCAGCCCCGTGCCCCCCGCAAGCCGACGCGGTCGGCCCCCTCCGAGAAGCGGCCCGCGCAGGCCCTGCATAACGTGGCAGCGTGAGTCCCGAAACCCCGTCCGACCAGGCAAGAGCCCTCCGTGGTGAGCGGACGGCAGCTCACCACGGCTGGGGTCAGGCCGTTATGGCCGTACTGGCGGGGACGGTCATGATGATGGCCGTCGCGGCGTTGGGACTGTGGGCGGCGGGAGCGGCGGACCTTCCTGACGGCGCGTTCGCGCGTGTCGTGGCGGCGACCGTGGTGACGGCGGTCGGCGGGACCGTCGAATTCGCGGGCGGCGCAGGCGTCGTCGCCGACACCGAGGCCGGCCTGACGGTGATTCCCCTGTCGGTGTCGCTCGCCGGAACCCTGGTCGTCGCGGCCGGTTTCCTGCGGCCGCTGCGCCACCGGGCCGTCACCGGCGCCCGTGAACTGGCAGGGTGGGCGGCCCGGACCGCCGTCGTGTGGTTCGTGGTCCTCGTCGCGCTCGCGCTGCCGGCCCGCCACACGTTCACGATCTCCCTCGGCGACGACGCCATCGGCGACATCGGCGACCTGTTCGGCGTCACGCCCGAGGTGCGGTTCGAGGCGAACGTGCCGCAGACCCTGGGCTTCGGGATGCTGTGGCTGCTCGGCGTGCTCGTGCTCGCCCTGCTGGTCTCGCCCGGGGCACCGCTGCCCGCCCGGCTGCTGCGCTTCCAGGAGTCGGTCCGTCCGGCCGCGTTCGCCATGGTGGCCCTGCTGCTCGCGTACGTGGCCCTGGGTGTGGTCGTGGGGCTTGTCGTGGCGGCGACCCGCGGTCATGCGGCCGACACGTTCGCGGCGATCCTCCTCGGCCTCCCGAACCTCGTCTGGCTCGCCTTCACCATCGGGCTGGGCGCCACCTGGCACGGACGCGTGGACGGGCCCTTCGGGCTGCCCATGCCGCCCCTGCTCGAGGAGGTGCTCCGCACACCGGACGTCTCCACCCTCGACCTCGGCACCCTCGCCGCCCACGACGGCCGGGTGTGGTGGCTGCCGGTCGTCGACGCGGTGCTGCTGCTCGCCGCGGCCTTCCTGATGGCGGCCCGGTCACCGGCGCGGATGCGGAGCCGGCAGCACGCGGTGCACATGGCGGTGGCGCTCGTGCTCACCGTGCTCATGATCTGCCTCGTCGGCCGTGTCTCGGCGCACTTCGGTCTGTCGGTTCTCGGCCTCGGCGACCTCGGCGGCGGTCTGGGGGGCGAGCTGCTCCTGCGGCCCGACGTGTGGTCCGCGCTCGGCTGGGCAGCGCTGTGGGGCCTCGTCACGGGCTTCGTGGGCGGTCTGTCGGCGAGGCGTGTGCACCGCGGGGGCCAGGCCGGGGCGGGGCCCGGTCCCTCCGACAGCACGCCGTCCGCCTGACGCCGCACGGTCGTGGGTGCACCCCGGTCCGGCCCATCAGGTCTCTCCCAGCTCGTCCCCGTCGTACGACACCAGGCGCGTGGGTTCCCGGTCGTCCCGAGCCGGTGCCTGGACGACCCCGGTCTGCTCCCGCGGGTACGGGTCCGCGGGGTGCTCCGGTGCCGCGGCCGACGGGTCGTGCTCGGCCGCGAAGGTGCTCAGCCGTGTCCCGTCGCAGTACACCCACCGTTCGTGCTCGCCGTCGTAGAGCCAGACCGATTCGCCGTCGACGATCACTCCGATCCGCTGGCCCCTGGTGCGGTCGCGGAAGCTCTCCCCGTCGATCCGCCCGGTCGCGAGTTCCTCGGCGGCCCTCCGATAGCGGATGAGCGCGTCCTCCACACGGGTCAGCAGCGGGCGCGGGTCCGCGGTGCGGGCGAGCGGACTGCCCGCCTCGGGGGGCGCCTGCGGCACCGGTACCAGGAGGCGGCCGTCGATCCAGGCCGACCAGCCGTTGGAGCAGACGACGCGGCCCCAGTCGCCGAGCCGGTCGACCAACTGGACGGGCAGCAGCGGATCGAGCGGCACGGTCGGCCGGGACGGGTCCGGTTCCTCCCAGGCCGGGAGACCGTCCTGCGGCACGACATGCGTGGGATGGAAGCCGGGAGTCGTCATCGGCACCTACTTCCGCAGGACGGCGGGCTCGTGTCGCTGGAGCAGCCGGTCGACCAGCCGTCCGAAGACGACGCAGAGCACCACGAGCATCCCCATGTTGAACAGCCAGACATCCGCCGAGTGCCGGAACAGCGGATCGGCGGTCAGGTCCCAGGGGACGATCCGCGCCAGCCCGATGGTCCCGGCCATCGCGCCCAGGGCCCAGCGCGCGGGCACCAGCCACGACAGCTGCTCGATGCCGGGCACGCCGTTCAGTTTCAACAGTGCTCCGCAGAAGACCACTTGGACGATGGCGAGCAGCACCAGAAGGGGCATGGTGACCTCCTCCTTGGTCACCAGGGCGGAGACGAGGAGGCCGAGCATCATCGCGGTGAAGGCGAGCAGGGACACGGCCACCGTGAGCTCCACGAGGGGCGGCATGAGGACGCCCTTGCCGCCAGGCGCGCCGAGGTCGACGCCGAGGAGGGCGACGAGGGTGAGGACGACGGCCTGGAGCACGGTGATGGCGCCGAGGACGACGATCTTCGACATCAGATACGCCGATCTGGACAGGCCGACGGCACGTTCGCGCTGGTAGATCACCCGTTCCTTGACCAGTTCGCGCACGGCGTTGGCCGCGCCGGTCAGGACTCCGCCGACACACAGGATGAGCAGCGCGTTCATCGCCGTCTCCTGGGAGAGCCGGCCGCCGGCCAGGGCACGGGCCATCACGCCCATGACGAACGGCAGCACGATCATGACGGCGAGGAAGGTCCGGTCGCTGCTGAGGGCCCTGGCGTAGCGTCGGACAAGAGTGACGAGCTGCACGATCCAGCTCTGCGGCTTGTGGGGCGGCGCGACGGGACCGGTCGCGCCGCGTGCCAGATGGGGCTGTCTGCTGGCGTTCTCGATGTACTGGCGGTGGAACGGCGACTCCCGGTACTCCTGCGCCCAGTTCCGGCCGTGGTCCCGTTCGAAGGCTTCGAAGGCCTCCGGCCACTGCCGGTAGCCGAAGAAGGCGAGGGTGTCCTCGGGCGGCCCGTAGTAGGCGACCCTGCCGCCGGGGGCGAGCACGAGCAGCCGGTCGCAGACGTCGAGGCTGAGCACACTGTGGGTGACCACGATGACCGTGTGGCCGTCGTCGGCGAGGCCCCGCAGCATGTGCATCACCGAGCGGTCCATGCCGGGGTCGAGGCCCGACGTCGGCTCGTCGAGGAAGAGCAGGGACGGCTTGGTCAGCAGTTCCAGGGCCACGCTGACCCGCTTGCGCTGGCCGCCCGACAGGCTGTGGATGGACTGGTCGACGCGCTGTTCGAGGCCCAGCTCGCGGATCACCTCGTCGACCCTCGCCCGGCGCTCGGCCTTCGCGGTGTCCTGCGGGAAGCGCAGCTGGGCTGCGTAGCCGAGGGCCCTGCGCACGGTCAGCTGGGTGTGCAGGATGTCGTCCTGCGGGACCAGGCCGATGCGCTGGCGCAGCTCGGCGTAGTCGCGGTACAGGTCGCGGCCGTCGTACAGGACGGTGCCTTGGTCGGCGGGGCGCTGGCCGGTCAGGGCGTTGAGGAGGGTGGATTTCCCCGAGCCGCTCGGGCCGACGACGGCCAGCAGGTTTTTCGCGCCGACGGGAAAGGACACCTCGTCCAGGAGCCGCTTGCGTCCGCGATCGGTGTCGACGGTGAGGTCCTGGACGTCGAGCGAGATCTCGCCGGTGTCGACGTACTCCTGGAGCTCGTCGCCCACCAGACAGTAGGCGGCGTGGCCGATGCCGACGATGTCACCCGGTGTGACCGCGGCGCGGCCCACGGGCCGGCCGTTGAGGAACGTGCCGTTGTGGCTGTCGAGGTCGACGATCTCGTACGTGCCGTCCGCGTGGGCCCGCAGCTCCGCGTGCTCCCGGGAGACGATCAGGTCCTCGATCACCAGGTCGTTGGACGCGTCGCGGCCTATGCGGACGGTGCGGGTGGGCAGCGGCCGGACGGCGCTCGGCCGCCGGAACGTGCCCGTGGCGCCCGGCGCGGTGACGCCCGAGGGGCGCTCGGAGGCGGGGGGCGGGCGGTCCGCGAGGACCACGCGGGGGCCGTCCGCCGGGTTGCCGAAGCGGATGACGCTGCCGGGGCCGACGCCCCACTCGTGAACGCGCCGGCCGTCGGCGTACGTGCCGTTCGTGCTGTGCTCGTCCTCCAGCGTCCAGTGGTCGGCCTCCGGACGGATCACCGCGTGGTGCCACGAGACCCGCTCGTCCTCGAGGACGACGTCGCTCAGGGGGTCGCGCCCCACGCGGTAGTCGCGGCTGGGACTCATCACCGTGGAGCCGGTCTCGGTCTCGAGGACGAGTTCCGGTGCAGTGGGGGTGACCGGCCGCTCTCGCATGCCAAAATTCTAACGATTCGCCCACATGTGCGCCTGATCGGCAGGGTCTCTCGGCACACCGGACGCGGGTGCCCTCGCGCCGCGGGGACGGGGTGCTCAGGCGGCGGAGATGCCCAGCACGGCAGCTGTCCGCTGCATCCGCAGGGCGTCGACGGACTCGGCGAGCAGCTCGTACTCGGTTGTGTCGTCGCTGGTGGCGACGCGGACCAGTTTCCCCGCGGCCAATTCCTCCGCGACCAGCTCCTGTTGAGCGGCGTCCCCGCACCAGGCGCGCAGCATGCTCGGCACGTCCGGAACGGTGTCCGGCACCGGCGCGATCGAGTTCGGCGGGAAGGCGGGGTCCTCGGGCTGCGGGTCGAGCCGCTCCGCCATCCATGCGGCGCGGTCGCGCATCCACCACAGGGCCAGTGCCAAGGTCGGCGCGCGATAGGTCCCGAGGGGTACGCCGACACGCCGACCACCGCATATGCCGTACGCGGTGACGTGGCACAGGAATTCGTCGTGCACGATCGTTCCCCCATTGGCGTCGCTCGCTGCCGGCCGGGCCTCTCTTTCCCCGCGGCTCGTCTGCTGTGCACGATGGTGCTGATCGGGCGGTGACGCTCACAGAGCGTGGCTGAATTGCCCTGGTATCGAGTATCGTCACTACTGACACTCTGTCACCATGCCATTCCAGCCAGTCTCTTGGCATATTCACGGCCGCGGTTGGCCGAAACCCCCACACGGGACAGGACAGCGCGAACTCCGGCCGTCCCGCCCGTCCGTGCGCGCGGCGAAGTCCCGACGCGGCACGGCGGAGCCCGGGCATTACCCGAGGGGTAATCGACGCCCCGGACGGCTCCCGGCATGGTGGTCGTACCGCATCCCAACGGGGCGCAACCGCCCTGGATTGGGACTCCGACCAGCAGTTACGACCTCGATGGAGGCTGATTCGCCATGTCCGCGAACACCGATCGTTACGAGACCGCCGTCGCCCGCTACTTCGAGGCCTGGAACGCGAGCGGGCAGGACGCGCTGACGAAGTCGGTCGCCGCCGCCTGGGCCACCGACGGCACTTACACCGACCCACTGGCCGACGTGCGGGGCCACGATCAGATCGCCTCGGTGATCGCCGCGGCGCACGAGCAGTTCCCCGGGTTCTCCTTCCGGCTCCTGGGCAGCGTCGACGGCCATCACGACACCGCGCGTTTCGGCTGGGAACTGGTGGACCAGTCGGACGGCTCGGCGCCCGTCGCCGGGTCCGACGTGATCACCCTGGACGGCGAGGACCGTATCCGGAGCGTGTACGGCTTCCTGGACCGCCTCCCTGGGTAACCCGCGGCCCGGGGCGTGGCGCGGAGCCGCGGGCAGGGCCACGGGGGTGAGCTCGGCCGGTGTCCACCGCCGGCCGAGCTCCCGGTCCTGCCTCACTCCTGAGGCTGCCTCTCCCCCTCCGACGGCCCTGCGGCGTTTGTCGTGCCCTCCCCGGCGGCCCGCTCCTTCAGGTTCAGCGACAGTTCGTCGTCCTTGACGTCCACGAACACCGTGTCACCCGGGTTGAGCGTGCCGTCGAGCAGCATGTTCGACAGCCGGTTGTCGAGTTCCGTCTGAATGGTGCGGCGCAGCGGCCGGGCGCCGAACTCCGGCTGGTAGCCCCGGTCGGCCAGCCATTCCTTCGCGGCCTCGGTGACCTCCAGGTCGATCTTCTGCGCCCGCAGCCGACGCCGGCTGTGGTCCAGCAGGAGGTCGACGATCCGCACCAGGTCGGAGCGGGCCAGGGCGTGGAAGACGATGATCTCGTCGATCCTGTTGAGGAACTCCGGACGGAAGTGCGCCTGGAGTTCGGCCATCAGGTCGTCCTTGATCTCGTCGAGGTCGCCCTGGTGGTCGAGGATGTGCTTCGAGGCGATGTTGCTGGTCATGATGACGACGGTGTTGCGGAAGTCGACCGTGCGTCCTTGCGCGTCGGTCAGGCGCCCGTCGTCGAGGACCTGGAGCAGCAGATTGAAGACGTCGCGGTGCGCCTTCTCGACCTCGTCGAAGAGCACCACGCTGTACGGCTTGCGGCGCACCGCCTCGGTGAGCTGTCCGGCCTCCTCGTACCCGACGTATCCGGGCGGGGAGCCGACGAGCCGGGAGACCGTGTGCTTCTCCTGGAACTCGCTCATGTCGAAGCGGATCATGCGCTCCGGGTCGCCGAAGAGCAGTTCCGCGAGCGCCTTGGCGAGTTCGGTCTTGCCCACACCCGTCGGGCCGAGGAAGAGGAAGCTGCCGGTCGGCCGGTTCGGGTCCCCCATGCCGGCCCGGCCGCGGCGCACCGCCTGGGCGACCGCGGTGACCGCCTGGTCCTGGCCGATGATCCGCTCGTGCAGGACGTCCTCGAGTTTCATCAGCCGGTCCCGCTCGGTCTCGGTCAGCTGCGAGACCGGGATGCCGGTGCGCGCGGAGAGCACTTCGGCGATGTCGTCCGCGGTGACGCTGGGCGCGGGGGTCCGGCCCTCGCCGACACCAGCGAGCTCTTCCTCCAACTCGCTGATCTGCAGCTTGAGTTCGCCGGCGCGCTCGAAGTCCTCGGTGCTGACGGCCTCGTCCTTCTCGCGGAGCAGCCGGGTGAGCCGGTCCTCCATGTCGACGGTCCCGGTGGAGTCGTCGACGCTGCGCAGACTCACCCGCGCGCCCGCCTGGTCCATCAGGTCGATGGCCTTGTCGGGCAGGAAGCGGTCGCTGATGTAGCGGTCGGAGAGCGCCGCGGCGGCGTCCAGCGCCTCGTCCGTGAAGCGGACCTGGTGATGTGCCTCGTAGGAGTCGCGCAGCCCGCGCAGGATCTCTATGGTCTCCTCGACGCTGGGCTCGGGGACCATGACCGGCTGGAACCGGCGTTCGAGTGCGGCGTCCTTCTCGATGTACCTGCGGTACTCGTCGATGGTGGTGGCACCGACGACACTCAGTTCTCCGCGGGCCAGTGCGGGCTTGAGGATGTTGCCCGCGTCCATGGCGCCCTCGCCGCCGGCTCCCGCGCCGACGACCGTGTGGAGTTCGTCGATGAACAGGATGACGCTCTTCTCGGCCTCGGTGACCTCGTCGATCACCTTCTTCAGCCGTTCCTCGAACTCGCCCCGGTACTTGGCGCCGGCGACGAGCCCGGAGAGGTCGAGTCCGACCACCCGGCGGTCGCGCAGCGCCTTGGGTACCTCACCTGCGACGATGCGCTGGGCGAGGCCCTCGACGATGGCGGTCTTACCGACGCCCGGGTCGCCGATCAGGACGGGATTGTTCTTGGTCCTGCGGGAGAGGACCTCGACGGTCTGCTCGATCTCCTCCGAGCGCCCGACGACGGGGTCGAGCTTGCCGCTGCGCGCCTCCTCGGTGAGGTCCCGCCCGTATGCGTCGAGGGTGGGCGTGTCTGCGTGACCTCCGGCCGACGCCGCGCGGCCCCCGCCGGGCGCGGCCCCCTCGGCCCGCATCGTCCGGCCCGGGCCGGAACCCGGATCGGCCAGGAGTGCGGCGAGGATGTGTTCCGGGCCTACGTAGGACGCTCCGGCCGCCTGTGACCGCGCGTGCGCCGCGAGCAGGGCGCGCTTCGCCGCGGGTGTGAGCGCGGGCTCACCGGTGCCCGGCCCGGAGGGCAGCGTGTCCCGCAGGTCCCGCTCCAGCTCGTCGATGTCCACACCTGCGTGCTCAAGTGCCTGACGCGCGGCGGGCACCTGGGTGGCGGCCCACAGCAGGTGTACGGTGTCGAGGTCCGAGCCGTCCTCGGCCGCGCGAGCGCCGGCCGCGGCCAACAGTTCGTGCGCGGAGTCGCTCAGCAGGCGCCCGATGGGCACGCGCTGCACCGCCGGCGGGGACGTCGCCGGGCTCATGCCGAAGAAGCGGTTGAAGAGATCGGAGAACGGGTCGTTCGACCCGAAGGGCGAGATCGTCACGGGGGGCCACCTGTCCGGCGACGGCACCTCGGCCGTGTGCCGGCCGCCATCTGTGTCGATTTCCGATGCTCATCCAGTGTTGGCCCACTGCTCCGGTCACACAAATGCACTCGCGTCCCACAGGCCCCACACTGCGGCCGCAGGAGCCGTCGCCCCTCGGGGCACGGCGATGAGTTTGCCGGCCGGGCGCCGAGGCGCCCGGCCGGTCCGTGTCACGGCTCGATGATCGCGTCGATGCGGGCGAGCTCGTCCGCGTCGAAGTCGAGGTTCCCGATGGCCGCGACGCTGTCCTCGAGCTGCTGCGGGCTGCTCGCGCCGATCAGCGCGGACGTCACGCGGCCGCCGCGCAGCACCCAGGCCAGCGCGGTCTGGGCGAGGGACTGACCGCGCTCCTTGGCGATCTCGTCGAGGGCCCGCAGCTTCCGTACGAGGTCCTCGGTGAGGGTCTCCGCGCTCAGGAACGGGCTGTCGCTCGCGGCGCGGGACCCCTGCGGGATGCCGTCGAGGTAGCGGCCGGTGAGCAGGCCCTGCTCCAGCGGCGAGTAGGCGATGGAACCGACCTGGAGCTCGTCCAGCGTGTCCAGGAGCCCCTCCGCCTCCGGGCGGCGGTCGAGCATGGAGTAGCGGGGCTGGTGGATGAGCAGCGGGGTGCCCAGCTCGCCCAGGATGCGGGCGGCCTCACGGGTCTGCTCCGCCGAGTAGTTGGAGACGCCGACGTACAGCGCCTTGCCCTGCTGCACGGCGGAGTGCAGGGCGCCCATCGTCTCCTCCAGGGGAGTCTCCGGGTCGTGGCGGTGCGAGTAGAAGATGTCGACATGGTCGAGGCCCATCCGGGCCAGGCTCTGGTCCAGTGACGACAGCAGGTACTTGCGGGAGCCCCATTCGCCGTAGGGTCCGGGCCACATCAGGTAACCGGCCTTGGTCGAGACGACCAGCTCGTCGCGGTAGGGCGCGAAGTCGGCCTTCAGCGCGTCGCCGAGGGCCGACTCGGCCGCGCCGGGCGGCGGCCCGTAGTTGTTCGCGAGGTCGAAGTGGGTGACGCCGAGATCGAAGGCGCGGCGGAGGATCGCTCGCTGGGTCTCCACGGGCCGGTCGGGGCCGAAGTTGTGCCACAGGCCGAGCGACAGCGCGGGGAGCTTCAGGCCGCTGCGTCCGGTGCGCCGGTAGGGCATGTCCGCGTAACGGTCGGGGTGTGCGGTGTACAACGCGTACTCCTGGAAGGCCGGGAAGTCAGGCCCCCACTCTCGCCCGCGCCCGCGACAGCGGTCCAACGGGAGAATCGGATGGCATTGAGCGACGAGGGCTCTCAATCGACGGCTAGGCTTCCACGTCATGGAACTGCGCCACCTTCAGCACTTCGTCGCCGTCGCCGAGGACCAGCACTTCACCCGGGCCGCCGAGCGGCTCATGGTGTCGCAGTCGGGGCTGTCGTCGTCGATCCGCGCCCTGGAGCGGGAGCTTCAGGCCGCGCTGTTCGTGCGCACCACCCGCCGTGTGACGCTCACCGAGGCCGGTCGGGCCCTGCTCGGCGAGGCGGAGCGGATCCTCGCGCAGGTCCGGTCGGCCCAGGACGCGGTGGCCGCCGTGCAGGGCGTGCTGCGCGGAACTCTCTCGCTCGGCACCGAACAGTGCATCGCCGGGGTCCAGGTGGCCCGGCTGCTCGCCCGGTTCCGGAGGCGTCACCCCGACGTGGAGATCCGGCTGCGTCAGGCGGGCGCGGAAGCGCTGGCCGAGGAGGTCGCGGCGGGCGGGCTCGACCTGGCCTTCGGGGTGTGGACCCGGGCGGACACCGACCAGCTGCGTTCGGTCCCGTTGACCGGTGAGCCGATGACCGTGCTCTGCCACCCGGCACACCGTCTCGCGGGTGCCGCGGTGGTCACGCCCGAGGAGCTGGGCGGGGAGGCGTTCGTCGACTTCCACCACGACTGGGGACCGCGCCGCACCACGGACGCGGCCTTCGCCGCGGCGGACGTACGGCGGACCGTGGCACTGGAGGTCAACGACGTGCACAGCCTGCTGGAGCTGGTCCACGAAGGTCTCGGCATCGCCGTCGTGCCGCGGCACTTCGGCCTGAAGCGCGAAGCGGGCGATCTCGTCTCGCTCCCGTTCAAGGGAGCACGTGAGACGTCGTACGAGACCGTCGCCATGCTTCCGCCGCCGGAGGCGACCAGTCCGGCGGCGCGCGCGTTGATGGCACTCCTGGAGACCGCCGAAGAGGGGGTCTGACACCACCCCGAGAGGGGTTCTGGCACTCCTGGCACCACCGCTCGGCCGCCGCAGACTCGTGGACGTCCGTACGGGAACGCGAGTCGGGAGCGACGCGGCACCACCCAGGTCCATCGTCTGCCGCGTGACGCCTCCGCCGGGGGGCGGTGTTCGTCCCCACGCACGGGGCGAGGGCCGAGGACGACGGATACGCGCTCGCCTACGTGCACGACCCCGACCGCGGCGCCGCGGACCTGGTCGTCCTCGCCGCCCAGGACTTCACCGGCGCGCCGCTCGCCCGCATCCACCTGCCGGGACGGGTACCGCTCGGTTTCCACGGGAGCCGGATCCCGGACGCGTGAGGAGCGGTGATGCGCGATGGTGGACGCATGCATGCAAAGGACGTCCTCATCGACGCGTTCAGCCGCATCCAGGAAGAAGTCCGTGCCGCCGTCGAGGGACTCTCCGTCGAGGACCTCGACGCCCGTCCCTCCGCCGACGCGAACTCCATCGCGTGGCTGGTCTGGCACCTCACCCGCGTCCAGGACGACCACGTCGCCGACGCGGCCGGCCTCGACCAGGTGTGGCTCGCGCAGGGCTGGGAGAAGCGCTTCGGGCTCGGCCTGCCCCGCCACGACACGGGGTACGGGCACAGCTCGCAGCAGGTGGCCAAGGTCCGCGTGGACTCGGGCGACCTGCTGACCGGGTACTACGACGCCGTCCACGAGCAGACCCTCGGAGTCCTGCGCGAGGTGACCGCCAAGGACCTGGAGCGCGTCGTGGACGAGCGCTGGACCCCGGCGGTCACCTTCGGTGTCCGGCTGGTGAGCGTCCTGGCCGACGATCTGCAGCACGTCGGCCAGGCCGCCTACGTACGGGGGCTGCTCGGCGCCCGTGCATAGGCGCCCGTACGTAGGCTGCCGGGCGGCGGAGCAGGGCCCCGGGGTTTCTCAGAGCGCAGCCGCGTAGCCCGGCAGTACCACGTCGTGGAGGAGGGCGTTGCGCTCGTCGAAGGGGATGAACGCGCTCTTGACCGCGTTGACCGTGACGGTGCGCAGGTCCTCCACGGTCCAGCCCGCCTCCTCGACCAGCAGTGACATCTCGCGGGTCATCGTCGTGCCGGAGACGAGGCGGTTGTCGGTGTTGAGGGTGACACGGAAGCCGAGGTCGCGCAGTGCGGTGATGGGGTGCTCGGCGATCGAGGTGGCCGCGCCCGTCTGGAGGTTGGACGTCGGGCACATCTCCAGGGCGACGCGACGGTCGCGCACCCACCCGGCGAGCCGGCCGAGCTTGCCGTCCATGATGTCCTCGGTGATCCGCACGCCGTGCCCGATGCGCTGGGCGCCGCACACCTGGAGGGCCTGGTGGATGCTCGGCAGGCCGTGGGCCTCGCCGGCGTGAATGGTGAACGGGACGTTCTCGCCGCGCAGGTGCTCGAAGGCGGCCAGGTGGTCGGCGGGCGGGAAGCCGTCCTCGGCGCCGGCGATGTCGAAGCCGACGACGCCGGCGTCACGGAAGGCGACCGCAAGATCGGCGATCTCACGGGTGCGGTCGAACATCCGCATGCCGCAGAGCAGGGTGCCGACGCGTACGGGGCTGCCCGCGGCGGCCGCCTTGGCCATGCCGGCGGCGAGGCCCTCCTGCACGGTCTCGACGACCTCGGGCAGGGTCAGCCCGCCGTTCACCATCAGCTCGGGCGCGTAGCGGACCTCGCCGTAGACGACGCCGTCCTCGGCCAGGTCGAGGACGTACTCCTCGGCGGTGCGCAGCAGCCCCTCGCGAGTCTGCATGACGGCGAGCGTGTGCTCGAAGGTCGCTATGTAGCGCACCAGGTCACCGGAGTTGGCGGCCTCGTAGTACCAGTCGGCCAATGCCTGCGGGTCGGTGGTCGGCAGGGTGTGGCCGACCGTATCGGCGAGCTCCACCAGGGTGGCGGGGCGCAGACCGCCGTCGAGGTGGTCGTGCAGCACGGCCTTGGGGAGGCCGCGGATGGTGTCGATGTCGATGCTGGGCGCGGTCATGCGTGTCTTTCCTCGGGGTTCTCGGCAGGCTCGGCAAAGCTCCGGTGGCACTCGGGGCTCGGCGGGTGGGACGTCGGGTGCGGGCCGGGCGGGTGCGCCGCCGGGCCGTGTGGAGGGGGTGGCGGACCGCTCAGGGGGCGGGGGCCGGCTGGAGCAGGTCCCAGCGGTTTCCGTACAGGTCCTGGAAGACCACGACCGAGCCGTACGGCTCGTGCCGCGGTTCCTCCAGGAAGGTCACGCCCGCCGCCCGCATCCGCTCGTGGTCGCGGGCGAAGTCGTCGGTGTGCAGGAAGAAGCCCACGCGCCCGCCGGTCTGGTCGCCGACCCGGCCGCGCTGCGCGTCGTCCTTGGCCCTGGCCAGCAACAGCCCGCTGCCGTCGCGCCCGGCGTCCGGCGCGACAACGACCCAGCGTGAGCCGTCGGGCCGCGGCGTGTCCTCGACCAGCCGGAAGCCGAGGGCCTGGGTGTAGTGGCGGATCGCCTCGTCGTAGTCGTCGACGACGAGGGTGACCAGGGCGATGCGTCTCATCGGAGCCCCTCCAGGGTTATACGTAACACGTAGAGTACGGCATCCCCTGGATGGTCGGGATGACCAGCGGAAGCGACGTGCGTCACGAAGATCCGCGAGCCGCGGAGCCGCGGAGCCGCCGGATTCGAGCGGTCGCACAGGGAGCGGAACCGGCGAGTCCGCACAGGCGGCGAAATCGGCCGGGCCGTCCCGGGAACGCACGTGTCGCGCGAATCGTCTACTGTTCTGTAGACCGTCTACAGAATTGTAGTCATCGGGTGCTCGGTGAACCGCGCGCCCGTGGTGGAAGGGGTCCCGATGTCCGCAGCAGCCCGGTGCGCGGCGTCGTCGCGCGACGCCGACGGTCTCCGGACGCTGTCGTGAAGCGCGAGGACACCACGGAGCCCGCCGGTTCGACGGCGCTGGGCAGCGCGGTCGCGTTCGTGTTGCTGACGCTGGTCGTCGCCGGGCGCGGCGGGACCGCGCTGTTCGGCGACGAGGACCTGACCGCCTGGTCGCTGGGGCACCGTCCGGACGTGGCGCTCGCCCTGGCACGCGGCGTGACGGACACCGGCACCGGAGTCCTTCCGTACGTACTGGCCACCCTGGCGGGCCTCATGGTCGCGCGGACGGCTCGTCAGCGGCTCACCGCCGTCATCGCCTGTCTCTTTTGCCTGGCCGCCGCGCAGGCGGTCCGGTACGGCGTGATGTCACTCGTCGTCCGCCCCCGCCCCGCGTCCGCCGGCTGGGCCACCCACGCCTCGGGCTGGTCCTTCCCTTCGGGCCACACCACCACGTCGGCCGTCGCCGCCGGACTGCTCGCGCTCGCCGTGCTCGCCAGAGCTCCGCGCGGCCGCCGGCCGATCGCCCTGGCCATCGGCTGCTGGGCCGTTCTGGTCGGGCTGTCGCGGGTCTATCTGGGCGTCCACTGGTTCTCCGACGTCCTCGGCGGCTGGCTGTTCGCCACCTGCTGGCTCGGCCTGTGCACCTATGCCCTCGCACGGTTCGCACCCCGTGCCCACTCAGCGATATCGGCGCCCTCTCTCCGCCCCGGTCCCACGACGGAAGAGCGCCGCCATGCATCGCACACCGAGCCGGAAGCCCGCCCTCCATCCGCTCCCTAGCGACCTCGGCGAGGCCGTGGGCGCGGCAGCCACCTCTGCTGGGCCGCGGGCGCGGCCTACCTCGCCGCCGCGACGGCGCCCGGTCCTGGTCCGTGGCCGCGCGCACGCGGGCACGCCGGCCGGGGCCGCGCAGTCCGCGGGCAGCGGTTTCGCGCTGTCCGGGATGCCGCCGTGCGGCGCCGGAGACCTGTGCCGCACGGCCCTGCCGCAGCGACTCACCGCCCGCCTGCTCGACCCGGCCGTCCCGGCGGCGCTGCCCGGCTCACTGCCTCTGACCTGTGTCAACGCCGGCGCTGCGCTCGCACCGTCCTCACCCGCCCGGAGCCCTTGCTCTTCGCGGCCGCGCCGGCCGTGTCCGCCGCCGTCCGCGGCCTGTCCTTCGCGCTGGGCGCGATCACCACCCGGCTGCTGCGTCTCGACGCGCCTGTCGGCGCCTCCGTCACCCTGGCCCGCGGGATGACCAACAGCAGTGCCGACGCGGTGCCGGTCGCGACGACACCGCCGGACCGATCGCACGTCCCGCTCCCGATCCTCGCGTGCGGCTGCTCCAGACGGTGGCGGCGGGCCGGGTGGTGCGAGGCGGTCGACGGCGTCGGGTGCGCACATGGCATGGTGGAGATCGATCGTGAAGATCGTCCAGGGCCCGCATCCCCCATCGGGACCCCGTTCCGACTCTGCCCCACAGGAGTGGACCGCCATGTCCGAGCTGCCGAAGTCGACGGGCGCCCCGGCCCGTCAGAACGTGACGTTCCCGAGCGCCGGAGGCACCGCGCACGGCTATCTCGCGCTGCCGCCGTCGGGATCGGGCCCGGGAGTGATCGTCATCCAGGAGTGGTGGGGCCTGACCGATCACATCGCGAACGTCGCGGACCGGCTCGCGGCCGAGGGCTTCGTGGCCCTCGCCCCGGACCTGTACGGCGGCAGCGTCGCCCACGACAGCGGCGAGGCCCTGCGGATGATGCGGGAACTGCCCGTCGCGCGCGGCGTCGAGCTGCTCTCCGGCGCCGTCGACCATCTGCTGGCACTGCCCGAGGTCACCTCGGAGTCGGTGGGCTCGATCGGCTTCTGCATGGGCGGCGGCTTCGTCATCGAGCAGGCCGCGGCCGACCCCCGCGTCGGCGCGGCAGTGCCCTTCTACGGAGTGGTCCAGGGCGAGCTGCCCGACTTCTCCCATCTGAAGGCCCAGATCCTGGGGCACTACGGCGAACAGGACACGAGCATCACGAAGCAGAGCCGCGAGCGGCTGGTCGAGGCGATCGAGCGGCAGTCGGGCATCACTGCTGACATCCGCCTCCACCCCGCCGGCCACGCCTTCTTCAACGACGGACGCCCGGAAACGTACGACCCCGCCTCCGCCGCGTCCGCGTGGCAGAGCACACTGGCCTTCCTGCGGGAGCAGCTGGACTGAGCGCGGCACCACCGCACCCGCTCGGCCAGGGACGGCACTTGGGCGTCAACCCCGCGTTGTCGAGCGCTATCCGCGTCGCGGGAACTTCCGGGTAGGCGTTCACCCTGAGGGCAGTGGTCACGACGCCCCTCCGCATCCCCGCGCGGGTGCCGTCGGAGCTCCATCGCACAGTCCGCGGCTTTCGACAGGTCGTAGTCCCGACTCCTGGGATTCCGCGCATTGCTCATCCGACGGGACAACCCGCACATCCGTCGCACCCGGGAGCGGGATGCCGGCGGAGGGTGTGGGGAGGGCGGCGGCCGAAGCCACCGCGAAACGGTCGGGCGGCGGGCCGCCGGCCCTGGTTGTCGAGGTGCCAGCGGGCGGTCAGGCATCAGGGTCGACTTCGGGGTGTGTGAATCGCACGGGCTTGCCCAGCGACCGGGCGTAGGCGATTTCGGATCGGGTGCTGTCTCCGATGTAGTCGCCGACTACGAGCACCTCGTCAGCGAGCCGGATCTTCGCCCGATGCAGATCGTCGAGTCGAACCTTCAGCGCCTCGGCCTCGCCGGGATCGGACCAAAGTGCGTGCGGCGACTTCATGTCACAGCCCGGTTTGACGACGATCTTTCCGGCTTCGGTCTCCCGCAGATCGGCCTCGTTCATCTCGGTCATGAAGCGGGTGGAGCCGCAGATCACGACGATACGCGGGAGGCTCAACAGCTTCTTCGCATCGGCGAGCTTCTCCTCGGGGGTGAGCCGTTGCGGGTATGACACCGGTTCCTCCTGAAGGTGTGGTCCAAGGGGTGCCTGTGGAGACGAGAACGCGTCCAAATCGTTTTGTGACCCGCTGAGCGCGTACGCGGGCTGACGAACGAGGGGCTCCCGCCACGACCGGCAGGGGCCCTCTGTCCCACTCAGCGCCTCTGCGTCACCGGCCCCCCGGCGCGGACCGCGTCGAGGCGGGCCGTCTCCTCGTCGGTGAGGCGAAGCGCGCCGGCCGCCACGTTCTGCGCGAGGTGGTCCGGGTTGCCGGTGCCGGGGATGGCGAGCACGTGCGGACCCTGCCGGAGCGTCCACGCCAGGCGGACCTGGGCAGGCGTCGCGCCGTGTGCCTGCGCGACGGCGGTCACCTCTGGCGCGTCGGCCTCCCCCGGGCCCATCGCACCGCCCTGGCCGGCGATGGCGAAGAACGGCACGAACGCGATGCCCAGTTCGCCGCAGGCGCGCAGGACGGTGTCGGCCTGCGGATCCGGGGTGCCGAGCCCGAACTGGTTCTGCACGGACACCACCGGCGCGATCGCCCGAGCTTCCTCCAGGTGCCTGACCTCGACGTCGGAGACGCCCAGGTTCCGCACGAGTCCAGCCTCGCGCAGCTCGGCCAGCGCCCCGAAGTGCTCGGCGATCGAGTCCTGCCGCATGCGTCGCAGATACACGAGGTCGAGGTGGTCGCGGCCGAGCTGCCGCAGGTTCTCCTCGACATGGGCGCGCAGCTGGTCGGGCCTGGCCGAGGTACCCCAGTCCCCCGCGTAGTCGCGGTACGGTCCGACCTTGGTGGCGATCACCAGGTCGTCGGCGTACGGCGCCAGCGCGCTGTTGATCAACTCGTTCGCGGACCGCAGCGACGAGAAGTAGAAGGCGGCCGTGTCGATGTGATTGACGCCCAGCTCGACAGCCCGTCGGAGCACGGCGATCGACCGCCCTCGGTCGCTCGGCGTCCCGTGGTGGAACGCGGCGCTGCCTGTCAGCCGCATGGCCCCGAAACCGACCCGGTTGACGCTGAGTTCGCCCAGCCTCCACGTTCCCGCGGCGTCCGCGGTGATCATCTCTGAGGTCATCGGGGCAGTTTGGCACATGCCGTCATGCGCGGCGGGGCCAACGAACATCCGGCCCGCACGGCCGGCCCGCGTGCGGTCCCGCCGCGGAGCCGACCGGCTCACGTCCCTGGCCCAGCCTTCCAGCTCATGTGGCCCATGGTCGTGCGAGGGGCCCCGAGCCCGCCAGGCCCCTTGCGCCCGTTCCCGGCGAGCCCCCACGCACGACGGCCCCCTGCTATGGCAGGAGGCCGTCTGTGGGTGAAGCCGGCATCCCACGAGAGGATCCGTCTCCGCGCAGCATGCTAGTGCGTACCGCGCCAGGCGCCCGCCCGAGCATTTCTCAACACGCCGGGCACAGCGCCCGCCCGGCGTCCAGGGGGTGTCGTTCGGAGCAGCCCGGGGCCGCGACGCCTGATACGGCCTGATCCGAGCTGATCCGGACGACACTCACCAGAGCTCCCGGTCCCCCTGCCAGGTGACTGAGGTCATGGCGGCCGGCCCGCCGTTGGCCAGGCCCTTGTACGTCACCTTCCTGGCGGGGCCGAGCTCGCGCGCGACCTGTCGCGCCAGGTCCTTCCCCTGGCGGAACAGCCGATCGAAGTCGGCGTCGTACTTGCCGTCCACCAGGTCCCGGACGTACAGGTTCATCGTGGTGTCGATGCCGGCGGCCCACGTGCACAGGGCCGTGACAAGCCCGTCGGACAGGTGCAGGGCGGCAGCCGGGTCGTCGGGGGCGAAGTCCCCGAACCCGTCGGCGCGCAGCGGGCCGAAACCGAACTCGCCTTTCACGGTGACGTCCACCGGATGCGGTGGCGTGCCATGGCTGTCGCGCCCCCAGTGCAGCCGGCCGCAGCCCCAGCACACCCACTTCGACCGCTCGTCCCGGTAGCGAACGGCCCATGACGGCCCGGGATGCCGGGCCGGCCGCCGGGTGACCGCCAGGCCCAGCCCGACGTGCTTGCGCAGGGCCGGGCGGGAGACGAAACCCTCCGGCGGGCGAGCCGGCGACCACGAGCGCAGCGGATCGGCCAGGTCGTCCGGCAGGCCGAGCCCGGGCGCGTCCAGCGCGATGCCGCGGGAGAACGTCCTTACGTCCTCGGGCGCTTCGCCCTCGTACGGCTCGTACAAGGGGGACGGCTCGCCCCTGGCGTGCACCAGCACGTGGCGCGGTTCTTTCAGCGGCATACGAACTCCCTTCATCCTGAGCGGACTTCGGTCAGTCGGCCCGCCAGGACGAAGCCGGGCGCCCTGACGGCCCGGCGGAAGGGCGTTGCCGACCGCCGCGCTCGGCCGGCGTACTCGTCCGTCGTCGCCGCGCCCGTCCGGCCGTTCACGCGCACGCGGTCAGGCGGTCCACTCGTCGACGAGCAGTCCGAGCACCATCACGTCCTTGAACCCGCCGTACACCCAGGCCGAGCGACGCAGCGTGCCCTCGATCGTGAAGCCGCTCTTCCGCGCGGCCGCGATCATCGGCGCGTTGTCCGCCAGGGTCTCCACCTGCAGGCGCTGCATTCCGCGGACCGCGAAGCCGTACTCGCACAGTACCCGGACGATGTCCGAGCCCATCCCCCGCCCGCGGAAGGCGGGCAGGACGGAAATGCCCAGGTGCGCAGTCCTGTTGTGGCTGTCGATGGACCACAGCATGGCCGCGCCGACCAGTTCCTGCGAGTCGAGGGCGACCACGGAGAAGGGGGCCACCTTCTCCGAAGGTTCGGACACCGCGAAGGGGGAGGCCGCCGAGTCCTGCGCGATCGGCTGCCAGGGCCGGGTGTCGCTCTGCGAGCGGACGGCCACGTCCTCGTGGAGCCCCGTGTGCAGCACGGGCACGTCCGCTTCGTGCCGGGCCCTGAGCCCGATCTTTTCGCCGTTCATCATCCGGTATGACTACCTCACGGCACCGGGGCGATCAATCGGATGGGAACCCTCGTCGCCGCCCACCTCCTGGAGGAGGCTCACGCGAGTCATCCTTCGGGGACACGGTCCTGTCGGCTCATCGCGGTGACGAGGGTGGAGGAGATGTGGGCCAGGGCGGGGTCTGCGGCGATGAAGAACGTTTCGACTCCGGACAGTTCGTGGTTCATACGGGCCATCGGCATTTCGTAGTCCAGGTCGGGGACGCCGCGGACTCCGCGGATGACGACGTCGATTCCGGCTCGACCGCAGTAGTCGACCAGCAGGCCGCCGGTGTGGGAGTCGACCGTGACGTTGCTCAGGCCGGTTGCTGCCGCGCGGAGCCGGTCCAGCCGTTCCGTGATGGAGAAGCGGCCGGTCTTGTTCGAATTGAACATCACGCACACCACGACCTCGTCGAACAGGCGGGCAGCGCGCCGGAGTACGTCCTGGTGACCTTGAGTGACCGGGTCGAAGGATCCCGGGAAGAGGGCTCGCATGATCGGAAACAGTAACAAGCGGCCGCCCTCGGTACCGGGGTGCCAGGGCAGCCGAACCACCCGGATCAAGCGTGACAGGGAGAGCGTCCAGCGGGACGGGACAACCGCAACGTCACTATCGGTCCTCCGGCTCAGCAGCCGGCCGCGCCGTGCTGTCGCGCACCACCAGTTGCGTGGGCACCAGCGTGGTGCCGTGCTCCACCCCCTCCTGCCGCATTCTCCGCAGAACGCCCTCGACGCACAGCCGCCCGATCTCGGCGAAGTCCTGGTGCACCGTGGTGAGGGGAGGCAGGAAGGAGCCCGCCTCGGGGATGTCGTCGAAACCGATGACGCTGACGTCCTCGGGAATCCTCCGGCCCCGCTCGTGCAGGGCCCGGAGCAGGCCCAGTGCCATCTGGTCGTTGGCGGCGAACACGGCCGTGCAGTCCTGCCGGTCGGCCAGCTGCAGCCCGGCACGGTAGCCGGACTCCGCCGACCAGTCGCCGCGCACCACGGGGGGCACGGTCCGGCCCGCCCCGACGAGTTCGGCGCGCCAGGCGTCGGCTCGGCGATGGGCCGCGAACGACTCCTCGGGACCGGCCAGGTGCCAGACCGTGCGGTGGCCGAGGTCCAACAGGTGCCGGACCGCGGAGCGCGCTCCTCCGACCTGGTCGGTGTCGACCACGGTGTACCGGTCACCGGCGTCGGAGTCGGCCACGACGACCTGGACGTGCGGCGGCAGGGAGATCGTCGCGGCGTCGAGGAGATGGACCTCCATGATGACGATGACCGCGTCGACGGCGAGTTCGCCGAGTCGGGAGAAGGCGCCGCGGACCTCGTCCTGGGTCGGGACCGCGACGGGGAGCAGGGTGACGGCGTACCCCTCCTGCGCTGCGGACGTGGCGATCGCCTCCAGGGTGCGCATGTTGCCCGTGGTGGAGAGGTTGAAGGTGATGACACCGATGGTGCGGAACTCGCCGCGCTTGAGGGCGCGGGCCGCACTGTTGGGCCGGTAGCCCAGCTCCTTCATCGCGGCGAGCACCTGCCGTCGCGTCTCCTCGTTGACGCCCGCGTAGCCGTTGGACACGCGCGACACCGTCTGGGACGAGACGCCTGCCAGACGGGCGACGTCCGCCATGGACGCGGTCTGCGCGCGGCGCCGGCTCCGCCGCCCGGTGAGTGTTCGTGCCCGGTCCTCGCTCGTCGAGGCACCGTCCGCTGTGTCCACCCGTCTCCCCTACTGCCCGAGTCTCAGATTCATCAGGTGACTCTTGACCACCGAGATGGGGGCAGTGTAGACATGCCGCCATCAGATGTTTACGTAAACATAACAGCCCGCAGCGCACTCGCGGCATCGATGTTTGCGTAAACATCGTAACGGCGCCCGGCGCCGGTTCCGAGATGGACGAGCGAGGAACGACATGACGACGCTTCAGCCACCGGCCGCGACACGGCCGCCGATCCGGCAACCGGCGAGACGGGACCGCCGCTCCTGGACGGGGTGGGGATTCATCGGCCCCTTCGCGGTGGTCTTCGCCTTTGTCTTCCTGGCACCCATCGCGTATTCGATCTACCTCAGTCTGTTCCGCGACCAGCTCATCGGCGGCACCACCTTCGTGGGCCTGGACAACTACCAACAGGCCCTTCAGGACGACCAGTTCTGGTCCTCACTCGCCCGCGTTTCGCTGTTCCTGCTGGTCCAGGTGCCGATCATGCTGGGCATCGCGCTGCTCGTCGCCCTGGCCCTGGACAGCGGACGGCTCTACGGCCGGGACTTCTTCCGGATCTCGATCTTCCTGCCCTACGCGGTGCCCGCCGTGGTCGCGACGCTCATGTGGGGCTTCATGTACGGCACCCGGTTCGGCCTGGTGAGCGACATCAACGACGCCCTCGGCGTCTCGCTGCCCAACCCGCTGGGGCCCGACCTCATCCTGGCGTCCATCGGCAACATCGTGACCTGGGAGTTCGTCGGCTACAACATGCTGATCTTCTACTCGGCACTCCGTGTCATCCCGCACTCCCTCTACGAGGCCGCGCAGATCGACGGGGCCGGACAGATACGCGTGATCACCGCCATCAAGCTCCCGGCCATCCGAGGCGCCCTGGTGATCGCGACGATCTTCTCGATCATCGGCACCTTCCAGCTCTTCAACGAGCCGAGCATCCTCCAGAAGCTGGCGCCCAACGCCATCACCACCGACTACACCCCGAACTACTACACCTACTCGCTGTCCTTCTCGGGCCAGCAGCACAACTACTCCGCCACGGTCGCCATCGTCATGGGCCTGATCACCATGGTCATCGCCTACATCGTCCAGCTGCGCGGCATGCGCAAGGGAGCGTGAAGCGATGAGCACCCCCGTCAGCACCGTCTCCCAGCCCGCACCTCAGCCGGCCGGTACCGCCGCCCCGGTGCCCCGGCTGCGCGCCTCACGTCGGCGGCGCAGCCCCGGCCGCCCCCGGCGCAGCATGCTGCTCACCGCACTGACCGGACTGGTCCTGCTCTACTCCCTGGTGCCGCTGGCCTGGCTCGTCATCAGCGCCACCAAGACCCAGGAGGGGCTGGCCAGTTCGTTCGGACTGTGGTTCAACGGCGACTTCGCCCTGTGGGACAACGTCAAGGAGACGTTCACCTACAACGACGGCGTCTTCTCCCGCTGGCTGCTGAACACCGTCCTGTACGTGGTGGCCGGCGCGGGCGGTGCCACCCTGCTGGCCGTCCTCGGAGGTTACGCCCTCGCCAAGTTCACCTTCCCCGGCAAGCGCGCCGTCTTCGCCATCGTCATCGGCGCCGTCGCGGTACCGGGCACCGCCCTGGCCGTACCCACCTTCCTGATGTTCAGCAAGATGGGACTGACCGACACTCCCTGGGCCGTGATCATTCCGTCCCTCATCTCTCCGTTCGGTCTGTATCTCATGTGGGTCTTCGCGACCGAGGCCGTCCCCGGCGAGCTGCTGGAGGCCGCCCGCATCGACGGCGCGGGTGAGGTGCGCACCTTCTTCCAGGTCGTTCTGCCCCTGCTCGCACCCGGCATCGTGACCGTCTCGCTGTTCACGATGGTCGCCACCTGGAACAACTACTTCCTGCCGCTGATCATGCTCAAGGACCCCGACTGGTACCCGCTGACCCTGGGCCTGAACAGCTGGAACGCCCAGGCCGCCACCGCCGGCGGACAGCCCGTGTTCCATCTGGTGATCACCGGCTCGCTCATCACCATCCTGCCGCTGATCGCCGCCTTCCTCCTGCTCCAGAAGTACTGGCAGTCCGGGCTCGCCGCCGGAAGCGTCAAGGAGTAGCCCCGCGCCCCGGATTCCCGCCTCCGCGCCACGGCGCACCCGCTCCCCCGCCCTCCGACTCCCCCACAGTTCCTCAACCCTCATCAGGCACGGTTTCGGCCACGACGAAGTGGAAGCACCTCCATGCACATGAACCCTCGCCGCCTGCTGCGCGGCCTCGCCCTGGTCTCCGCCCTCGCCCTGGGCGCGACCGCCTGCGGCGGCTCCGACGACAGCGACGCCGCGCAGAAGGCGGTGTCCGCGAAGGACATAGACGCGGCCCTCAAGAAGGGCGGCAACCTTACGGTCTGGGCCTGGGAGCCCACGCTGAAGCAGGTCGTCGCCGACTTCGAGAAGGAACACCCCGCCGTCCACGTCAAGCTCGTCAACGCGGGCACCGGCAACGACCAGTACAAGGCGCTGCAGAACGCCATCTCCGCGAAGAAGGGCGTCCCCGACGTCGCGCAGATCGAGTACTACGCGCTGGGCCAGTACGCGCTGACCAAGGGGCTCGACGACCTGAACCCGTACGGGGCGGACAAGCTCGCGGACAAGTACTCGCCCGGCCCGCTGAACGCCGTGAAGGCCGGGACCGAGAACATCTACGCCCTGCCGATGGATTCCGGGCCGATGGCGCTGTTCTACAACAAGAAGGTCTTCGACAAGTACAAGATCAAGGTGCCGACCACCTGGGACGAGTACCTGACGGCCGCTCGCGACCTGCACAAGGCCGACCCCAAGGCGTACATCGCCAACGACACCGGCGACGCGGGCGAGACCACGAGCCTGCTGTGGCAGGCCGGTTCGCGGCCCTACAAGGTCGACGGCACCACAGTGAAGATCGACTTCTCGGACGCGGGCGCGAAGAAGTACACCGAGGTCTGGCAGAAGCTCATCGACGAGAAGCTGCTCGCGCCGATCACCGGATGGAGCGACGACTGGTACAAGGGACTGGGTGACGGCACCATCGCCACCCTGGCCACCGGCGCCTGGATGCCCGCCAACTTCGCCACCGGTGTGAAGGCCGCGTCCGGCGACTGGCGCGCGGCGCCGCTGCCCGCCTGGACCGCCGGCGACAAGGCCAGCGCGGAGAACGGCGGAAGCTCGCTCGCGCTGCCCGCGCTGGGCAAGAACAAGGAACTCGCCTACGCCTTCGTCGAGTACGCGAACGCCGGCAAGGGGGTGCAGACCCGCCTCGCCGCCGGCGCCTTCCCCGCGACCACCGCGGACCTCCGGTCCAGCTCGTTCCAGAACACCGAATTCCCGTACTTCGGCGGGCAGAAGGCCAACAAGGTATTCGCCGACTCGGCCGCGAACGTCGCCGCGGACTGGTCGTACCTGCCCTACCAGGTCTACGCCAATTCCATCTTCAACGACACCGTCGGCAAGGCCTACGTCTCCGGCACCAAGCTGACCGCCGGTCTGCAGAGCTGGCAGGACGCCTCCGTCAAGTACGGAAACGAGCAGGGCTTCACCGTTCAGAAGTAGCCGGCCCGGAAGCGACCGACCGGAAGCGTCCCCGTGGGCGCGACCGGTCGGGCGCGCCCACGCACCCCGTGCCGCACCGTACGGAACACCGGAAGGACCACCATGATCTCCACCCTCCTGTCCCAGCACCCCCATGGGCCGGACGGTGACCCCACCCCACGTCTCGCGTACGGCGCCGACTACAACCCCGAGCAGTGGCCGCGCGAGGTGTGGCAGGACGACATCCGGCTGATGCAGGAGGCCGGTGTCAACATCGTCTCCGTGGGGATCTTCTCGTGGGCACGCATCCAGCCGACGGAGGACGAGTGGGACTTCGCCTGGCTGGACGACGTGATGGACCTGCTGCACGCGGGCGGCATAGGAGTCGACCTGGCCACCGCCACGGCGTCCCCGCCGCCCTGGCTCACCGCGGCGCACCCGGAGATCCTCCCGGTGACCGCGTCCGGTGAGACGGTGTGGCCGGGCGCGCGGCAGCACTGGCGGCCCACCTCGCCCGTCTTCCGCGCCCACGCGCTGCGCCTGGTGCGGAAGATGGCCGAGCGGTACGCGCACCACCCCGCGCTGGTGGCCTGGCACGTCTCCAACGAGCTGGGCTGCCACAACGTCTACGACTTCTCGGACGACGCCGCCCGCGCCTTCCGCGAGTGGCTGCGCGTCCGCTACACCACCCTCGACGGGCTCAACCACGCCTGGGGCACGGCGTTCTGGTCGCAGCGGTACAGCGACTGGGAGCAGATCCTGCCGCCCCGGCTGGCCGCCTCCCACCCCAACCCCACGCAGCAGCTGGACTTCAAGCGGTTCTCGTCCGACGCGCTGAAGGACTACCTGCGCGCGGAGCGGGACGTACTGCGGGAGATCACCCCGGACATCCCCGTGACCACGAACTTCATGGTCATGGGCGGCACCAAGGGCATGAACTACGCCGACTGGGCCGACGAGATCGACTTCGTCTCCAACGACCACTACGTGGTGCCCGATCCGCAGGACCGGGACGAACTGTCCTTCTCCGCCAACCTCGTCAGCGGCATCTCCGGCGGACGCCCGTGGTTCCTGATGGAACACTCCACGAGCGCCGTCAACTGGCAGCCCGTCAACGTGGCCAAGCGCCCCGGCGAGCTCGCCCGCGACTCGCTCCTGCACGTCGCGCACGGCGCCGACGCGGTCTGCTTCTTCCAGTGGCGCCAGTCGGCCGCGGGCGCCGAGAAGTACCACTCGGCGATGGTGCCGCACGCCGGGCCCGACAGCGCCGTGTTCCGTGCGGTCTCCGGGCTCGGCCGGACCCTGCGGGAGCTCGCCCCGGTCGCCGGGACCACGCGGGAGCCGGCCCGGGTCGGGATCGTCTTCGACTGGGAGTCGTGGTGGGCGAGCGAGCAGGACTCGCACCCCACCTCCCTGCTCGACTACCGGCGGGAGGCCCTCGACTGGTACTCCGCCCTGCTCGCGCTCGGCGTCCGGGCGGACGTCGTCCCCCCGCGCGCCGACCTCGACACGTACCAGGTCCTGATCGCCCCGGTACTGCACGTGGTCCCCGCGGCGCTCGCCAAGCAGCTCACCCGGTACACCGAGAACGGCGGCCACCTGGTCACCACGTACTTCTCCGGAGTGGTGGACGAGAACGACCATGTATGGCTCGGCGGCTATCCGGGCGCCCTTCGCGAACTGCTGGGCATCCGCGTCGAGGAGTTCGGGCCGCTGCTCGACGGCGACACGGCCGACGTCCGGCTGGACGACGACGGCGTGCCGGACGGGGCCGCGGGGCGCGTCGCGACGGGCACCCTGTGGACCGACCGGATCTCGGTGGTCGACCCCGAGGTGGAGGTACTGGCGCGGTACCTCACCGGTCCCTCCGCCGACCTTCCCGCCGTCACCCGCCGGACAGTGGGCCGGGGTTCGGCCTCGTACGTCTCCACCAGGCTCGGCCCGGACGGCCTCGGCGGCCTGCTGCCCGCGCTGCTCGCCCACGCCGGGGTCGGCAGTGAACTGCCCGACGGCGCACGGGGAAAGGTCGAGCTCGTCGTGCGCCGCGACGCCGGCAACCGCTACCTCTTCCTCGTCAACCGCACCGACGAGCCGGTGCCGGTGGCCGGAATCACCGGAGAACCGCTGACCGGCCGCGCCGAGGAGGACGGAGCGCTCGTCCTGTCCCCCAGGGGCGTCGCCGTGCTGCGGCAGCCGGCGACCTGACGACGAGGTCCGTCGCGCGGTCGCCCTCCCCTGACACCCCCGGACGGTCAGGCCCCCGTCCGGGGGGCCTTCCGCCGCACCCCGCGCGGGACACGGCGGTGCACCGAAACGTCGACCGGCGAGCAACGAGCCCGCCACCGGTTACCGGAGCACCCGGCTGGGCGCGGACGGCAAGCCGGTCGGGGGCTGTCCGGAAGGCGCCACATCGGGCCGGAGCTCCAGCAGAAGGTGATCCGGGCGCCGGCCCCGGCCCTGAAGGCCGCGAGGACGGGCACGAAGGTCTCGGCGACGGACGAGACCAACCCGGGCCTGTTCACGCAGAACCGGAACACCTACCCGCGGGACGTCCGCTCGCTGGTCGGCCGGATGAATGTGCACACATACGGCACGGGCGGGCGCACCGGTGTCCGCGACCTGGCCGAGGCGTCGGACAAGCCGCTGTGGATGAGCGAGGGCGAGGGCGACACAACTCCGGCGCCAACCAGCAATGGAGAATCACGAGGTGACAGACCGTCACTCTTCGTGGACCGCACCGTCTCCGTCCTCCTTCGCCCGTGCGTGTGCCTGCCCCTCTCGGGGGGCACATCGACCTCCGCGGGATGCCGGGACCGCGGGTCGTCAGGGCATGGCGGAGGTGCCGGGGTGCTCGATGCCCGCGACGAAGGCGGCGATGTCGGCGACCACCCGCTCGGGCTGTTCCCAGTGGACGGCATGGCCCGTCCCCTCGTAGGTGAGCAGGCGTGATCCGTGGATGGCGTCGAGGATCGTCTGCTGGTCCTCACGGGGCAGGATCCCGTCCTGCTCGCCCCAGATCACGAGGGTGGGCACCAGGATGCCCGCGAGGGTGGCTCGGAGATCGGCCTGCAGCAGACCGTCCAGGGTCTCCTTCCAGACGTGCGCGGGAACTTTGAGGTTCTCCTCGACCATGGTCTCGACGAGGCCACGGGCGACCGGGCGGTCCCCCACGGCGGGGGCCATGAAGGCCTCGACGACATCACGCGGCACCGGATCCGACAGCCCCCGCACGCTCTCCCGCATCGCGTCGACCGCCGGTTTGTCCGCGAGCGTCGCCGGCACACCGAGCAGCACCAGCCCGGAGATCCGGTCGGGGTGGCTGCCCGCGACGATCCGGGCCGGCACACCACCCCCGGCGGCGCCGACGAGGACGGCGCGCGGGATGTCCGTGGCGTCGAGGAAGGCCACGAGGTCGGCGGCGAAGTCCTCGGGCGCGTACCCGGTGGCAGGGCGGTCGGCGTCGCCGTGGCCGCGCTGGGTGGGCGCGTATCCGTACAGCGACGCCGGCAGACGCCGCAGCAGGGGCTCGAAGGACCACCAGGAGTCGGCCAGCCCGTGGACGAAGACGACCGGTGTGCCCCCGGGGTACCCGGCCTCGGCGTACGGGAGGGTCGGTCCGTCGCGCAGTTGCGCGGACTTCAGGGAGATCACGGTCACGGCGTGCTGCCTCCTTCCGCCCGTCCGCCCGGGGCCGGCAGCCGGGAGATGAAGCGGGTGAGCGCGTCGACGTACTGCTCCGGGTGGGTGACGTGGGGGATGTGCCCCGCCCCTTCGAGGACCTGGTACCGCGCCTGTGGCACGGCCGCCGCCAGCCGGTCGAGGACCTTCGCCGTCCAGGCCGGGCTCTCGGAACCCCGGCTCAGCAGCAGCGGTACGGAGCAGCGGGCGAGGCCGTCGAGATCCAGGGTCGCCCAACCGGGATCGCACTGTTCGTCCAGCCAGGTGGGCGCGTTGTGCACGAACGTCTCGCGCGCTTCGGCGGGCAGCCGGTCCCACATGCCCGGGCCGAGGGCGACCTCCTCCACGAACAGCCAGGCGGCCTGCTCGTACTCGCCGTTGCGGAGATGGTCGAGGGCCGCGTCGACCGAGGCCTGGGTCGGGCGCAGTTGCGCCATGGCGTCCTGGTCGTCGGCGACGATCGCGAAGAGCGGAGGTTCGTGGGCCGTGACGCTCCGGAACAGCCCGGGGCTGCGTGTGGCCAGGCCCAGCGTGATCGAGGCTCCGAAGGAGTTGCCCGCCACATGCGCGGGCTCCCCTGCCACCTGCTCGATCACGGCCGCGAGGTCGTCCTCGTCCTCCCGCCGAGTGCCCTGACCCTGTGCCGCCTCGCTGCGGCCGTGGCCCCGCCGGTCGTAGGTGATCACCCGGAACGACGCGCGGGCGTCGGCGTCGATGGCCGGCCGCCACGACATGTGGTCGTTCCAGGAGCCGTGGACCAGGACGAGCGGGTCGCCCTCCCCGACGACCTGGTAGTGGATGCCCAGGTCGCCCGAGTGAAGAAGCGGCATGCCGTGACTCCTCAGCGCGTCCGGGGATGAAAGGGCTGCGGGCCGGCCCGCCGTACGGTTGCCCCCAGTGTCCGCCGGGACGTGTGCGGCGTCGCCCCCACGTCGGACATACGGGCTAACACCTGGACTCACCCGCCGGTCGCGGCGTCCGTTAGGGTGTGCGTCGTACCGGACACGGGGTGCCCCGATCGAGGGCTGAGATCACACCCGTCGAACCTGAACCAGTTCGTACTGGCGGAGGGATGTCTTCATGCCATCGGCGCATGTTTCCGGCGGGTTGCCCGCCGACGGCCGGCCGGCCGTCTTCGACGGCAGGATGCCGGCCGCTCCCGGTGACCTGAGGGTCGAGGGACACGGAATCGAGCCGGTCCCGGAGGGGAACCGGTACGGCGGGCCCGGACGGCTGTTCACGGTGTGGTTCGCACCCAATCTGACCATGACGGGTGTGTTCACCGGGACCATCGGCGTCGCGCTCGGCCTGGACTTCGGCACCGCGCTCGCCGCGGTCGTCCTGGGCACCGTGCTCGGTGCCCTGCCCACCGCGTATCTGAGCACCTGGGGCGGCCTCACCGGAACCGGCCAACTCCCTCTGTCGCGGCTGGCCTTCGGCCGTGCCGTGGCGCTGCCCGGCATCCTGCAGTGGGTGTCGTCGGTGGCCTGGGACGCGCTGATCGGGCTGTTCGGCGGGGACGCGCTGGCCCGTCTGTGCGGCTGGCCGTTCTGGGTCGGAGTGCTGGTCATGATGGCCGCGCAGGGCGCCCTGGGCGTCCTGGGGTACGAGGCGATCCACCGCCTCCAGGTCGTCATGACCTTCGTGCTCGCCGTCTCGTTCGCGGTCATCGCCTGGCGGATGCTGGACGGTGTCCACCCCGCCTCGACGGGTGCGGCGGTGGGCGCCGACCGTGCGGGCGCGTTCGTGCTGACCAGCACCATCGCGCTGAGTCTCGCCCTGTCCTGGGCGCCGTACGCGACGGACTTCAGCCGGTATCTGCCGCGGGGCACCTCCCGTCCGCGCATGTTCTGGTGCACGCTGCTGGGTCTCGTGGTGTCGTTCGTGGTTGTGCAGGCCCTCGGACTGTGGGGGGCGTCCGTGCTCACGGACCAGACGGCCGCGGGCGTCGACGAGTTGCTGGGCGGCGGGGCCGCCGGCGCGTTCGGGCTGCTGGCGGTGGCGCTGGCTGCGGTGTGCAGCAACGCGATGAACGACTACAGCGGTTCGCTGGCCCTGCAGACCGTGGGGGTGCGTGTCCCCCGCCCGGTGGCCGCCGCACTCGCCGCCGTGCTCGGCTTCCCGCTGGTGCTGTGGATGCACGCGGCCGACACCACCGCACGGTTCCAGAACGTGCTGCTGTTCGTCGGCTACTGGATCCCCGGGTTCGTCGCGATCGTCGTCGTGGACTGGGTCGCACGGGCCCGCGCCCGCGGTGGTGCCGCGTTCGACGTCACCGCCGAGGTGTCGCTGCCGCAGCCGGCCTGGCCCGCGCTGCTGGCGTTCGTCGCCGCGTTCGCCGCGGCCGTCCCGTTCATGGACACCGGCCTGTACGTGGGTCCGGTCGCCGAAGCGCTGCACGGCGCCGATCTCTCCTACTACGTGGCGTTCCTCGTCGCGCTCGCCGTCTACGCCCCGCTGCGGTCACGCGGCCGCACCGCCGTTCCCGTCCGCTGACGGCCCTGCACACCGTCCGCACGCAGCACCGCCGAGAGGAGCACTCCCATGTCCCGGCCACCCCTGGTCCTGACGATCGCCGGTTCCGACTCCGGCGGTGGCGCCGGAGTCCAGGCCGACCTGAAGACGATGCTGGCGCTGGGCGCGCACGGCATGAGCGTGCTCACCGCGGTCACGGCGCAGAACTCGGTGGGTGTGCAGGGTGCTTGGGAACTGCCCGTGGAGGCCGTGCGCGCCCAGTACCGCAGCGTCGTCGACGACATCGGCGTACAGGCCGTGAAGACGGGGATGCTGGCGTCGCCCGGACTGGTCACGGCGGTGGCCGAACTGCTGGCGGACGTGGCCGCTCCCGTCGTCGTCGATCCGGTGAGCGTCTCCAAGCACGGGGACCGGCTGCTGGCCGACGACGCGCTGGACGCGGTGCGTGGCCGGCTGCTGCCGGTGGCGACGGTGGTGACGCCCAATCTCGACGAGGTCGCCGAGCTCACCGGCGTGACCGTGGACGACGAGGCGGGCATGCGCCGGGCGGCCGGACGCCTGCTGGACTTCGGCCCCCGCTGGGCCCTGGTGAAGGGCGGTCATCTTCCGGGAGAGGCCGTCGATCTGCTCACCGACGGGAGGGAGGAGCACTGGCTGCGCGCGCCGCGGCACGACAACCGGCACACCCACGGCACGGGGTGCACCCTCGCCTCGGCGATCGCGGTGGGGCTGGCAGAGGGCCGTTCGGTGCCCGACGCCGTGCGGCAGGCCAAGGAGTACGTCACGTCGGCCATCGCGGCGGGCTTCGCGCTCGGTGCCGGCATCGGCCCCGTCGACCACGGATGGCGGCTGCGGGAGCGGCCCGCGGAACTCACCGCGCGGACAACGCCGTCACGCTGAACGCCGCGGCCCCCGCCGTCCGTACTTGACCAGGAGAGCGACAGTCGACTGCTCGCCCGTCGGGTACGCGGGGACGCAGATCCGGATACAAGGAGCACACCATGAAGGCGACCGCGCAGATCGGTGTCACAGGGCTCGCGGTGATGGGCCGCAATCTGGCCCGGAACTTCGCCCGGCACGGGTACACCGTCGCCGTCCACAACCGCACACCCGCCCGGACCAAGGCACTGACCGAGGAGTTCGGGCACGAGGGCGCCTTCGTGGCGGCCGCGACGGCGGAGGACTTCGTGGCCGCGCTGGAGCGCCCGCGCCGCCTCATGATCATGGTGCAGGCGGGCGCGGCGACCGACGCCGTCATCGAGGAGTTCGCCCCGCTGCTCGAATCGGGCGACATGATCATCGACGGTGGCAACGCCCACTTCGCCGACACCCGCCGCCGCGAGCAGTCACTGCGCGAGCGTGGCATCCACTTCGTGGGGGCGGGCGTCTCGGGCGGCGAGGAGGGCGCGTTGAACGGCCCGAGCATCATGCCCGGCGGGTCACCGGAGTCGTACGCCTCACTCGGCCCGATGTTCGAGTCGATCAGCGCCAAGGTCGACGGCGAGCCGTGTGCCACCCACATCGGCACGGACGGCGCCGGGCACTTCGTGAAGATGGTCCACAACGGCATCGAGTACGCCGACATGCAGCTGATCGGCGAGGCCTACGACCTGCTCCGGCGCGTCGGAGGCTACACACCCGCGCAGATCGCGGAGATCTTCCGCCGCTGGAACAAGGGCCGCCTCGACTCGTATCTGATCGAGATCACCGCCGAGGTGCTGGCCCACACCGATCCCTCGAGCGGCGCTCCGTTCGTGGACGTCGTGGTGGACGCCGCCGGGCAGAAGGGCACCGGCCGCTGGACCGTACAGACCGCGCTCGATCTGGGATCCCCGGTCACGGCGATCTCTCAGGCCACGTTCGCCCGTGCCGCCTCCAGCCAGTCCGGGCTGCGCGCCGCGTACCGGGACCTGCCCGGCGGCACCCACTGGGAGCTGTCCGCCACCGAGGCGGAACGCTTCACCAGCCAGGTCGAGCACGCCCTGTACGCGTCCAAGCTCATCGCCTACGACCAGGGCTGGAAGATGATCCTGGACGCCGCCGACGAATACGGCTGGGACATCGACCTCGGCGAGGTGGCGAAGATCTGGCGCGGCGGCTGCATCATCCGGGCCGCCTTCCTGGACCGGGTCCGCGCCGCCTACGCCGTCGACCCCGCTCTGGTCAGCCTGCTCTCGGACGCGGGCTTCGCCGCCGAGATCAAGGATGCGCAGGTCCCCTGGCGTGAGGTGATCGCGACGGCCGCACGCCGGGGTGTGCCGGTGCCGGCGTTCTCGGCCGCCCTGTCGTACTACGACACGCTGCGCGCCGATCGCCTCCCCGCCGCCCTCACCCAGGGCCAGCGGGACTACTTCGGCGCCCACACCTACCGGCGCACCGACCGCGACGGCAGCTTCCACACGCTGTGGGGCGAGGCGGGCCGGGCGGAGACCGAGGTGCTGTGACCGACCCCGAAGTACGGTGCCCCGCACCGGAGTTCACCGGCGCGGACCGTCGTTTCGGCTCAGCCGAGCACGGCCGTGATCGCCGGTGGACGGCGAGCCCGGCTACGCGTCCGGCAGGGCCCGGCGGCGGCGTTCGAGGTGTGCTCGCTCGGCGTCGTTCGGGGTGAGCGCGAGGGCCGCCTCGTAGGCCCGCGCGGCTTCCGCCGTGCGGCCCAGCCGGCGCAGCAGCTCGGCCCGTACGGCGTGGTGGGCGTGGTAGCCGTCCAGGTCGAGTGCGTCGACGATCGTGAGGGCCGCCGCCGGGCCGTCGGTCTCCGCCACCGCGACGGCGCGATTGAGGGCGACCACCGGACCGGGCGCGACGACCGTCAGCTGGTCGTAGAGGCGGAGGATCTGGCCCCAGTCCGTGGCGTCGGCGGTGGGAGCGTCGCTGTGCACGGCGTTGACCGCGGCCTGGATCTGGTACGGGCCCGGCCGGTTCAGGCGCAGACAGCGCCGCACCAGGGCCTGGCCCTCGGCGATCAGGCCCCGGTCCCACAGGGAGCGGTCCTGGTCGGCGAGAAGGACCAGGTCGCCGTCCGCTGCCGCGCGGGCGGGCCGGCGCGACTCGATGAGCAGGACCAGTGCGAGCAGGCCGAGCGCCTCGGGCTCGTCCGGCATGAGCTCGACGAGCAGTCGCGCCAGGCGGACGGCCTCCGCGCAGAGATCCTCCCGGCCGCCGTAGCCCTCGTTGTAGATCAGGTAGACGACGGCGAGCACTCCCTTGACTCGCTCCGGGAGGTCGGCGTCGCGCGGGACCCGGTACGGGATGCCCGCGTCGCGGATCTTCGCCTTCGCCCGGACCAGCCGCTGCGCCATGGTGGGCTCGGGGACCAGGAAGGCGCGCGCGATCTGCGGGGTGGTCAGACCGCCCAGGAGTCTCAGGGTGAGCGCCACCTGGGCCTGGGTGGCGAGCGCGGGATGACAGCAGGTGAAGATCAGGCGGAGCCGGTCGTCGCGCACGCGTCCCTCCTCGGCGGGTGCCTCCGGTGCGTACAGCCGGGCGGCCTCGGCGTGCCGCGCGTCCCGGGTGGATTCCCGGCGCAGCCGGTCGACGGCTCGGTTGCGGGCGGTGGTGATGATCCACCCGGCGGGGCTCGCCGGAGTGCCGGTCTCCGGCCACTTGCGCAGGGCCGTGGTGAACGCGTCCTGCACCGCTTCCTCGGCGAGGTCGATGTCGCCGAGGAAGCGGATGAGGACGGCGACCGCGCGACCGTACTCGGCGCGGAACACGGCTTCGATCTCCGCCGCGGTGGCGGTCACGCGCGCCGCCCCGCCGTGGTGACGGTCATACGTCCTCCTCCGCCGTGGTCACCGGATCCCCTCCTGCGCCGCGATGACGGTGATCTCCGCCGCCTCGGTGGCCGTCACAGGGCCTCTCCCCCGTCTTGACGGTCATACGATCCCCCTGCCCCATGGTGACGGCCGACCGCATCCCTCCCGTGCCCCTCCCGTGGCGCTGGGGTCGTCGGTCCCGCCGAGCCGTCGTGGCGATCGCTCCGCCCCGCCCGGCCGCGGCCGGATCATCGGCCCTCGGCCTCGTGCGTGAACGGCCGTACCTCGATGGGCAGCGTGGTCGCCAGCGTCGCCTTGCGGCCCCAGGCGAGCGCCTCGTCCAGGTCGGGTGCCTTGATCAGGCAGATCCCGCCCAGGTACTCCTTGCTCTCCGTGTAGGGGCCGTCGGTGACCAGGACGTCGCCGTCCCGGGCGCGCAGCACGGTGGCCGTCTCCGGCCCGTGCAGGCCGCCGGCGAACACCCACGCACCGGCCTCGCGCAGCTCCGCGTGGAAGACGTCCAGGTTGTGCATGATCTCTTCCAGGGCCTCGGGCGCGGGCGGCTCGCCCACCGGCTGCATGACGCTCAAGAGGTAGTACTTCATGGTGTGGCCTCCTCGGTGGTCTCTCCCTGACTACACGAACGGGAGACCGCCGGATCGACACACGCCACGAGAGGAGCGGGAGAAATCTTCGACGGCCATCCCACCCCGTCCGCTCGTCACCTCCGCCGGGCGGCCGGCGGCCAGGGCGCCGGCGCCCCGGGCGGAGCGCCTCGACAGGAAGGCGTGCCGACGGACAGCCGCACGCCTCGACATCGGCAGCGTCGCTGGAACCGGTCGGCGACGGAGGGGGCCGCTGAGCCCGCACCGTGCCCGCACGGGCGAGGTCAGTCCTCGTCCCCGGCGGGGACGACCACGAGGAACGCGTCCGTCTTCAGATCCATGACCACGGTCGCGGGGACGCCCTCGGTGCGGCGCCGGGCCGCGTACTCCTCCGCGGTCCAGGATCCGCGCGGGGCTCCGGCAGGAAATCGCTCCAGCACCTTCGTACCCATACCGGCAGACACCTCCACCTGTGGCCTCGGACTCGGGCCGACGAGTCCCGTGACCTCCGCTTGCCCGCGTTTTCCGCGGACATGTCCCATCGATCGTGCGAAGATCCGCCGTTCGCATCCGCCGGTGCCGCTCGCGTGGAAGAGATCGGTGGAGAGTGCGGAAGGGGGGCGGCGAGCCGGACTGACGGAGGGACCCCATGAGCGACGACGACGCCCGCACCGGGCTGAACTGCCTGGTGACGGGCGCCACCGGCTACATCGGCGGACGACTGGTGCCCGAGCTGCTGGCCGAGGGGCACCATGTGCGCTGCCTGGCCCGCTCTCCCGACAAGCTGCGCGACCACCCCTGGGCGAGCGACGTGGACGTCATGCGCGGCGACGTCACGAACGCCAGCTCCGTCGCCGAGGCGATGCGCGGCATCGACGTCGCGTACTACCTCGTGCACGCCATCGGTTCGAGCGGGGACTTCGAGGACACCGACCGCAAGGCGGCCCTGATCTTCGCGGAGCAGGCGCGTGCGGCCGGAGTGCGCCGCCTGGTCTACCTCGGCGGCCTCACGCCGCCGGGGGTGCCGGAGGAGGAGCTCTCCCCGCACCTCAGGTCCCGGGCCGAGGTCGGCCGCATCCTGCTGGAATCGGGGGTGCCGACCACGGTGCTGCGGGCGGCGGTGATCATCGGCTCCGGTTCGGCCTCCTTCGAGATGCTGCGCTACCTGACGGAACGGCTGCCCATCATGGTCACGCCGAGCTGGGTGCACACCCGCATCCAGCCCATGGCCGTACGGGACGTGCTGCGCACCCTCGTCGGCAGCGCCCGGATGCCCTCGGACGTCAACCGTGCCTTCGACATCGGCGGCCCGGACGTCCTGACGTACCGGGACATGATGCGGCGGTACGCGGCCGTTGCCGGGCTCCCCCGCAGGATCATCCTTGCCGTGCCGGTACTCACTCCCGGACTCTCCAGTCACTGGGTGGGACTGGTCACCCCGGTGCCCGCGTCCATCGCGCGTCCGCTCACCGAGTCGCTGCGGCACGAGGTCGTGTGCCACGAGCACGACATCACCCGTTACGTGCCCGATCCGCCGGGCCGGCCGATCGGCTTCGACGAGGCGGTGGCACTGGCCCTGCAACGCGTGCAGGACGCCCAGGTCACCACCCGGTGGTCGTCGGCCTCCTACCCCGGTGCGCCCAGCGACCCGCTGCCCACCGACCCCGACTGGGCCGGCGGCAGCCTCTTCACCGACGAACGCGAACTGATCGTGGACGCACCGCCCGAAGCGCTGTGGAAGGTCATCGAGGGGATCGGCGGCGACAACGGCTGGTACTCCTTCCCGCTCGCCTGGGCGGTGCGCGGCTGGATGGACCGGCTGGTGGGCGGTGTGGGCCTGCGGCGCGGGCGGCGGGACGCCACGCGACTGCGGGTCGGCGACTCACTGGACTTCTGGCGCGTCGAGGAGATCGTGCCGGGCCGTCTGCTGCGGCTGCGCGCCGAGATGAGGCTGCCCGGCCTGGCCTGGCTGGAGATGTACTCGGAGGTGACCGACGACGGGCGCACCCGGTACCGGCAGCGTGCTCTGTTCCACCCGCACGGACTGCTCGGCCAGTTGTACTGGTGGAGCGTGTCGCCGTTCCACGCCGTCGTGTTCAACGGCATGGCCCGCAACATCGCCAGGACGGCGGCCAAGGAGTCTTGCTCGCGCAGGGGGCACAGCGCGACGTCACGTTGACGGCCGCATCCGAGGACGTAGCCCGGACCGAAGCAGGTGGACGCCAAAACCCCCGCAGCCCCCACTCGGAGCCACGCCATGACCCTCTCCATCGTCCTGTTCACCTCGGACCTGCGGCTGCACGACCACCCGCCGCTGCGGGCGGCCCTCGACGGCTCGACCGCCGTGGTGCCGCTGTTCGTGCGCGACGAGGGCATCGCCGCGTCCGGGTTCACCGCTCCCAACCGGGCGGCGTTCCTCGCGGACTGTCTGGCCGACCTCGACAGGGGGCTGCGCGAGCGCGGCGGCCGTCTGGTGGTGCGGTCGGGCGAGGCCGTCGATCAGGTGTGCGCGGTGGTCGCCGAGGCGGACGCCGACGAGGTGCACATGGCCGCCGGAGTCAGCGCGTACGCCCAGCGGAGGGAGGAGCGGCTGCGCGCCGCCCTGGAGGCGGAGGGATGCCGTCTGCACGTCCACGACACGGTGGTCACCGCGGTCGCTCCCGGTGCCGTCACCCCGGCCGCCTCCGACCACTTCGCCGTCTTCACGCCGTACTACCGTCACTGGTCGCAGCAGCATCTGCGGGAGGCTCTGGGCGCGCCCCGGGTGGTCCGGGTGCCGGACGGCGTCGGTTCCGAGGAGGTGCCCGCCCGCGGGAAGGTCGCCGGGGTGTCGCAAGGGCTGGCCGCGGGCGGCGAGGGCGAGGGCCGGCGACGCCTGACGGCGTGGCTGCGCGAGGGCATCGGCTCGTACGACGACCGCCATGACGACCTGGCCGGTGACGCCACCTCGCGGCTCTCCCCCCACCTGCACTTCGGCACGCTCTCGCCGGTGGAGCTCGTCCACCGGGCACGTGCGGCGGGCGGCCCCGGCGCCGCGGCCTTCGTGCGCCAGGTCGCCTGGCGGGACTTCCACCACCAGGTGCTGGCCGCCCGTCCGGCGGCCTCGGACGCGGACTACCGTACGCAGCACGACCGTTGGCGGTCCGGGGCGCGCGCCGAGCAGGACATCGAGGCGTGGAAGCAGGGCCGCACCGGCTACCCGGTGGTCGACGCGGCGATGCGCCAACTGCGGCACGAGGGCTGGATGCACAATCGCGGGCGCCTGCTGACCGCGAGTTTCCTCACCAAGACGCTGTACGTGGACTGGCGGGTCGGCGCGCGGTACTTCCTGGAGCTGCTGGTCGACGGTGACGTCGCGAACAACCAGCTCAACTGGCAGTGGATGGCCGGGACGGGCACGGACACCCGCCCCAACCGGGTCCTCAACCCGGTGGTGCAGGGCAAGCGCTACGACCCCGACGGCATCTACGTACGCCGCTGGGTACCGGAGCTGGAGGGCCTCACGGACGCCTCCGTGCACGAACCGTGGAAGCTGCGGGGCCTGGAGCGGGCCGCCTGCGACTATCCGGACCCGGTGGTGGAACTCGCCGAGGGACTCGCCCGGTTCAAGAACGCCCGGGGCCGCCTCTGACCGGTTCCGGGGGGCGGTCTTTACCAGGGGTAGAGGATTCCTTTCCGCAGGCGGCCGTACTGGTGGGCGACCGAACCACTCGTACCGGACCCGTCCGCACCGGACCGGTTCACGACACGGCCGGCCGCGGTGTCCGGCTCCGGGCCGCCGCACCGGCCAGGAGGCCTCATGCGCATCGCACGGAACGTGGGAACCCTCTTCGTGACCGGCGCGCTGACCATGACCCTGGCCGCGCTCGCCTATCCCGCGGTGCTCGGCCTGCAGACGACGGCCGGCGACCAGAGCCGTGTCATCGCGAACACGGCGGCGGGCCCGCTGACCGAGGCCGACCGTGACTTCGTGGTGAAGGTGCGCGCGGCCGGCCTGTGGGAGTACCCCTCCGGGCTACTGGCCCTGCAGAAGGGCACCGTCCCGGCCGTCAGGACAGCGGGTCAGCACCTCGTCAGGGGCCACGCCGCGCTGGACGCCACCTGCCGCGAGGTCGCCGCCCGGCTCGGCATCACGCTGCCGAACAAGCCGTCCCCGCAGCAGCAGGGATTCGTGGCGACGCTGAGCGGCGACAGCGGCAGGCAGTTCGACACCGACCTGGCCAACATCCTGCGGGTGACGCACGGTCAGATCTTCCCGGTCATCGCGAAGATCCGGGCCACCACCCGGAACACGCTGGTACGGCAACTCGCGGACCAGGCCAACGACACCGTGCTGGACCACATCACGGTGATGGAGAAGACCGGACTGGTGAACTTCGGCCAGGTGCTGGTCCAGGAGACCAGCACTCCGAAACTGCCCCAGCAGAATCTGACGCCCCCGGCGCCGCAGCCGGGCGAGCCGACCGTCGTGCTCACCCCGCCCGCGGGCGGCTCCCCGTCCTCCCCGGCGTCCCCGCCGGCCGCCGCCTCCCCGTCCCCCTCCCCGACGGTGGGGTGAGCGCGGCCGGCGGCAGGGCGCCGGGGAACCGTGTCAGGGCACCTGCAACAACCGGTTCTCACCGGGCGCGGCGAAGGAGTCGTACAGGCTCGCGAGGGTGGCCAGCGCCTCGCTCAGTCCCTGCGGGCGGAGCGTCCCCGGCACCTGCCGTCCCGCCCAGCCCGGCCCGCCGAGCAGGACGGTGGGCCGGGACCGCGCGCCCTTGACGCCCCAGCCGGTGCTCGCGACGTGCCGGGCCAGCGGATGGTCGGCCGTGGAGCGTGCCTGCGCCCACAGCACGACCGCCACCGGGCCGAGGCGCCGCACGGCCGCGGTGAGCGCCTCCGTGGGGACGGCCGCGCCGAACATCCGTGTGGGCAGGCCGAGTTCCGTGAGGCTCGCGTCGAGTGCCTCCAGCGGCAGGCTGTGCTGTTCGCCCGGGACGCAGGCCAGCAGCACGGGGCCCACGCCCGGCGTTGCGGGTACGACCTCGGCGGTGGCGCGGTGCAGCGCGCGGGAGATGTGCCAGGACAGCAGGTGCTCGACCTCCACGTAGCGGTCCCCGGAGGACTCCCACTTGCGGCCGACCGCGTGCAGGGTCGGCACCATCACCTCCTCCCAGGCCACGACGAGGCCGTGCCCGGTGACGAGCCCGGTCAACTGGTCGTCCACCGCGGGTGCGTCGAGCCGGACCGCGGCGCGCGCGAGGCCCCTGCACTCCTTGCGCGCGTCCCCCAGCGGCAGGGCGCCGGGAGCCCGTGACCGCGGCCGGGCGGTGTCCGCGCGGTCGGCCGGCGGTCGGTCGTGCTCGGACGGTGACCGGTCAGCGCCCTCCAGGGCGGCCCGGGCCGCCTCGGCGGGCGGAACACCGGCCGAGGTGAGCCGGCACATCTCCTCGAGCATCGCCACGTCCTGCGGCGTCCAGCGGCGATGGTGCCCGCCGGAGCGCGCCGCCGGTCCCACGCCGTACCTCCGGTCCCAGGACCGCAGGGTGGTGGGCGACACCCCGAGGCGGCGCGCCAGGGCGCCCGTGGTGAGTCCCGGCTCGGCGGGTCGTGCGGCCGGTCCGTGCCGGTCCGCCGGTGGCAGGTCACCCATGCGGCGACTATACGACGCAGAAACGACGCGAGTTGTGGGCATGGTCGTGCGCTTCACACGATGGGGATCCGGACGTGCCGGTGGGCAGCAGTCCGCACCCGACGGCCCGTGCCGGACGGGTCCGGCCGTCCCGGCCGCGGCCGGGACCGAACCCGCACGACCGAGGAGCCCCGGACATGACCGCAGATCCGATCCCGGAGCCGTGCGGTGCCCCACCGATCGCGCCCGACGCGCGGCGCCGCGAGGTGGTCCTGCTCCCCCGCCCGCGGATCAACGGCACCGCCATCCGTACCGGCGCGCTCCGAACCGGTCCTCGTGACCGGCCTGATCGCGGACGCGCCCATCGCTGCGGACCTGGTGGCGGGCGACGAGACCGGTCCGGCCGCCGCCCACCGCCGCGGGGGCGCTCCGGTGCACACCCTCGCGTGGACGTCCCCGGCGTCCGAGCCCCTGTCACGGCCCGCCGGGGAAATTCGTCGCAGCCTCGCCGCGATCCGGCCAATCCGTCCGCGTACCTGTTCCGGATCACGTACGTACCGTCGCGCTAGCCCGTCCTGGAGGACCACCCCGTGAAGGAAGCCGTGGAGATCGGGAAGAACCCGGCTGCGGAACCGAATCTGCCGGATCTGATGGCCGAGGTCGCCCGTGGCGACACGGAGGCCTTCGCCGCGCTCTACGACGTCGTGGCGGGCCCGGTCCTGGGGATCGTGCGGAGGGTGGTGCGGGACGGGGCCCAGTCGGAGGAGGTGACCCAGGAAGTGCTGGTCGAAGTGTGGCGGACGGCCGCCCGGTACCGTCCCGAACGCGGCTCGGTGATGAACTGGGTCCTCACCCTCGCCCATCAGCGGGCGGTGGACCGGGTGCGCTCGGTCGAGGCGTCGGCCGCCCGGGAGCAGCGGGCCGCCCTGCTGGACCGCACGCCCGAGTTCGACGAGGTGACCGAGCAGGTCGAGGCGCGCCTGGAGCACGAGCAGGTGCGGCGCTGTCTGCGCACCCTGACGGAGCTTCAGCGGCAGTCGGTGACGCTCGCCTACTACCGCGGGCTGACGTACCGCGAGGTGGCGGAGTTGCTGTCGCTGCCGCTCGGCACGGTCAAGACCCGGCTGCGCGACGGTCTCATCCGCCTGCGCGACTGCCTGGGGGTGGCGGCGTGAGGACGGCCGATCTGCACACGCTGACCGGCGCGTACGCGCTGCACGCCCTCGACGACGACGAGCGGGCGCGGTTCGAGGCGCATTCCGCGGACTGCGACGCCTGCACGCAGGAGGTCAGGGAGCTGCGGGCCGCCGCCGCGCGGCTGGCCCTCGCGGTCACGGTGTCCCCCGCCCCCGGGCTCAAGTCCGAGGTCCTGCGGCGCGTCACTGCCGTGCGGCAGGAGGCGCCCCGCACGGTTGCGCTCGCGCGGCCGGGCCGTCTCGCGGCCCGCGCGCACCGCCTGTCGCGCTGGGTGCCGGCCGCCTGCCTGGCCGCCGCGGCTCTGTTCGGCGGTGTGGCGGTGTGGCAGCACGACCTCGCCGAGGAGGCACAGGACCGGGCGCGGCGGTCGCAACGGCAGGGCGACGAGCTCGCCTCCGTGCTGGCCGCCCCGGACGCCCGGACGCGGACGGCGAAGCTGGCGGACGGCGCGACGGGCACCGTGGTGGTGTCCAAGGGCCTGGACCGGGCCGTGTTCATCGTCTCGGGAATGGCGGCGCCGCCGGACGGCAAGGTCTATCAGCTGTGGTTCGACGACGGGGGCAGCATGCGCTCGGCCGGGCTGATGGACCCGGGGCGCACCGACGAGGCGGTACTGATGCGCGGCCCCGTGGACAGTGCGTCCGGTCTGGGCGTCACCGTCGAACCGGCGGGCGGTTCGACCGAGCCGACCTCCGCGCCGGTGGCGCTGCTGGACTTCCCCGCCTGACCGTCCCGTCCCCCTCCGGCCTCCGGGGGCGGGACGGTCTTCCCCGCGTCGCCCGTCGGGCCCCCTCCGGCGGGCGACGCACCCTCAGCGGGGTGTGGCCGGCCGGAAGGGGGCCTGTCAGGTCGAGCTCGGAGGTGTGGACGCGGTCCCGCGCCGCTTCGGCGGCAGGGGGAAGAATCCGCTGGTCCTCGCGACGTACTCGGCAAATCCCGGGCGTTGGGCCATGTGCCGTTCGAGCATGGGCTTTCCGCTGCCCTTGATGAGCAGGGCGCTCATCACCAGGGGGGACACGGCGGCCACCGCCGCCGACGCGCCCGAGTCGCAGGCGAGCAGGTACAGACCCCACCAGACGCAGAAGTCCCCGAAGTAGTTGGGGTGCCGCGTCCAGCTCCACAGCCCCTGGTCCATGATCCGGCCCCGGTTGGCCGGGTCGGACTTGAACCGGGCCAGCTGGGCGTCGCCCACCGCCTCGAAGAACAGGCCGAGCGTCCACAGCGCGGTGCCGGCCCAGGCGAACGCGGTGAGCGGTCCGGGCACGTACTGGGCCGCCTGGACGGGCAGCGACACCAGCCACACCAGGCCCCCCTGGAGCAGGTAGACCTTGTACAGCGCGTACAGGTCGCGGTTTCCCGGCGCCTTGGCCAGCATCGCCTCGTAACGGGGGTCCTCGCCGTGGCCGCGGCCCCGCCGCGCGATGTGCACGGCGAGCCGCAGCCCCCACACCGAGGTCAGCGCGGTCACCAGGATCCGGCGTCCGTCGTCGCCCGCGCCGCCGGACGCGGCGAACGTCACGAGGGCGACGGCGGTGAAGCCGAGCCCCCAGGCGATGTCGACGATGCGATGGACGCCCTTGCGGACGGCGACGGCGAAGGTGGCCAGCATGACGGCGAGCGCGGCGCCTGCCGCGAGAGCCAGATTCTGGGCGAAGGCGCCCCACGGGAAGCCGGTCACGGCTCGACCGGTCCCGTGTACCAGGGCCGCGGGGTCGCGGGCAGTCCACTGCGTCCGTGGGCCGTGGGCCGTACGGCGAGGATCTGGTCGACGCCCATGCGGCGCTCCTCGAACGCCAGGGCCCCGCCGACCAGATACAGCCGCCACACCCGGGCCGTCTCCTCGCCGACGAGCCGCACGACGTCGCCCCAGCGGTCCTCCAGCGTGTGGTGCCAGGCCTCGACCGTGCGGACGTAGTGTTCGCGCAGCGACTCCACGGCCCGTACTTCGAGTCCGGCGTCCTCCAGCATGCCGACGGTCTGCCCGAGGGGACGCATGTGCATGTCGGGGGCGATGAACGCCTCGATGAAGGCGCCGCCGCCGGGAGCGGTGGTCCCTCGCGACATCTGCTGGACGAGGACGCGGCCCTGGGGGCGGACCAGCCGGCGCAGGGCGGCGGCGAAGGCCGGGTACTCGGCGTCGCCGACGTGTTCGCCCATCTCCACGGTGGCAACGGCGTCGTAGGCGCCTCCCTCGATGTCCCGGTAGTCCTGGCACACCACGTCCACGCGGTGCTCCAGGCCGCGTTCGCGGACCTGCTCAAGGACGTACGCGGCCTGTTCGCGGGCCAGGGTGACGGCGGTGACCTGCGCCTTGTGCTGTTCGGCCGCGTACAGGGTCAGGGAGCCCCAGCCGCATCCGATGTCGAGCAGGCGCGCGCCGGGGACGAGGCCCAGCTTGCGGCAGATCAGTTCCAGTTTGGCCCGCTGGGCGTCGGCCGGTGTGAAGCCGGGTTCGTCGGAGGTCCAGTAGCCGCACGAGTAGGCCATCGTCTCGTCGAGGACGAGCCGGTAGAACTCGTTCGACAGGTCGTAGTGATGGCTGACGGCGGCCCGGTCGCGGGCCTTGGTGTGCAGGCCTCCGTGCAGCCGTGCCTGGGACGCGGGTGCCGGGGGCGGCGGGCCCACGACTCCCAGGCGCAGGGCGGCGGCGGCCGCGCGCGCACGGTCGGCGTGGGTGAGGCGGGGCGGGTGCACTCCGCGTTCGCGCACGGCGCCCCACATTCTGCGCAGCCCGTCGGCGAGGTCGCCCTCGATGTCGAGCTCACCGGTCACGTACGCCTGCGCCAAACCCAGTTCGCCGGGCTGCCACAGCAGCCGGCGCAGGGCGCGCCGCGAGCGGACGACCACCAGGGGCGCGTCGGCGGGACCGGCCTCGCTGCCGTCCCAGGCGCGCAGCCGCACGGGAAGCGGACCGCCGAGCGCGTCCTCGGCCAGCGCCGCCAGCCGGTGGGCGGCGCCCTCGTGGGCGGGGCGGACGGTAGTCATCGGGAGAGGTCCTCCTTGGTGAGCAGGTAGTGCTGGACGTCGAGGTAGCCGGAGCGGAATCCGGCTTCGGAGTACGCCAGGTAGAACGTCCACATGCGGCGAAAGGTCTCGTCGAAGCCGAGTGCGTCGACGTCGTCGGTTCGGGCGGTGAAGCGTTCGCGCCACAGCCGGAGTGTCTCGGCGTAGTGCGCGCCGTAGGCGTCCCTGCTCGTGACGCGCAGCCGGGTGTGGTCGCGGACGGTCTGCTCCACGGCTTCGACGGAGGGCAGCAGCCCGCCCGGGAAGATGTACTTCTGGATCCAGGTGTGGGTGTGCCGGCTGGCGAGCATCCGGTCGTGCGGCATGGTGATGGCCTGGAGGGCGGCGCGGCCCCCGGGGGCGAGCCGTTCGTCGAGCGTGCGGAAGTAGACGGGCCAGAACTCCTCGCCCACCGCCTCGATCATCTCGACGCTCACCACGGCGTCGTAGGTCCCCTCGGCCTCGCGGTAGTCGCACAGCCGGATGTCGACCCGGTCGGTGAGGCCGGCCCGTGCCACGCGTTCGAGGGCGAGGTCGCGCTGTTCGTGGGAGAGGGTGAGCGTGGTGACGTGGGCTCCGCGGGCGGCGGCGCGTATGGCGAGCTCGCCCCAGCCGGTGCCGATCTCCAGGAGCCGGGTGCCGTCGGTGACACCCGCGAGGTCCAGCAGCCGGTCGATCTTGCGGTGTTGTGCGGCGGTCAGCGTCGGCCAGGTGGCGGGGAAGCCGCGGAAGAGGGCGGAGGAGTAGGTGAGGGTCTCGTCGAGGAAGACGGCGAACAGGTCGTTGGACAGGTCGTAGTGGTGGCTGATGTTGTCGCGGGATCCGCCCGGTGTGTTGCGCTGGGCGTCGGGCTGCTTCAGGGCCCACAGCCGGCGCAGCCGTTGCAGCGGGGCCGGGATCAGGTCGGCCGCGTGGCCGGCGAGCACGGTGAGGGCCGCGACCAGGTCGGGTGCGTCCCATTCGCCCGCCATGTACGACTCGCCGAAGCCGACCAGGCCGTGCACGCCGATGCGGCGGTGGAAGGCGTCCGTGTCGTGGATCTCGACGCGGGGGCCACCCGTGCCCAGGCGCGTCCCGTCGTCGCACCGCACCTGGAGCGGGAGGCGCCCGAGCGCTCCGCGCAGGACGGCACGCGTCAGTGCGATCCGTGCCCGGGAGGCGTCCGGTGGCGTCGCCGGGCCCGGGTGGCCGCCACGGTCCGCGTCCTCGTGCCGCGTGGTGAGGGCACGGGGCTCGGCTGTCGTCATGTCGCTTTCTCCTGATCTCGGTGGCGGCGGGGATGGATGGGCAGTCCCCGCAGGTAGAGCCGGATGCCGTGGAGGCGGATCGCCGCCGAGACGGCCACGGTGGACCATGGGCGCCGAAGCGCCTGGCCGAACAGCGCGCGTGGCGTCGCCTCGCGTCGCGTGCCGCGCAGCGTCGCGGTGAAGGGGCTTCCGCCGGCGCGTTCCAGACGGACCGTCACATCGAGCCGCGGGCCGGGCGGGGGCAGGCGCATGCGGTAGTCGCCGTCGACGGGGAAGAACGGCGACACGTAGAACTCCTTGCGCGTGTGCGCGATCCCGTCGCCGTCGGGGCGGAGCAGGTAGCAGTGCCGTTCGCCGTAGGTGTTGTGGACCTCGGCGACCACGCAGCGCGGTGTGTTGTCGGGGTCGTGACACCAGTACAGGGTCAGCGGGTTGAAGACGTGGCCGAGGACGCGGGCGTGGGTGAGCATCGCCACCGGCCCGCCGTGCAGGTCGATGCCGTGGGCGGCGAGGAAGCGGTCCAGGCCGGCGCGGATGGTGGGCTGGTCGCCGTCGAAGTGGTCGCGGGGGTCGAATCGGGCCAACGGGCGCAGGGGGAAGGGGAGTTCGGGGGGATGTCCGGGATCCGTCAGCCACATGTAGGTGCGATGGCGCAGCCTGTAGCGGATCGGCGCGGTGCGGACATGGACGACCGTGCACGGGTAGAGCGCGGGGGTCCGGATCACCAGACCACCCCCAGCGCGGCGGCCGCGGTCACGCCGGAGCGGCAGCCGTCCTCGTGGAAGCCCCAGCCGTGGTAGGCGCCCGCGAACGCGGTCACCGCGGTGTTCAGAGCGGGCAGTTGCCGTTGGGCGGCGACGGACTCCGGGGTGAAGACCGGGTGTTCGTACTCCATGCGCGCGAGAACACGATCCGGGTCGACGCGGTCGTCGCCGCCGAGGGTGACGACGTACGTCTCGGGGGCGTCGAGGCGCTGGAGCCGGTTCATGTCGTAGCTCACCCGGACCCGGTCCGCGGCGGCGGCGCAGGACGGCATCAGGTAGTTCCAGGAGGCGCGGGCGCGGCGGGCGCGCGGCAGCAGGGTGGTGTCGGTGTGCAGGAGGGTGGAGTTGCGGGAGTAGCGGAAGGCGCCGAGCACCTCGCGCTCCCGTTCGGTCGGGTCCGCGAGCAGTCGCAGCGCCTGGTCGGGATGGACGGCGACGACGACGGAGTCGTACGAGGCGGTGGTGCCGTCGTCCGTGGTGATCTCGACGCCGTCGGCGTGCCGGCGCACCGCACGGACCGGGGCCGAGGTGTGCACGGTGTCGAGCTGTTTGGCCAGCCGGTCGACGTAGGAGCGGGATCCGCCGGTGACCGTGCGCCAGACCTGTGAGTCGCCGATCGAGAGCATGCCGTGGTGCTCCAGGAAGCGGAACAGATGCGCCGCCGGGTAGTCGAGCGCCGTGGTGGCGTCGCACGACCAGACCGCCGACACGAGCGGGGTCATGAAGTGTCCGACGAAGTAGGGCGAGAAGCGCTCGCGGGTCAGGAATCCGCCCAGGGTGAGGGTGTCCCCGGCGCCCTCGGTCCCCTCGGCGAGCAGGCGGCGGGCCGCCCGGTGGAAGACCGGCACCTCGACGAGCATGCGCAGGTAGGAGCCGTGCAGTGCGCTGCGCGGGCGGGCGAGGAGCCCGGCGGGCCCGCGGGCGCCCGCGTACTCCAGGCCGCACCCCTCGCACCGCACCGACATGCTCATCTCGGATTCCTGGGTGGCGACGTCGAGTTCGCGCAGCAGCCGCAACAGGTTCGGGTACGTGCGCCGGTTGTGCACGATGAAGCCGGAGTCGACGCGGTGCACGCGCCCGTCGGACGAGACGAGGTCGTGGGTGTGCGCGTGGCCGCCGAGCCGGTCGTCCGCCTCGTAGAGGGCCACGCGTCGTACCCGGCTCAGTACGTGGGCGGCGGTGAGTCCGGCCACGCCCGAACCCACCACGGCCGTACGTCGCCGTATGTCGTGCCGTCCCCGCTCCGCGCTTCCGCCGCCCACGTCAGGGTCGTTCTCCGACGCTCGCCGCACTGTGTCCTCCCCGGCTCCGATCAACGTTCACCCCTTGTTCCGGAGCTACGGCACTTTCGGATTGCCCGAACGCGACCTTCTTCCGACGGGATGACGACGAGCCGGGCGACGGACGTCGCCGTCAGCCCGTGCGGCGGGCCAGTTCCCAGGGATCGTGGGCGCTGAAGACGTCGACCTCGTCGCCGTGCAGCCGTACCAGTTCGCGGAGCCGGGCGTGGTTGGCGAGACGCAGCGGCCGGTCCACCTCGGTGATCTGCTGGAGGATGTCCATGCCGGGGTGCCCCTGCGGGGCGTCGGGGTCGATCTCGCGGTGGAAGTAGTACGCGTCGCCGCAGTGCAGGAGCCGGCGGCCGGCGCCCTCCACGGCGATCGCGCAGTGGCCGCGAGTGTGACCGCCGAGCGGCACGAGGATGATGTCCGCGTCCAGTCCGGCCAGCGGCCGCACCGCGTCGAATCCGAACCAGGGGTCGCCCGAGGTCTGCGCGTACGTCACCCAGTGCGGCCGGTGGGCCCACTGGGCCGGGCGGTAGCGGACGCGGTCCTCGGGGTGCGTGCCGGGCGCCGCCATGGCCGCCCGGTGTTCGTCCTCGGAGAGGTGGACTTTCGCCCAGGGGAAGTCGGGCAGGCCGCCCGCGTGGTCGAGGTCGAGATGGCTGAGCACGATGTGCCGGACGTCCTCGGGGCGGAAGCCGAGCGCGGCGACCTGGCGGACCGCGGTCTCGGCGGGGTCCAGGACGGGCTGGGCGCGGCCGAGGAAGTCGGCGCCGAGATTCTCCTCGGGCCGCGCCACGTCGGCGGTGCCGATGCCGGTGTCGACCAGGACGAGACCGTCGCGGTCGGTTTCGACGAGCAGGCAGTGGCACACCGCGGGCAGGCTCCCGTCGTCGGTGTCGATCGTCCGCATGGAGCCGCAGTTCAAGTGGTGGACCTTCACGATGAGTCCTTTCGGCCGCCCTGGACACGGTCTTGCACGAACGGCGTCGGGACGCCGCGGGCGTCACGGGGCGACAAGAATTGGATAACGAACGGTCGTAAGCTAATAGCGAACGGTCGTTAGGTTAAAGTGATCCCATGAGCCCGCGCAAGTCCGTCGCCGAGACAGCCGCCACCCGTGACCGGATCATCGAGAGCGCCTTGGCCCTGGCCTCGGCCGAAGGGCTCGAAGGCCTCACCATCGGGCACCTCGCGACCGAGCTGGAGATGAGCAAGGCGGGCGTAATCGGCCACTTCGGCAGCAAGGAGGGCCTCCAGCTCGCCGTGCTGGACGCCGCGACGGAGCGCTTCCGGCTGCGGGTTCCGGCCCGCGCCCGCGGCGCACGGCCCGGCACGGAGCGACTGACGCGCGCCTTCGACGAGTGGATCGACTACATGTCACAGGACGAGGGACACGGGGGCTGCTTCCTCACCTCGGCGGCCGTCGAGTACGACGGCCGCCCCGGCGCGGTCCGCGACCGCGTACTCGACGCGCTCGACGCCTGGTCGGCGTATGTGAAGGCGGAACTGGACACGGCGGTCGAGAACCGCGAACTGCCCGAGCGCACCGATGTGGAGCAGCTCGCCTTCGAGCTCAACGGCGTGGCCCTGGCCGCGAACCAGTCGATCCAGCTGCACCGCGATCCGCAGGCGCCCACGCGGGCCCGACGCGCCGTCGCGCGCCTGCTCATCGCCCCCTGAGACGGGCCCCCTCCCCGCCCGAGGAGGGGACCGAGGGCATCACTCACGACCTTCCGACCCGCGAGCTCTACACATAAAGAGAAAATAAGCGCAGAATGGGCATAAGCGGCACTTACCGCATGTGCACCGGACGCGGTCGGGCCGCGGAGATCGAGAGAGATCGAAGGAGACGAGTCATGGCCAACGTCTCGCATACCAGGGGTGACATCACCAGCCACCCCGACGTATCCGAAATGCGGGCTCGGTACGACCGCGTACTCGGTGGTCGCGATGTGGCGCTCGTGGACGGGCCGGTGTTCCTGCTCGGCCTGTACTGCGCGGTGTCCCCGTGGATACTCCACTACACGACGAACCAGCCGGCGCTGGCGGCCCACAACCTGATCCTGGGGATCGCGATCGCCGCGCTGGCCCTCGGGTTCACCATGGTGCCGGAAAGGATGTACGGCCTGAGCTGGGCCATCTGCGCGATGGGCGCATGGCTGATCATCTCCCCGTGGGTGGTCGGCACCAGCCCGGACGCCGGAGTGGTCATCAACAGCATCATCATGGGCGCGCTGGCCGTGGTGCTGGGCGCCGTGTGCGCCGCGACGGCCACCAGAAGCACCAGGGCGTGACCCGGCAGTTGCGCGATCCCGGGCTCGCCCCGGCGACGGCACCCTCCCGGGCATGACCCGACGACGCCACGTTCCCGGACGCGACCCGGCGACGGGACAGGAACGGAGGTCGACCACGGACGATCGCGGGCCGGCCCGCACCGCGCGGGCCGGCCCCTCCGCGTCCGCGCCGGTCAGCGGCCGGGCACCAGCCACGGCTCCTGCGGCAGCGGACTGCCGGTCTCCAGCAGGGACTTGAGGTTGGACAGCACCGCCGCCCAGCCCGAGGCGGCGTCGCGCAGCTCGGACTCGTCGGCGAGGTCCTCGTGGGTCACCGTGAGCCGCACGATGTCGGCGTGCGGCTGGATGTCGAAGGTGACCCGGGAGTACCGGTCCGCGTCGCCCTCGTCCTCGGGTGCGGCCCAGGTGGTCACGAGGCGTGTCGGGCGGTCGCTCTCCACAACGGTGCCGATCACGTCGGCGACCCCTGAGCCGTCGGTGCGGCGGTGTTCCCAGCGGGATCCCCGCCGCCAGTCCGAGACGTTGCTGTGGCCCCAGTACCGGGCGGTCAGGTCGGCATCGGTGAGTGCTTCCCAGACCTTCTCCGGCGTGCTCCGGATGTAGATGACGTACACGAAGTCGGGCTTGTCGGTCATGGCTTCCTCGGCCTTTCGTCTGAGGGCGCTCAGTGCGCTAAGGCGCGGGCGCTCGAACTTGTCGATCCACCGCTCCTGGATGTCGTGGAGCGGCACCGGATTGAGGTAGTGGAGCTTCTCCCGCCCCCGCCGCACGGTGCTGACGAGGTTGGCGGCCTCCAGGACGGCGAGGTGCTGCGTCACCGACTGACGCGTCATGTCGATGTGCTCGCACAGCTCCCCGAGCGTCTGACCGCTGTGCTCGTGGAGCCGGTCGAGCAGTCGCCGCCGGGTCCCGTCGGCCAGCGCCTTGAAGACCTGATCCATTCCGGAGTCCCTCTCTGATCGCACACTCAACGTTACGCAGGCAATCACTTGCATGTCAATCTGCGTCCTGATTCGCCCGCCCTGCGGGCAGCCTCCTGACCACGGTGTGCGACATCCGGAGCACCGCCGCCGCGCGAGGTCTCTTGGCTGCGCCCCGCCCGGCGCGGCACGATCACCCGATGGACAACCGACCTGCCTTCGACTTCCCCAGGCCGCTGCTGATCGACGGGCTGGGGCTTCAGCTGCGCGAATGGTCCGACGACGACGTGGCGGACCTCGTCGCGATCTACGACGATCCCGAGATCGACCGGTGGACGCCGGTCCCGTCACCTTTCGACGCGGTGGCCGCGAGCGCCTATCTGGCCGCCGCCGAGCAGAAGGGTGTCGAGGGGCGGACGGTGCAGCTCGCCATCACGACAGACGGCGGGCCGGCGCAGGGCGAGATCCTGCTGTTCCGCAACGCGGTCGACGAGCGGGACCTCGAACTCGCCTACGGGGTGGGGCCCGCCCACCGCGGCAGGGGCATCGCGACTCGTGCGGTGCGACTCGCGGTGGACTTCGCCGGACGCCGGGTCGGGCCGCGGCGCGTGGTGCTGTGCATCGAGAACGGGAACACGGCGAGCGAGGGCGTCGCCAGGGCGGCCGGCTTCTCGCTGACGAACGACCGGCCCGTGGTCCGGGAGGCCAAGGGACGCGAGGTCGTCCTGAGGACCTGGAGCCACGACGCGAGCGACACCTCCGGGAACGCGAGCTCCTGATCCGGTCCGCGACGCGCGCCCCGGGTCCCGGCAGCCGAGAGGACCCGAGGGCCTCACCCGCGAGGGAGCGGGCTCGCCGAGAGGCCGAGGGTGAACGCAGGCACCGCGGTGACGGGGACCGTCGCGGCTCTCGCTCCGACGGCCCCCGTGCGTCACATGCCGACGGGCGCGCCCTTCTTCACGCACCGACAGGCGCGCCTTGCGTCACGCGCCCACAGGCACCCTGGATCGCACGACGGCAGACACGCCGCGGGTCACGCGCCGGCGGGTTCCGCGTCGGGTGCGGGCGCGGCCAGGTACTCCTCGCTGGTCTCCTTCGGGCCGAAGGGCCACACCTTCTCCCGTCGCGCCCACACGACGAACGCGACACAGCCCAGCGCCACCCAGGCCAGGGACCATTCGATCGGGTGGCGGCCCGGCGAGTTCTTGTCCGCGTAGCCGTAGATGGTGAGCCAGCCCACGAGAGCGACGAAACTCGGCACCGGATAGAGCCACATCCGGTACGGCCGGCGCAGGTCGGGCTGCCGCTTGCGCAGCACCGAGAGGGCGACCACCTGGGCCAGCGCCTGGACGATCACCATCACCGTGGTCAGCAACTGGATGAGGGTGGCCAGGTCCGTGTGCCGGCCGAAGAGGAAGCCGATCGCGGTGACGACGCCCATGGTCGCGAGGCCGAGCATCGGGAAGCGGTGCTCGCGGTGCAGCTTGGCGTAGGGGCGGAAGAACACCCCGTCGCGGGCGGCGTCGTAGGGCACGCGCGAGCCGCCGAGCAGTCCGGTGAAGACCGAGGCGAACGCCGTGACGAGGATGAGGACGGTGACCGTGTCGGCGGCGCCCTTGCCCCAGGTCTTCTCCAGCACCGCCGAGGCCACGGACGTGGAGGCGATGTCTGAGGGGTCGGTCATCCGGTGCCAGTCGATGACACCCAGCGTGCCGATCTGGAGCAGCAGGTAGATCGCCATGATGCCGAGGATCGAGAAGACGATCGAGCGCGGCAGGACGCGGCCCGGGTCCTTGATCTCGGCGCCCATGTACGCGGTCGTGTTGTAGCCCAGGTAGTCGTAGATGCCGATGGTCAGGCCCGCGGCGAAGCCGAGCCAGAAGTGACTGCTGGTCAGTTCGAAGGCGTGGGCCGGGTAGGTGAACGCGAGGTGCGCGCTGAAGTCGGTGGCCGCGGCGAGGATCACCAGGACCACCGAGGTGATCATCACGGCCCACATGACGGCGGTGATCCGGGCGATGTGCTCGATCCCCCGCCACAGCAGGAGCACGACGAGCGCGACGACGCACAGGCCGACGAGGTCACCGGTGGTCTGCCCCATGCCGGGGGCCAGATAGCCCAGGTACTGGACGAAGCCGACCACACCTGTGGACATGATCAGCGGGATGAAGAGCATCGCCGTCCACACGAACAGGAACGGCATCAGGCGGCCCGTGCGGTACTGGAAGGCCTGGCGCAGATAGACGTAACTGCCGCCGGAGCCGGGCATCGAGGCGCCCAGCTCGGCCCAGACGAGACCGTCCGCCAGGGCCAGCAGTGCTCCGGCGACGAACCCGATGACCGCCTGCGGACCGCCGAACGCGGCGACCATCAACGGGATCGTCACGAACGGCCCGATGCCGCACATCTGACTCATGTTGATGGCCGTGGCCTGGAACAGGCCGACGCGGCGGACGAATCCGCCGCTCGGCGGGGGGCTACCGGACATGGGTCCTCCTCAGACGAGGCGCGGGGAGAGAGACGGGAGCGGCCTCCTCGTCGGCGGCCGACGGATCAGAGCGGATCAAGGGCGTCGGATCGAGGGGCGGAACGACGGGCGGGTCACCGGCCGGCGCCGGTTCTCCCACCGGCTCGCCCGGCGAGGCTGACTGGGCGATAAAGTTAAGGAGCCTTACTAGATGCGTCAAGAGGGTGACCCGCATGCGTGAGAATGGTGCGATGCCCGCCCGTGACGTCGCAGAGCAGCCGGAACAGCCTTGGAACCGCAGGCGGTTGCGCAGCACCAACGAGCGGTTGCTGCTGGACCGGCTGCGCACGCGCGGCGCCGCCTCACGCGCCCAGCTCGCCCGCGAGACCGGCCTGTCCAAGCCGACGGTCTCCAGCGCGCTCGCGGCCCTCGCCGGGGCGGGCCTGGTCCACGAGGTCGGCACCCACGCACCCGAGCGCGGCCGGGTGGCCGTCCTCTACGCCCCCGACCCCTCGGCCGGTCACGCCCTCGGCATCGACATCGGGCGCGGGTGGCTGCGCGTCGCGGTCGCCGACCTGGACGGCGCCGTGATCGCACGGACCGACGTACGCAACCGGGCCCGCACCTCCGGCGCACTGGCCGACCTGGTGGTCGCCACCGCCCACCAGGTCGTCGCGGGCTCGGGCGTCGGCGCGGACGAGGTGGCCCACGCGGTGATGGGCACGCCCGGCGTGTACGACGAGACGCAGCGGCGGGTGCGCTACGCGATGCACCTGCCCGGGTGGGGACGCGCCGGTCTGTTCGACCGGATGCGCGAGGCGCTGGGCATTCCGCTGGAGGTGCACAACGACGCCAACCTCGCGGCCCTGGGCGAGTACACCTACGGGGTGGGCGCGGGCAGCCGGCTGTTCGCGTACATCATGATCGGGACGGGTCTCGGGATGGGTGTCGTGAACGAGGGGCGGCTGTTCACCGGGGCGCACGGCGGAGCCGGGGAGATCGGCTTCCTGCCCTGGCCGGGCCGGCAGAAGCCGGAGACGCTGGAGGACGCGGTCTCCGGCGTGGCCGTGGTCGAGGCCGCCCGGCACTTCGGCATGACCGGGCAGCTCACCGCGAAGGCGGTCTTCGACGCGGCGCGCGCGGGCGTTCCCGCCGCGGTCGACGCGGTCCGGCTGGAGGGCGAGCGGATCGCCCACACGGTGGCGGCCGCGGCGGCGGTGCTCGATCCCGATCTGGTGGTGCTGGGCGGCGGGGTGGGCCACAGCGTCGACCTCCTGCTGCGCCCCATACGCGAGACGCTGCGCACGCTGACACCGCTGCGCCCGCGGATCGTGCCCGGACGGCTGGGCGAGGATGCGGTGCTGCTGGGGGCCGTGGCGACCGCACTGGGCACCGCGCGCGACGTGGTGTTCGAGCGTCGTTCCGCTTCCTGAGCGAGATCGTCCCTCCGCGCACTCCGCCCGGCGGCGGGCTTCCTGACGGATCCTCGTCTCCTGTGGACGACGCTCTCCCCGCACGAGCCGCGGTTCCTGACGACGAATCACGTCCCGGTGGAGGTGGTGCCTTCCCCTCGTCGCGCCCGCTTCCCGACAGCGACCCGCATATCGCGCCAGGTGCATTTCCCGCAGGTGGCAGCCCTGCTGACGGGCACTCACCGGCACCGGCAGCGCCGATACGGCAACCGAGCCGTGCTCCGCCGCCCGGACGGCACCGGACCTCGCGGTGATTGACATGAATTACTCACCGGCCTAGCTTGTGGGCGCAGTTAGTAAAGTTTCCTAACTTGAGCTGACTCTCGCAGTGTCGCAGCGCGGATGCTCCCCCACCCCCAAGGAGACCACCGTGTTCCACCGCCGTGCCGCAAGACGGCGTCTCGCCACGGCCACTGTCACCCTGTGCGCCCTGTGCGCCCTGTCCACGTGCGCGTGGGCCGAGGGCGACAGGCCGGCGACCGTGCGCCCGGCGCAGCGGTCCCCCGTGACGAAGGTGGCCTCCTCCCCCGGCAGCGCCACCGCGCTCGGCGGCTACGCGATCCGGTCCAGCGCCCAGGTCACCGACTCACCGGCGAAGGTGTCCAGCCCCGGCTATCAGGCGCGCGGCTGGGTACCCGCCGGCCCGCGCTCGACGGTGCTCGCGGCTCTGCTCGCCGACGGGAAGTACGCCGATCCGTTCCACTCCACGAATCTTCGGAAGATCCCGAAGTCCGACTTCGCCTTGCCCTGGTGGTACCGCTCGGACTTCACGGTCGACGACACCTCCGAGCGCAGCTATCTGGACTTCAGCGGTGTGATCTCCGCGGCCGACGTGTACGTCAACGGCCGGCAGGTCGCCAGGACCTCCGACGTGAAGGGCGCTTACACGCACCACGAGCTCGACATCACCTCGCTGGTGCGGGCCGGCACCAACACCGTCGCCTTCCGGATCCAGCCCAACGACCCCACCAAGATGCTCACCATGGGCTGGCTCGACTGGCTGCAACCGCCGCCCGACCAGAACATGGGCATCGTCCGGGACGTCCTGGTCCGCCGCGGCGGGCCGGTCGCACTGCGCGACGCGCACGTGGTCACCAGGCTGGACGTGCCCTCGCTCGCCTCCGCGGACCTGACCGTGAAGGCGCGGGCACGCAACGAGACGGACAAGGCCGTGACCGCCACCGTCTCCGGCAGCATCGGCCCCGCGGTCTTCGCCCGGACCGTCCCGCTCGGCCCGCACGAGACGAGGACGGTCACCTTCACCCCGGCCGACTCCCCAGGCCTGCACCTGAAGGCACCGAAGGTGTGGTGGCCGGCGGGCATGGGCGGACAGCCCCTGTACGGACTCGATCTGAGCGTCTTTGTCGCGGGCGAGCGCTCCGACCGCGCGCACGAGGACTTCGGCATCCGCGAGGTCAAGGCTCCCTTGAACCGCGACGGAGCACGGCAGTACAGCATCAACGGCCGCAGACTGCTGATCAAGGGCGGCGGCTGGTCGCCGGACGAGTTCCTGCGCTGGGACCGGACCTACGTCGAGGACCGGCTGAAGTACGTGCTCGATCTGGGGCTCAACACGGTCCGGCTGGAAGGGCACATCGAGCCGGACGAGTTCTTCGACCTCGCCGACAAGTACGGCGTCCTCACGCTGCCCGGCTGGGAGTGCTGCACCAAGTGGGAGGGCAACGCCGACAGCGGCGAGGCCGGGGAGCCCTGGACGGCCGCCGACTATCCCGTCGCCAAGGCGTCGATGGCCGCCGAGGCCGCACGGCTGCGTTCCCATCCGAGCGTGATCTCCTTCCTCATCGGCAGCGACGCCGCGCCGGACGCCACGATCGAGAAGAACTACCTGGACGCGCTCCACGCGGCCGACTGGCCGACGCCCGTGGTCCCCGCGGCCAGCGACAAGTCCTCCCCCGTCACCGGCAGTTCGGGCATGAAGATGACCGGGCCCTACGACTGGATCCCGCCGAACTACTGGTACGCCAAGCGCGAGGGCGGAGCCACCGGCTTCAACTCCGAGACCGGCGCCGGCCCCGACATCCCGACCCTGGACACCTTGCGGCGCATGATGTCGCCCGCCGAACTGGACACGCTCTGGAAGGACCCGGGCGCCAAGCAGTACCACCGCTCGCCGTCGTCGACCTTCGCCACCCTGAAGATCTACGACAAGGCCCTGGCCGGACGCTACGGCGCCCCCACCGGCCTGACCGACTACGTGCGCAAGGCGCAGCTCGCCCAGTACGAGAACGTGCGGGCCCAGTTCGAGGCGTACGGACGCAACGCCACGGACGCCTCGAAGCCCTCGACCGGCGTCGTGTACTGGATGCTCAACAGCGGGTGGACGTCACTGCACTGGCAGCTGATGGACCGTTACCTGGACCAGGGCGGCGCCTACTTCGGCGCGAAGAAGGCCAATGAGCCGCTGCACGTCCAGTACTCGTACGACGACCGCTCCGTCGTCGTGGTGAACAACCGGCACGAGCCGGCGTCCGGGCTGACGGCCCGGGTCACGCTCTTCAACACCGACGGCACACAGAAGTACGACCGGACGGCGACCGGTGTGGACGTGGCCGGCGACGGGGCGCACAGCACCGCTCTCACGGTGCCGTCCTCGGTGAGCGGACTGTCCGCGACGTATCTCGCCCGACTGGTCCTGACCGACTCCCGGGGCAAGGAGGTCAGCCGCAACGTCTACTGGCTGTCGACGAAACCGGACACCCTCGACTGGGCCGGCACCGACTGGTACTACACGCCGACCACGAGCTACGCGGACCTCAAGGGCCTCGGCTCGATGGCACGAGTGCCGGTCTCCGCGTCGGCGTCCACCGACGCCGGGTCCGACGGCATCGCGACAACCAGGGTGACCCTGCGCAACACGGGGACGGGAAAGACCCCCTCGCTGCTCACCGATGTGCATCTGGTGGACGCCGAGGGCAGGCCGGTGCTGCCGGCCGAGTGGTCCGACAACCAGGTCAGCCTGTGGCCAGGCGAGTCCACGACACTCACGGTGACCTATCGGAAGGCCGATCTGCGGGGCTCGGCTCCGCGGATCCGCGTCTCGGGCTGGAACACACCTGACAACACCGTCCCAGCGGCCTAGACGGGAAGCACGAGGAGGAGCACCAGGAGGAGAGGGAAGGACGCAGGAGGAGGAGAAGGGCGGGCCCGATACCGCGGGCCCGCCCTTTCGCCCGCTCCGGGTCAGCTCACGTTCAGGGCCGTGTCGTCGATGACGAACGACGTCTGGAGCACGGAACCTTCCGTGCCGGTGAACTTGATCGTGACCGTCTGCCCGGCGTACGCGGTGCCGAGGTCGAAGGTGCGCTGCGTGTAGCCCGAGGCGGCGTTCAGGTTCGAGTACGTGGCCAGGGTCGACAACACGGTTCCGCCGCTGTCCAGCACCTGGGCCTTGAGGGTGTCGTACGCCGTGCTGATGGTCGTCTCGGCCGTGTCCACGTGGAGGTGGAAGCTCAGGGTCGCCGAGCAGCCGGACGGGACGGTGACCGACTGGGAGAGGGTGTCGGTGTGCGCCGAGCCGTAGCCGTTCAGCCACGCCTTGTACGAGCCGGTGCGGGCGGCCTCGCCGGTGTCCGTGGTGATCACCCCGCTGCTCGCGCTCCAGGACGTGCCGCCGGACTCGAAGCCGGGGTCGGCGAGGAGCTGGGAGGCCGTGCAGGTGCCGCCGCCCCCGCCGCTGCCGCTCGCGCCCGCAAGCCACTCGGTGGCGTTCAGGGCCAGCGCGGCGTTGGTGGCTCCGGAGTCGTTCCAGCCGTCGTAGAGCGTGTTGCCGGACTGACCGGTGCCGTCGTCGATGGGTGAGCTGTCGCCCCAGAACGCGACCCGGCCGCTGCCGAAGGTGCTCGTCGCGAAGAACGCGCCGGTGTTGCCGGAGTAACCGGTGCGGTAGAGCAGGCCCTTGACGGTGGGGTTGTCGGCGGGCCTCAGCGTCGCGGTGGTACCGCTCGCGATCAGGCTCTTGGTGACGGGGCCGAACGAGCCGTGCAGGACGGCGTTCGTACTGTCGGTGACGGCGCTCGGATAGTCGGAGCCGATGCTCAGCGTGTCGACGGAGAAGCCGAACGGGTCGGTGCTGTCGACGCTGTTCGTGGTCATCAGGTCGTTGAAGATCTCGACCGCGTCGTAGCCGTCGTTGTTGCGGTCCGCGCCCGTGTGGTCGGAGATCATGAACAGACCGCCGCCGTTCTTCAGGAACGTCATGATCGCGGTCTTCTCCGTCGTGGTGAACAACGTGTTGGGCTCGGGCAGCACCAGTTCGTCGAAGTTCTTCAGGTCGGTCGCGGCAGAGCCTCCGTAGGTGAGGCTCGCCCCCGAAGGCAGTGTCTTGAGGCTGTAGTCGCCCGTCTTCTGCAGTGTCACGCCCCATGAGGACAGCGCGCCGGTCCAGTCCGTCTCGGCGGACGGGGAGGAGTCCTGGCCGAGCGGGTCGGGCTGGCCGGTGGAGATGATCCAGTCGGCGTTGCCCGCCGTCTCGGCGTGGGCGTTGTCGAACAGGACGCGGTGGGGGGTGGCGGCCTGGGCGGGCGCGGCGCCGGCCGTCTGGACGGCGGCGCCCGTGACGAGGAGTCCGAACACGGCCAGCGGCGTGGTGATTCTGTGGCGGGAACGTCTGAGTCCGAGCATCCGGCGAACCTCCGAGTGGGGTGGGGAGAGGCGGTGCGGGCGCCAAGTCTGCGCGCGTAGAACGGTGGGTGGCCGTCCACCACGCGACAGATTTTTGAACGGTACATGACTAGTCGGTCGCCGAACAGGAACCGAGGCGGAACCCGATCCGAGGCAGGCGGCACCGGAGCGGGACTGCCTCGGCTTCCAGGGGGCACTAGATAACCGCAGGGAACCGACATAGAGGGGCGGAGATGGAGATCTCAGGCATCATCAGTGCCATAGTCATCGGCATCATCATCGGTGTGCTGGGACGGCTCGTCGTCCCGGGCCGCCAGCGCATCGGCCTTCTGCTGACGATCGTCGTCGGCATTGTGGCGGCATTGATCGGCTCGGCGCTCGCCGCCGCCTTCGACGTTGCCGACACCAAGGGCGTCGACTGGATCGAATGGCTCATCCAGATCGGGCTCGCGGCTCTGGGCGTCGCGGCTCTGGACCGGTCGAGGGCACGCCGCTGACCGGCGAGGCCTTGCGAGTGCACGAGCCGCATGCCGTGGTGCGCGCTCAATTCCGTTGCGGAGCGCGCACCCGCAGGGCTAGTTTCTGCGGGCTTCGCACCGCACGCCCGACATCACGGAGAGATCTTGCCGCCACGCGTCACACCGCTGACCGACCCCGAGACCACACCCTCCAGCCGACGCCTCGCGTGGCTGGCCTCCGGCACCGACGGCGCCCCCGTCGGCTCGGCCTTCCTCCGGCTGTTCACCAGGGAGGGACAGTCCCACCTCGCCGAGCTGGAGATCGCCGTGCACCCCGCCGAGCGGCGGCAGGGAGTGGGCGGCCGGCTGCTGGACGCGGCCGTCTCGGCGGCGCGTGAGGAGGGGCGGCGCTCGCTCGTCGCCCAGGCCGAGGCCGGCTCGCCCGGCGACCTGTTCCTGGCGGCGCGCGGATTCCGCCGGGTGCTCGCGCTGACGTACGCGCGGCTCCCGATGGCGGACGCGGACGTCGCGAGCATCACCGAGATCGCCGAACGCCCGCACCCCGACTACGCGTTGACCCACTGGGAAGGCGTCGTGCCGTCCGGCCTCGCGCTGTCGTTCGCACACTCGCGGCGCGCCATGGACGACATGCCGATGGACGACACCGACTACGGAACCGTCGTGTGGGACGTGGACCGGGTCGTGTCGGCGGCCGAGGCGGTCGCCAAGCGCGGCGAGACGCTGCACACGGTGGCGGTGCTGGACCGCTCGGACGGCTCGGACGGCTCGGTCGTCGGCTTCTGCGAACTCGTCGTGCCCGGCGACGGCCGCGGCGATGCCCAGCACTACGGCACGGGTGTGCTCCCCGAGCACCGGGGCCACGGCCTCGGGCTCTGGATGAAGGCCGAGTCGATCCGCCTGGCCCGTCGGCACCACCCCGAACTCGGCGGACTGCTCACCGACACCGCTGACAGCAACGCGCCCATGCGCCGCATCAACGACGCACTCGGCTATCTGCCCACGCACAGTGCGGTGGAGTACCAGCTCGACCTCTGATCCGGGCGCGCCCTTGGCGCGCGGCCGGCGGCGGGGTGCCCGATCCGCGGCGCCCCGCCCGACCGCCCGCCGGAGCGGCGCCTGCCGTGCGGCGGCGCCGGTCCGGCGGCCTACGCTGCAAGGTCCTCCAGCGCGGCGAGGCCCTCCTGGCTGGACGGATGGGCCGGGGTCCAGCCCAGTTCCCGTTCCGCCTTCTCGGAGGAGACCCGCATCGACGTCCCCGTCATCGTGTGCGCGTACGACATCGGCCTCATCACCCAGCGCGGCACGGTCATCGGCGCGGGCAGGCCGAACCGTGCGGCGACGGCCCGGACATGGGCGGCGAAGCCCAGCGGGGTGCGGTCGGCGATGTTGTAGGCCTCGCCGGGGCGCCCGCGCTCGACGGCCGCGACGACCGCGCCCGCCGCGTCCACGAGGTCGATCCACGGCAGGACGCGGCCCCGGTCGTCGGCGACGGGAAGCTGCCGCTTGCGCAGCATCGAGACGATGCCGTCGGTGCCGCCGGGACCGTAGAAGAGACCGAAGCGCAGCGCGATGCCCTCCAGTCCCTCGGCCTCGAACGTGAGCCGTTCCTTGGTGCGCATCGCCGCGATGTGCCGTTCCAGTTGCGCGGTGGCGCCGGGCGGTCCGAAGGGGACGTCCTCGGTGACGATCTGGTCGCCGTGGTCCCCGTATCCGTACCCGAAGATCATCGACTCGGTGACGAACCGCCGTGCGCCGGTCGCGCGCGCGGCCTCGACGAGATGTGCGGTGCCTTCCGTGCGCAGCGCGTCGGTCGCGTACATGTCCCGGTGCCGCAGGGGTGCCTTGCGCAGGGCGGTCGCGGCGTGGACGACCGTGTCGAAGTGCCGGCCGTCGACGGCTCGCAGCAGCGCGTCGCGGTCCATCAGGTCGGCGCGGACGCCGTTGCCGGTGCCCCGGCCGAGACCGGTGACGTGGTGGCCCGCTTCGGTCAGGGCCCTGGTGATGTGCCGGCCGAGAACGCCGCTCGCGCCGGCCAGGAGGATGCTCTGGTTCGTCGTCATGCCCGTACGACGGAGGGCGGCTGCCGGAACGTGACATCGCTCGCGGCGGCTCACCCGCACGGGCCTCGGGCGTCACCCTCCGGGCACGGAGCGTCCATGCCCGGAGCACCTCAGAGCGCGTACACGTACGGCGTGGTGGTGGTCAGCGGCTGGAAGCCCAGCCGGGCGAGGACGGGGCGGCTCTGGCCGGAGGCGTCGACCTGGACGTAGCGGTAGCCGCGGTCGGCCGCCACCCGGGCGCGGTGGGCGACGAGCGCCCGGTAGATGCCCCGGCCGCGCCAGGCCTGGACGGTGCCGCCGCCCCACAGTCCGGCGAACCGGGTTCCGCGCAGCAGCTCCATGCGGGCCGCGCTGACCGGCACGTCGCCGGCGAGCGCCACGACGGCGACGACCGTGTCCGCCTCGCCGGTGAGCTGGGCGAGCAGTTGGTGGCGCAGCCGTGTGCCGTCCGTGCCGAAGGCCTGTTCGTGGACCTCGGCCACGAGGTCGACGCCCGCCCGGTCGGTGACGGGCAGCAGGCGTACGCCCTCCGGCGGTTCGGCGTCCAGCGCCAGGTCGCCCAGTCCGGCGACCATCAGAGTCTCCTCGGGTTCCGCGGTGAAGCCTGCGGCGCGCAGCCGGGACCCCAGGTCCTCGGGCTTGTCGTGCCCGTACAGCTTCCACTCGAACTCCCGCCGAAGTCCGGTGAAGTGGCGGATCTGGTCGGCGATCGCCGCGTCGGCCGTCGTCTCGTCCAGGTCCGACCAGACCACTCCGTTCCAGCCGTGCTCGGCGCCGGTCTGGCGCACCACCTTGCCGGCGCGTTCGACCCGCGCGCCCGGCGCGTCGGGCCGCGCCCCTTCCCGCATGTCCCGGTCGAACAGGGCCAGTACCGCAGCGTGATCCATGGGCTCACTCCAGCACCCGGGAGCCGCCCGGGGCAACGGGGATTTCACCTTGTGGGCGGCCGCCCCGGCCCGAGGCACGTATGCGCCCGGCCGGGGCCGCGCGACCCCGCCCGGGCGCGCTCCCCCGCCCCCTCCGGTCAGCCGGTGGCGGTCAGTACCTGCAGGGTGCCGCTCGTGAAGATCGTCAACAATCAGGCGAACGTGGTCGTGGTGCGGCCGCCGGCCGCGGGGCGGCGCGGCGGAGGCCGGGCCGCCTGGATCGGACTCGCCCTGGACGAGGACTGCGCCGAGGAGCTGATCGGCTGGGCGACGGCCGGAGGGCCCGGCGTCGCCGAGCCGCCGGCCGCGCTGGAGCTCCACTTCGTCCGGCCGCCGCGCGGGACCCGGTCCCAGGGGCGTCGCGGACGCGGCGCGGGGCGTCACGACGCCCCGCGCCAGGACGTCCGAGGCGGAGCGGTCCTGGACCCCGCGTCGGGGCAGGACCGCTCCGCCCGTGTCACCGGGCCGGCGTCTCGACGGACGCCGTGCCCGGTGCGGGCGCGTGGCCGGTGGGCCGGGCGGTGAACACGCCGCGGCCCTGGGTGCGGCTGCGCAACCGGGTCGCGTAGCCGAAGAGTTCGGCCAGCGGCACGGTGGCGGTGATCACCGTCGCGTCCGCCCGTGTCAGCGAACCCGAGACCCGTCCGCGCCGTGCGGCGAGATCACCGAGCACGCCGCCCACCGCCTCGTCGGGCACGGTGACGGTGACCTCGGCCACCGGTTCCAGGAGCGCCATGGTGGCGGCCCGGAGCGCCTCGCGCAGCCCGAGACGGCCGGCCGTGCGGAACGCCATCTCCGAGGAGTCCTTGGAGTGGGTCGCCCCGTCGGACAGGGTGACCCGCAGCCCGGTCACGGGATGACCGCCCAGCGGCCCCTCCGTCAGGGCGTCCCGGCAGCCGGCCTCCACCGCGCGCTCGTACTCGCGCGGCACACGGCCGCCCACGACCGTCGAACGGAACTCGAAGCCCGCCGCGCTGTGGCCGCCGTCGCCCGGCGCGGCCTCCAGCGGTTCCACGTCGAGCACGACATGGGCGAACTGGCCGGCACCGCCGTCCTGTTTGACGTGCCGGTAGACCAGCCCGGACACCCCGCGCACGACGGTCTCCCGGTAGGCCACCTTGGGGCGGCCGACGGCGACCTCGAGGCCGTGGGCCCGCCGGATCTTCTCCACCGCGACCTCCAGGTGCAGTTCCCCCACGCCCGACAGCGTCGTCTGACCGGTCTCCGGGTCGGTACGGACGACGAGCGAGGGGTCCTCCTCCGCGAGCCGCGCGAGCGCGGACACCAGACGGTCGGTGTCGACGGCCCGGCGCGCCTCGACCGCGACCGACACCACGGGTTCGGCGACCGCGGGCGGTTCGAGGAGCAGCGGAGCCGACGGGACGCACAGAGTCGCCCCCGCGTGCGCGGACTTCGGCCCGATCAGCGCGACGATGTCGCCGGCGACGGCCGTGTCCAGCTCCGCGTACCGGTCGGCCCGGACCCGCAGGATGCGGCTGACCCGTTCGGTGCGCCGTGCGCCCACGTCCACCACGGTCCCTCCCTTCCGGATCGTTCCCGAGTACACCCGCGCGTACGTCAGCCTGCCGGTCGCCGTCGCGTTGACCTTGAACACCAGGGCGGCGAACGGCTCCTCGGGGTCGGCGGCCCGCTCCTGCCCCGCGTAGGCGCCGGTGCCGCGTACGGCGGGCACGTCCAGCGGCGAGGGCAGATACGCCACGACGGCCTCCAGCAGCGGTTCGATACCGCGGTTGCGGTAGGCCGAGCCGCAGAGCACCACGACGCCCTCTCCGGTCCGGGTCAGGTCGCGCAGCGCCGAGGCCAGTGTGGAGGCCCGCACGGTGGAGTCGGTGCAGAACTCCTCCAGCGCGGCGGGGTGGAGTTCCGCCACCGCCTCTTCGAGGAGCCTTCTGCGCCGCCGTGCCTCGTCCAGCAGGGCTTCCGGCACCGGGCCCTCCTCGGCGGTGTCGACGCCGTCGGCCCACACGAGGGAACGCATGCGCAGCAGGTCCACCACTCCGGTGAAGGTGTCCTCCGTACCGATCGGCAACTGGACGACGAGCGGCGCCGGATGGAGCCGCTGCCGGATCGACTCGACGGCCGCGTCGAGGTCGGCCCCGGCGCGGTCCAGCTTGTTCACGAAGGCGATCCGCGGGACGCCGTGCCGGGCGGCCCGCCGCCACACCGACTCGCTCTGCGGCTCGACACCCGCCACGGCGTCGAACACCGCGATCGCGCCGTCGAGGACCCGGAGCGAGCGCTCCACCTCGTCGGAGAAGTCGACATGGCCGGGTGTGTCGATCAGGTTGATCCGGTGGCCGTCCCAGGCACAGCTCACGGCCGCGGCGAAGATGGTGATGCCACGATCGCGTTCCTGGGAGTCGAAGTCGGTGACGGTGGTGCCGTCGTGCACCTCTCCGCGTTTGTGTGTGGTGCCCGTGGCGTAGAGGATCCGCTCGGTGACGGTGGTCTTGCCGGCGTCGACGTGGGCGAGGATGCCCAGATTGCGGACGGTGGACAGCGGGCTGGTCAGGTGACGGTGCAGGTCGGTGCGCACGGCGCATGGCCTTTCGGGTGGTCCGGATCGGGCGGCGCGATTCCCGGACGGCGGCCCCTGGTTCGGGCCGCGGGAGATCTGCGCACCGCGCCGTGACGCGGCGCGCGCATGCCGCCGCCTCGGCGCCGACGGACCGGGCCGTCGGCGGGCGTACACCTGGGCAGGCGTAAGGCTGCCGCGTACGCGCGGGGCCGACGGGCGGTGACACCTGTCGGCGTGAAGGGCGAGGGGCGGAGATCAGACGGTCGTCTCGGGCCTCCGGTACCGGCCGCGCAGCGGGTACCGGGCCCACGAGGACACGAGGATCACCTCGTACAGCGACGGGGGAACCACGACAGCGGTGCGGTCACGCACGGCCCGGCTCCCCTCACTCGTCACGATGCGCGGCGCCGATGCGGCGGTGCGCGAATGTGTGAGGAGTCTAGGGAAGCGGGGCCCCGCCCCGCACCGGAATATCCTCGGACGGCCGACCGCCGACCGGCGACGGACCGCCGACCGACCGGCGACCGGCGATCGCCGCTCCACCGCCGGTCCCTGCCGTGCCGAACGGCCGCCTCACCAGGTGCCGGTCTCCGCCCGGTCGAGCGGCCCCCTCACCCCCGCGGGGCAGCATCCGCACGGCTCGCCACCGTGTCGGCCGCGGGCAGCGCCCCGCCTGTCGGCATCGACGCAGGTCAGGCGCCGTGCCGGACACGGCGCGCACACCCCTGTCGGCGCTGGTGAGCAGCCGCGATAGCGTCTTCCCGGCACTGCGGCTCGGGCCGCGCACAGGTCTCACACGTCGGGATGGTCATGCGCGAGAATACGATCGTCGAGGCTGCCCAGGGAGTGCACCTGGTGCACGGCAGCAACACGAACTGGGTGGTTCTGAGCGACGGCGACTCAGCCACCCTGATCGACACCGGATATCCCGGCGACCGCGGGGAACTCCTCGCGTCCCTCGAAGCGCTCGGCCACGCGCCCGAGGCCGTCCGTGCCGTCCTCGTCACACACGCGCACAACGACCATCTCGGCTCCGCCGACCATCTCAACCGCACCTTCGGCGTCCCGGTCCTGATGCACGAGGCGGAAGTGCCGCACGCGCGCCGTGAGTTCCTGCACCAGGTGAGTGTGGGACAGGTGCTGCGCCAGGGGTGGCGCCCCGGGGTACTGCCGTGGGCGGTGCACGCCCTGCGGTCCGGCGGCAAGGCGGACGTACGGATGACGCAGCCCGAGGCGTTCCCCCAGGAGGGACCGCTGGATCTGCCCGGCCGTCCGGTTCCGGTGCACACCCCGGGCCACACGCCGGGGCACTGCGTCTACCATCTGCCGGACGCCGGGATCGTGATCTCCGGTGACGCCCTCGTCACCGCGCATCCCACCGCACGGGGGCGTGGCCCGCAGCTGCTCCCCGCGATGTTCGACACCGATCGCGACGCCGCTCGCACCTCCCTGGCGCGCATCGAGTCCCTCTCCGCCGACGTCCTGCTGCCGGGCCACGGACCGGTGCACCGCGGCGCGGTGGGCGAAGCGGCACGTCGCGCCCGCGAACTCGCCGGCTGAGAGGCCGACCCGGCGGATCCGGCGGCGGACTAGCCGAGTTCGAGCGTGGTCACTCCATAGACGCGCTCTGCGGCGAACGGCCTGACCGGTCCGGTGTACATGCGGGCCGTCTCGAAGGAGGGCGTCAGGCCGAGTTCCTCCGCGAGAGCGACACCCGTCGTGTTCGTCCGGGGCACGTCCACCGCGATCGGACGGCCGGCGGCGTCGTCGGCCAGCGCGGCGATCAGAGCCCGGGCGTCGTCGGGGGTGTCGGCGAACAGCGGGCCGACCCGCAGGGAGTCACGGGCCGGACGGATCACGGCGTACCCCGTGAGGTGCCCGTCCGCGGCGGTGCGGACGAAGGTGCGGTGGCCCGGACCGGTCAGCCACGAGTCGAGGAACACCGGACGGTCGGCCGGGTAGCAGGCGCTGTCGTACACCGTGATGGCCGCGCGGTCCGCGTCCGTGGCGGCCCTGACTCCCGTGGGCGCCTCGCCCTCGGGGACGATCCCGCCGAATCGGGCCGTGCGGTAGGCGAGTTCGAAGCCGGACTGACGGTAGTTGTCCTGCTGCGCCACCACGCCGTCGAGGCCGACGGTACGGCCGCCGGCGTGCGCGAGGGCCGTCGTCCACGTCGCGAGGCCATAGCCGCGGCCGCGCAGGTCGGGCCGTACCAGATAGAAGCCCAGGAATGCGTAGTCGGCGCCGTAGTTGACGACCGAGACGGCCGAGACGGGCTCGCCGCCGATGCGTCCGATGAAGAAGCCCTCGGGATCCTGGGCGAAGAAGCTGGCGCTGTCCGACAGCCCGGGATTCCACCCCTCGTCCGCCGCCCACTCGCCGACCACCTTCCAGTCGTCGATCGAGGCCTGGGCGACGACGAGGTGCTCCGGTCCCGGAGAGGTCATGTGGGCGCTCCATTCCGTACGGGGTCGCTTCGGTGCGGTGGTCTGCCGCACGCGCAGCATCCTTCCCGATCTCCGTACCGGTCGCAGCGCGACCGTCCGGCACCGGGAGAGATTCGGCCAGTCCGGCGAACGAGACCCAAGGGCGCGGGCGACGGCGCCAACCCATGCTGTTCTCACGGGTGTTGCCCCACGGGCGGCCTAGGCTTGCCGTCATGAGTGTCGAAGACGTGGCCCTGCGCCCGGTGACCGAGGACGACCTGCCCGTCCTGGAGCGGTTCCTGACGGAGCCCGAGGTGTCGACCCCTTTCCAGTGGTTCGGCTGGTGGGACATCCGGCGCTGGCGGCGGCAGTGGGCGGACACCGGCCTCATCACCGAGGACGCGGGCCATCTCATGGTGGTGCGGGATTCCGAGCGGCTGGGATTCGTCGCCTGGCGGAAGATCGCCTCCAGCCGGACCACGCACTACTGGAACATGGGCATCGCCCTGCTGCCGGACGCTCGCGGCAAGGGCGTGGGGACCGAGGCCCAGCGGCAGCTCGTCCGCTACCTCTTCGCCCACACGCTCGTGAAGCGCATCGAGGCCGACACCGAGTCGGAGAACATCGCCGAGCAACGCGCCCTGGAGAAGGCGGGATTCACCCGCGAGGGGGTGCTTCGCAGTGTCGTGTTCCGCGACGGACGGTGGCGTGACGGGGTCCGGTACAGCATCCTCCGCGAGGAAGTCGCACCCGGCGGCCGGTCCGCCACCCGCTCCATTGACGCGGTCACGTCACGAGACCGGCTTCCGGGAGCGAACTGAACCGCGCGACCGGTGACGGCGCGAGCCCGAGCGCGGCGCGGCAGATCGCGGACGCGACGCCACCGCGTCCCCCGAGCCCAACACCGCGGACGGGTTACTGCGGGAACCGTGCGAAAGCGGGGACCGCGGGGCGGACGGCCCCTCTTTCAAGGGCGGCCACATGGTGGCCCGAGCAGGCTCGCGTCGCCGCCCGACCATCCGTACACCGTCTGTCCGCGCAGGCAGGCGGGCGCCGCGTTCCGCGGGGACCGCGATGCTCTCGGCCGGTACGGTCTGCGCCGGACCGGGCCACAGGGCCGGGCCGAGGCGGACCGGCAGCCGAGGGCGTTCGAACTGTTGTACGCCTCACTCTGAGGCACCCGGGGTCTCCCGTCCGCCGGACTCCGCTCGGGCCCCACCGGTCACGGATCCGGTGGGGCCTTCTGTCGGTGTCCGTGGATCAGCGCACCGCGACGGGCCGGAAGCGCCGGTACAGGACGGCTCCGCCCAACAGCAGTGCGGCGCCCGCGGCGATCGCGGGTACGGTCTGGTCCGCGCCGGTGCTGGCGAGGGCGGGCACCGGCTGCCCCGGGACCTGCTGGGGCACCACGGGGCGGGGGTGCGCCTTGGGCGGGGGCGGCGTCGGCGTGGCCGGCTGCTCGGGACGGCCGCCGGAGGTGTTCGTCGACTCGTTGCCCACGGCCGCGTTGCCCGCCCCGACGACGTTCACGGAATTGCCGCTGACGTTCACGGGCAGGTCCACCGGGAGCTGCACACCGTTGCCCGACAGCAGCCCCGGCGAATCCTTTGCGCCGCCCTCGGCGACCGCGCCGCCGTGTGTCGAGCTCGCCCCCGTCTCCGTCGCCGCTCCCCCCTCGCTCCTGGTGGCGCAGCTGTTGCCCGCCGCAGGATTGAGCAGTCCGACCACGTTCACGGTGTTCCCGCACGCGTTCACGGGAACGTGGACCGGGAGCTGGACGGTGTTGCCGGAGATCAGCCCCGGCGAGCCGGCCGCGGTGCCGTCCGCCGTGGAGTCGGCGTGCGCCGGCATCGTCACGGCGAGCGCACCCGAGGCGGCAGCCGCGGCGATCAACCCATTTCGGGTAGCCCGTTTCATAGGTTTCCTGCCTTCCAGACATCGTCGCGGGCACTCACCCGCATCGCGTAAAACGCAGGAGAACCATCCGAGTTATGGCTTATCGGTCTTTCACTCCATCGAGCGTCACCGTTTTCGAACGCGCGCGTGCCAGGTCGTGACGGATTGTGACAGGAGCGGTCGCGAAGGGTAAGGCACATCGGCCCGGGCCGCTCGCCGGGAGGCGTGCCCCGGGGGCCCCGCTTATCGTGATCGAGGGGGTGTCGCCGGTCCACCGCGGGGCGAGCCTGGAGGCATGCATGCTGTCCGTGCACCAACGAGGCACCGTCGCCGGAGCCGCGACCGCGACGCTCGCGCTGCTCGCGGCGAGCCTCCCCACGGTGGCCGCTGCCGCGGACCAGCCCGACCTGTCGCGTTTCTACCAGCAGAAGGTCAAGTGGGCCGCCTGCACGGGCTCCGGCGTGCCCCACGACATGCAGTGCGGCAAGGTGACCGTGCCGCTGGACTACGCGCGGCCCGGTGACGGCACTCTCGACGTGGCACTCGCCCGATATCGGGCGACCGGTGCGTCGCGCGGGTCGGTCGTGCTGAATTTCGGCGGCCCGGGGAGTGCCGGGATATCCCAGCTCGCCGCCGACAGCAAGGATTTCATGGGGCTCACCAACGGCTACGACGTGGTGACCTTCGATCCCCGGGGCGTCGGCCGGTCCTCGCCCGTGAGCTGCGGCGCGGGGGCCCAGGACATCTCCGCCACCACGGACCCCACCGTCGAAGCGGGCGACCCCAAGGCCGCGCTCAGGACGGTTGAGCAGTACGCCAAGCAGTGCGTCAAGCACTCCGGCCCGGTGCTCCGTCACATCGGCACGATCAACGCCTCCCGGGACATGGACGTCATACGCCAGGCGCTCGGCGACGAGAAGCTCAACTACCTCGGCTTCTCCTACGGCTCCCGGCTGGGCGCGGTGTACGCGGCGCAGTTCCCCGACAAGACCGGCCGGATGACGCTCGACGGAGTGGACACGCTCACCGAACCGCTCACGGAGCAGTCCCTGGTGAGCGCGCAGGGTCAGCAGACCGCGCTGGACGACTTCCTGACCTGGTGCGTCAAGGACGTGGCCTGCCCCTTCGGCCAGGACGCGCGCGGTGCGCGGAAGCAGGTCGTCCAGCTCGTCGACTCGCTCGACCGGGACCCGGTCACGTCGGCCTTCGGGGACCGGTTCACCGGCCAGGACCTGGTGGGCGCGATCAGTCAGGCGCTCTACAGCGAGTCGCTGTGGCCCGCGCTCGAACAGGCCCTCGCCGCCCTGATCCAGGACGGCGACACGCACGCCCTGTCCCAGCTGTCGGGCGGCATCACGCTGCCCGGCGTACCCGCGGCGGGCCGCACGGACGGCGGCCTCGTCGGCGACGAGGACGTCCCCGTCGACAATCTCCTCGCCGCCCTGATGGCGATCAACTGCGCGGACGACCCCGACCGGCCCACCGCCGCCCAGCTCACGAAGGACATGAGCCGGCTGCGCGCCACCTTCGAGGAGGCCTCCCCCGTCTTCGGCCCGTTCCGGCTCAACCAGGTGATGCTGTGCTACGGCCGGCCCAAGGGCACCGACTTCATCCGCGACCATGTGCGCGATGTCCACACCCCGAAGATGCTGCTCGTCGGCACCCGCGGTGACCCCGCGACCCCTTACCGGTGGACCGTCGAGACGGCCGCGCGGCTGGGGCCGTCGGCCGTCGTGCTCGACAACAAGGGCGAGGGGCACACCGGTTACACGTCGTCGAAGTGCGTGCACCAGAAGGTCGACGACTTCCTGCTGTACGGCTCCCTCCCGGGCAGCGGCAGTTCCTGCGGGTCCGACGACGACGAGGCACGCTGACGGCTCGGTCCGGCGCTGACACGGCCGGGTGACGCTGACACGGCCGGGTGACAGGGACGAGCTGACTACAACCTCTCGTACTCCGCGGTGGTCACACTGGGCAGGGCGCCGCCCGGACCGGGTACGGCGCACGTTCGTGACGACTCAAGGGGGGAACCGCCGATGCGCATCCGAACCCTCCTCACCCTCTCGGCCGCCGCCACCGCTGTGCTCCTCGCGGTGCCCCAGAGCGGCTCGGCCACCCCGCAGCAGACCGTCGGCCGGATCGCGAAGTGTGCGGGGAAGGTCCTCCAGCTGCGGGCCGAGCAGACCGCGGACGCCCGCGTCGCGCACATCGGTGTCACGAACCGTTCCCCCCGTACCTGCACGGTCGACCGCATTCCCACCGTCACCTTCGGGGACCTGGACGGCGCCGCCCTGCCGACGCCCGGGGGAGAGAGCGGCCCGTACCGCCTGGGCCCGGGCAGGACGGCGTACGCGGCCGTCCGGACGATCGCCGACCTTGCCGACCCCGAGGCCCGCAGGCTGGACTCCATCACCGTGTCCGCCGACCCGTCCCTGTTCGGGCGTTCGTTCACCGCGGAGCAACTGGGTGCGGGGGACGCCGTGCTGGTGTGGGAGCCGGTGACGACGTGGTGGAAGCCGTCCGTGGCGGCCGCGGACAAGGCTCTCGGCCTGGACTGAGCGGCTCCCGGCAGCCACCTGGCGCGTGCCGTCGCCGGACCGCGGACAACCCGAGCGGCAGCTCAGCTTTCGCCCCGCGCCGCGAGGTGGGTTTGACTCGTGGTGTGCGCCGGATGCTCTTGCCGCTGTTCGTCGCCCTCGGCGCGGCCGGGGCGCTGGTCCTGGCATGCGCCGTGTCGGCGTGGTGGTGGTGCGCGGCGGGCGTCCTGCTGGCCCTTTCCGCGCTCGCCGTGCATGACCTGACGCAGCGCGGGCGTGCGGTGCTGCGGAACCACCCCCTGCTCGGCCGCTTCCGGCGCGTCGTGGCGGGACGGCGCTCCACCGGACGGGCCGACGACGGGCGACCGTACGGCCCCGGGGTGGTGGCCCTCGTGCGCGAGCGTGCCGCGGGTGCCGAGGCGCCCGAGCCGTTCGGCACCCGACGGGACGTGTACGCCGGCGGGCACGAGTTCCTGGAACCGTCTATGTGTCCGGCCGAGGTGCCCGCCGAGCCGCCCGTGGTCCGCGTCGGCGGCCCCGACTGCACCAAGCCGTACGACATGGCACTGCTCAACGTGTCCGCGATGAGTTTCGGCGCACTGTCCTCGCATGCCGTCCTGGCGCTGAACAGGGGCGCGGCGAAGGGCGGTTTCGCGCAGGACACCGGGGAGGGCGGCCTGTCCGACCACCATCTGCGTGGCGGCGGGGACCTCATCTGGGAGATCGGCACCGGGTATTTCGGCTGCCGCACCGCCGAAGGGCGATTCGAGGCACGGGAGTTCGCGGACAAGGCGGCGCTGCCCGAGGTCAAGTGCGTGTCGCTGAAGCTCTCGCAGGGCGCTCATCCGGGGGCCGGCGCGATCCTGCCGGGTGTGAAGGTCGGTGCCGAGGTGGCCCGGGCACGCGGCGTTCCGGAGGGCGAGGCCGTGGCGTCACCTCCGTGCCACCGGGAGTTCTCCACTCCGCGGGAGATGGTGTGCTTCCTGGCCCGCATGCGGGAGCTGGCGGGCGGCAAACCCACCGGGTTCAAGCTGTGCGTGGGTTCGCGCCGTCAGTTCCTCGCCGTCTGCAAGGCGATGCTCGCCGAGGGGGTCACCCCGGACTTCATCGTCGTCGACGGCGCGGAGGGCGGTACGGGCGCCGCTCCGGCGGAGTTCCCCGGCGCCGTGGGGACGCCGCTCACGGAGGGCCTCCTCACGGTGCACAACGCGCTGGTCGGCGCCGGGCTGCGCGACCGCGTCCGGATCGGTGCGAGCGGTGGCGTCGCCACCGGCGCGGACATCGTCGGGCGGCTGGCGCAGGGAGCGGACTACACCAACGCCGCGCGCGCGATGATGCTCGCCCTCGGCTGTCTCCAGGTCCGTCGCTGCCACTCCGGCACCTGCCCGACGGGAATCGCCACGCAGGACCCTCGTCGGGTGCGTGCCCTGGACATCGCCGACAAGGCCGAGCGGGTCCACCGATATCAGCGGGCGACCGTACGCAGCGCGTGCCGGATCATGGCGGCAGCGGGGGTGCGGGACCCGGCCGGCCTCGTGCCCCGTCTCCTGCTGCGGCGCACCGACGCGGCGACCGTGCGCTCGTACGCGGAGCTCTACGAGTGGCTGGAGCCCGGTGTGCTGCGGGCCGAGCCGCCCGCGTCGTGGCGGGCGGACTGGCGGGCGGCGGACCCGGACGTGTTCTGAACGCCCCCGTTTCGACGGGCTCAGAAGTCCACCGGGTCGCGGACGACGGGACAGGTCATGCAGTGGCCGCCGCCCCTCCCCCGCCCGAGCTCGGCTCCGACGATGGTGATGACCTCGATTCCGGCCTTGCGCAGCAGGGTGTTGGTCTGGGTGTTGCGGTCGTAGGTGAACACCACGCCCGGCTCCAGCGCGACGGCGTTGTTGCCGCTGTCCCACTGCTGGCGCTCGGAGGCGTAGACGTCTCCGCCGGTCTCGACGACCCGCAGCTCGGACAGGCGACATGATCAGCACCCAGTACGTCACGTTGCCGAAGCAGGCGCTGGCCCAGTAGCCGAACGCCGAGAAGAAGCCGAGGTATTCGCCGAAGCCCGCCTTCGCGTAGGCGTAGACGCCCGCGTCGAGGTCGGGTCTGCGGATCGCCAGACGCTGGAAGACGAAGGCGAGCATCAGCATGCCGGTGCCGGCGACGGCCCAGGCGATGAGGGCGCCGGCGACGCCCGTCTCCTCGGCGAACCGGCTCGGCAGGGAGAAGACTCCGGCTCCGACCATCGAGCCGACGACCATCATGGTGAGGGTCGGCAGGGTCAGCTTCGCGGCCGGAGGCGCCTGCGCGGCCGTATCCACCTGCGTCATGGGCGTCCTGCCGGGAAGGGCATCGTCGTGTGCGACCACGATGCGGACCTCGTCATCTGGCGACGCAGCGACCCTAGCAACGAATTGCACCAAATGCCCGACAGGGGAATTGGTCCTATGGTGCTGTTATGGAGCACGCACTCAGCCCCGCTACCCTCTCCGAGCTGCGCAGGCCGCGGCCCTACCCGGCGGTGTCGGTGCTGACGCCGACACACCGCCGCGAGCCCGACAACGCCCAGGATCCGGTCCGGCTGCGCAATGTGATGGCCGAAGCCAAGAAGCAGCTGGAGGCCGATCCCGCCGTCACCCGCGAGCGGCGCACCGATGTCCTCCAGCAGCTCGACCGGGCCGTGTCCGAGGTCGACCTGGCGCATACCGAGGACGGTCTGGTGATCTTCGCGGCACCCGGCGAACACCAGGTCTGGTCCCTGGCACGCACCGTGCCCGAGCGCGTCGTGCTCTCGGACACCTTCCTGACCCGCAACCTCGTCGCCGCACAGGCCTCCGAGCGCCCGTTCTGGGTCCTGTCCGTCGCCGCCGACCGGGTCACGCTGTGGAACGGCGGCGCAGGCCATGTCGTCGAGGACCACACGGGAGGCTTCCCGCTGGTCAGGGACCGCGAGAACTTCGACGCGGAACGTCAGGAGCAGATCGGCGACATGCCGAGCACCTTCCGCGACGAGGGCACCCGCCGGTTCCTGCGCGACGCGGACACCGTCCTGGCCTCGGTACTGCGGGAGAACCCGCGACCGCTGTACGTCACCGGTGAGACCGCCGCGCTCTCCCTCCTGGACGAGCTCGGCACCGTGACCAAGGACGCCACGCACATCCCGCACGGCGGGCTGGCGCACGGCTCCGCCGAAGCCGTGTGGCAGGCGATCCGCCCGCTGATCAACGCCGAGGAACGCAAGGGCGCCGACGAGGTCACCCGCGAGCTCGAAACCGCCCTCGGCCGCAAGGAGTTCGCCGCCGGCGTCGACGAGGTGTGGCAGAACGCGACCGAGGGCCGCGTCCGGCTGCTCGCCGTCGAGGAGAACTACCGGGTGACGGTCCGCGACGACGGCGACCACCTCGTCCCGGCGGAAAGCGGTGATCTGGACTCCCGCGAGGACATCGTCGACGAGATCGTCGAACAGTGCCTGGAGACGGGCGCCGAGGTCCGCTTCGTCCCCGACGGGAGCCTCAGGGACGCGAAAGGCATCGCCGGGGTGCTGCGTTACTGATCACTCCGACCGACAATCGGACAGAGAACCGAACGTCGGCGGAGAGGTACGGAACGCGTGAACGACCTGTTGGGTGTCGCAGTCCTGGGTGCCGGACACATGGGAGCCGACCACATACGGCGGATCGACCGGCTGGTGAGCGGCGCCCGGGTCGCCGCCGTGGCGGACCCCGAGACCGACCGCGCGAAGGACGCCGTGGCCGGCATCGAGAACGTCTCGGTGCACGCCGAGGCCGTCGCCGCCCTCGACGCGCCGGGCGTGCAGGCGGTGTTGATCGCCTCCCCCGGCCCGGCGCACGAGGACGCTCTCCTCGCCGCCTTCGCACGCGGGCTGCCGGTGCTCTGCGAGAAGCCGATGGTGCCGGAGTCCGCCGGCGCGCTGCGGGTGGTGGAGGCGGAGGCGCGGCTCGGCCGCCGGCTCGCCCAGATCGGCTTCATGCGCCGCTACGACGCGGAGTACCTGCGCCTGAAGTCCCTGCTGGACAGCGGCCGGCTGGGCAGGCCCTTGATGCTGCACTGCACCCACCGCAACGTGTCGTCGCCGCCCCACTTCACCTCGGCGATGCTGGTCAACAGCTCCGTCTCGCACGAGATCGACGCCGCGCGCTGGCTGCTGGACCAGGAGCTCACGGCCGTGACCGTGCTCCGGCCCCGGCCCTCCTCGCACGCCCCGGAAGGCCTGCTGGACCCTCAGTTCGTGCTGTTCGAGACCGCGGACGGTGCCGTGGTCGACGTCGAGGTCTTCGTCAACTGCGGCTTCGGATACCAGGTGCGGTGCGAGGCGGTCTGCGAGTCGGGCAGCGCCCGGATCGGTGACGAGCACACGATGGTGGTGACGTCGGCGGGCGGTGCGCACGCGGAGGTGGCGCAGGATTATCTCGTGCGGTTCGCCGACGCCTACGACCGTGAGGTGCAGTCCTGGGTGGACGCCACCCGGCAGGGCCGCGTCACCGGCCCCGGCGCCTGGGACGGGTACGCGGCCTCCGCCGTCGCCGAGGCGGGCGTCCGGGCCCTGGAGGAGGGCGGCCGGGTGACCGTCGAGCTGGCCCCGCGCCCGGACCTGTACGCGTGAACGAGGGCGTCGGGTTCCCGGGCCCGCCGCCGCGTGCCCTCAGCCGCTGACGCTCGCCGCGCCCGTCTCGACGTGCCCGGTGAACCTCCCCCGTCAGCTCGCGGCGGAGTCCACGGCGGTCGTGAAGTCGTACCAGCCGTTCTGGCACGCGACCCCGCTTTCGTCGGAGGGGTGCCCCTGCGGCACACCGCGCGCCGGCGTGCATGCGGTGACGGTCAGGGTCCACGGCGTGCGGTGAGGCCCGGGTGAACAGCGGCCGGATCCCCGCGAGTCGGCGGGGACAGGCACCTGCGCGCCGTCGGTCCGCGGACGGCATGTCGCGCGGGCCGGGCTGCCCGGCGGGCGTCACCTAGGGCCGGGCGCCGCGCCGTCCGCCGGGTCCGGGACGAGGATTACCTTGCCGGTGACGGTGCCGGACTCGGCCAGCCGTACGGCCTCCGCCGCGCGGCTGAGCGGGACGCGCGCCGCCACCTGCGCGGTGATCGCGCCGTCGGCGAGCAGGGCGAGCACCTGGCCGAGGTCGGTACGCAGCCGCTCGTGGAAGGCGGCTGAACGGCGCTTGCCCGCCCAGATGTTGTAGAAGTGCGTGCGCCGGCCGTTGGGCAGCAGTTTCCACAGGAGCAGCCGGCCGATGAGCAGGAGCACGGGCAGCTTGGAGGAGCCTGCGACGTCCCGGGTGGCCGCGGTGCCGTACGAGACGAGCGTGCCGCCCTTCGCCAGCAGACCGAAGGAGTCCACGATGCCGTCGCCGCCCACGTGGTCGAAGACGGCGTCGACTCCGTCCGGCGCCAACTCCCGGACCCGGCCGGGGAGATCGGCGGCGCGGTAGTCGAGCGGTGTCGCGCCGAGCGCGCGCACCGCCTCGTGGTGCCGGGGCGAGGCCGTTCCGATGACCCGGACGCCGGCGTGCCTGGCCAGCTGTACGAGGGTGGAACCCACTCCGCCGTTCGCCCCGTGCACCAGAACGGTCTGACCGGCCCGGACCCGGGCGACGCGGTGCAGCATCTGCCAGGCCGTGATGCCGTTGACGACCACCGTCTCGGCCTCGGCGGGGTCGAGTCCGCCCGGGACCTCGACGAGACCGGCGACGGGGAGAGCGACGAGGCCGGCCCAGCCGCCAACCTTGGTCAGCGCGGCGAAGCGCCGGCCGATCAGGGAGGCGTCCACGCCCTCGCCGGCCCGGACGACGACGCCGACCATGTCGTACCCGGGCACGAAGGGGAACGGCGGCTGGTCGTAGTACTTGCCGCGGCGCATCTGCTGCTCGGCGAAGGACACCCCGGAGGCCTCCAGGGCGAGGACGACCTCGCCCGCGGCGGCCCGCGGCGCGGGACGGACGCGGATCTCCAGGCCGGAGGGTTCCACGACACCCGGGAGGACGACCTCGGTCACCGTTCCCCCGCCGGTGTCGCCACGCTCGGCGGGGTCGCCGTTCTCGACGGGGTGACTCTCCATGACGGCCTCCGGGTTCATGACGGACAGAGCTCCTTCGTTATCGGCTCACACTTGCGTGAGAGGTTCTAACTAAAGCTTGCTCCTCTATATTCTGTTGGTCAAGAGCGGTCACCACCGCACCCCCATCAGACGAAGAGGCGATGACGTGGCCACAGGAAGCCGGACCGGTACGGGCCCGCGCGATCGGTTCCGCGCGCAGGTACGACAGGAGGTCAAGACGGCGGCACTCGCGCAGCTGGCCGAAGGCGGTCCGGAGGCCCTGTCGCTCAACGCGGTGGCCAAGCAGCTGGGCATGACGGGGCCCGCGCTGTACCGCTACTTCGCCAACCGGGACAGCCTGCTCACCGAGCTGGTCGTCGACGCCTACGGGGATCTGGCGGTCGCACTGTCCCGGGCGGCCGGTCACGAGGCGAAGGGCCCCGGCAGCGGCCCGCACGACACCGGCGCGGGCCGCACGACCGGCACGACCCGCCTGGACGGCGCGACCGACGCGGGCCGCACGACCGGCACGGGCACGAGCGGCGCCAAGGACTCGGACGCCGTCGCCCGCCTGGCGGCGATCGCGCGCGCCTACCGCGCCTGGGCACTGGCCGAGCCGCACCGCTACCGGCTCCTCTTCCGGGCGCCGCTCCAGGGTTACGACGCCCAGTCGACCAGCCTGGTCGAGGCATCCCAGCCCGCCATGAACGTCGTACTGGACGCGGTGAACGGCCTGACACAGCCGGACTCGCCGGCTCCGGAGGGTCCGGCGGCACAGTTCCGGCAGTGGATGGAACGCCACGGGATCGAGGGCGTCCCGGAGGCGGTCGCCGCGCGAGCCACCATCCTGTGGGCCCGCCTGCACGGCTTGGTCAGCCTGGAGATCGAGGGCAATTTCGCCTCGATGGGCATCGACCCCGCGACCCTGTACGACGCCGAGATGAAGGACTTCACGAGCACTCGCACATATGCTCCTCGAACGGGAGAATGAACGACGGGCCGCAACCCCGCACCGACCCGTCAAGTCACGTACGCCACCTACGACTTGACCAGCCGCACGCGTACCGCATCCGGCCCGGGCGACCGGCCCGTGAGGACTGCGGCATATGCCAGATGCACCACCGTATCGGGTGTTGCCAAATCCCTTACAGCGCGTCGCGGGCTGTGCAACAGTCGTAACGGTCCTTCCGTCACACAGGTCGTACCGTCCCCGCATCGGAGTACGTCATGCCCTCCCATCTCTCTGCGGACCGCTCCGCCGCCCAGCCGCCCCGGCGCGGCTCGGTCGACGCGCTGATCTCGCAGACGCGGCAGCTGCGGGGCGAGGTGGATGCCGTACGCCGTGAGGCACCCCCGGATCGCACGGATCCGCAGGGACGCTGGCAGCGTGCTCTGTGCAACCTGGCCATGCATCAACTCAACGACCTCGACGCGCACTTGGCGCAGCTACGGGACGGGCCACCACCCTTCCCCGCCCCACCCGCGGCCGCGCCGGCCACCACTGACGCCGTGCCCGCCGCATCCAGGCACGGCTCACTGCTGAGCAGGGTCGGCAGCGCCGAGTGGAATCTGCTGACGGACGAGGCCGGCTGGTCGGGCGAGCTCTACCAGATCCTGGGCCGCGACCCCGCCGCTCCCCCGCTCACCCTGGACGAGCTCCCCTCCCTGGTGTTCGACGAGGACCGGGCGAAACTGACCGCAATGGTCACGGACTGCCTCATCGACGCCAAACCGATCGACGGGGAGTTCCGCATAGTGCGCCCCGACGGCAAGGTGCGGGCCGTCCACATGATGGCCGAGCCCGTGCTCGACGCCGACGGCAGCACCACCTCGATGTGGGCCGTGCTCCGTGACGTCAGTGAACTACGGCGCAGCCAGCGGACGGTGAGCGAGCGCCGTGACTCGCTGCAACACCAGCGGCACCTCGCGCAGACGGAGCGGCGCATCGCGGTCGAGCTGCAGGAGTCCGTGCTGCCGCCCTGGCGCGGTTCCCTGCGGTCCCCGCATCGCGGCCCCGGAACCCTGGATCTGGCCGCGCGCTATCTGCCGTCCTCGACCGGCGCGCTGATCGGCGGCGACTGGTACGACGTACTCGAACTCCCCGACGGAGACATGCTGTTGAGCGTCGGCGACCTCACCGGCCACGGGGTCACCGTGACCTCGGGCATGGCGATGCTGCTCGGCGCACTGCGCGGGATGGCCATGGCCGGCACCGAGCCGGGGCAACTCATGTCCTGGCTCAACCAGTTGCTCGACACCACCGTCCAGCCCGCCCTCGGCAGCGCCGTCTGCTGCCGATACCGGCCCGAGACCCGCACCCTCACCTGGGCGCAGGCAGGCCACCCCGCCCCCCTGCTGTTCCGCGAGGGGACGGGGCGCGCACTGACCGCACCGGAGGGCGTGCTGCTCGGGGCGACTTCGGGAGCCGTCTACGGGCAGGCCGAAGAGACTCTCGAAGAAGGCGACCTGCTGCTCCTGCACACCGACGGACTGGTGCCGCGGCAGTGGGGGTCCCCTCGCCGGGCCGAGGCCGGGAGCGAGGCAGGAACGGCCGCCGTACAAGGTCTGCTCGGCCTGGCCCCACGTTTCGACGGAGCCCGTGCCGCTCAGGACTGTGTACGGATGGCGGTCGAGGAATTCGGCGGATCCGAGCGCGCGGACGACGCGTGCGTACTCATCGCCCGGGTCGGTTCCTGACGGCTTCGCGAACGGGGATCACACCGCGCCCACCGACGGCGCCAAGGACCGGAATCTACCCTGTTCTTGCCGAGGGACCGGAGCCGCACCCCGACCCGCCCGCCGCCCCGTGTCGTCGGGACGGGCTCCTTACGCCCGCGCGCTGTTTCCGCCGCCCCTCGGCTTCAACGAACCGCTGGGCAGGGCCAGTTTGATCTCCTCACGCAGGTCGTGGATCTTCGGATAGCTGGAGTACTGCCCGGTGAGCCGGTACATCTCGCGCAGCCGGTCCCAGGTCCGATGGGAGGAGTTGGCCCCCATCGAGGTCAGGGCGAGTCGCGCGTACCGGTCGGCCTGTTCGGGATCGTCGGCGATGAAGCAGGCCGACGCCAGGGAGATGTGGTCGAAGATCTTCGACCGGTCCCGGCCCGACTCGCGCAGCTTCAGCGCCTCCTTCGCATGGCGCTGAGCCGTGGCCGCCGCCGACGGCTCGTGCTCGGCGAGGGTGCGGTACGCGAGAGCCTGCATGCCGTGCATGTCGGCCTCGTCGAACAGCTGCATCCAGCTCGGCGGAGGGACATCGCCCCGGTCGGAGACGAACAGGTCCTCCGCCTGGCCGAGGGTGCGCCGCATCGCCTGCCCCTTGCCCATGGAGGCCTGCGCCCAGGCCTCGATGGTGTGGAGCATGGCCCGGGTGCGGGGCAGCACCTCCTCGCCGGAACCCGACTTCGCCAGCTTCATGAGGTCGAGTGCGTCGTCGGGCCGGCCCAGATGCACCATCTGACGAGCCGCTCGCGAGAGCGCCTCGCCGGCGCGGGGCCGGTCACCGCCTTCTCTGGCCGCGTGTGCGGCGATGATGAAGTACTTCTGAGCCGTGGGCTCGAGGCCGACGTCGTGCGACATCCAGCCCGCGAGGACGGCGAGGTTGGCGGCGACACCCCAGAGGCGTCGCTGCAGATGGTCGGGGTGCCGGTAGGAGAGCATGCCTCCCACCTCGTTCAGCTGGCCCACCACGGCCTTGCGTTGCAGCCCGCCGCCGCGAGCCGCGTCCCAGGCCCGGAACACCTCGACCGAGCGCTCCAGTTCCTCGATCTCCTGCGACCCGATGGGGGCGGCCTCGTACCGGTCGAACCCAGCGGGGTCGGCGTGCAGGGGATCTTCGAATCGGGGAGCGTCGGCCGTGAGGGCCGGATCGGTGTGGAGCCAGTCGTGCATGGCCGTGCTGAGTGCGGATCCTGCGGCGAGCGCGGCACCCGCGCCCACCAAGCCGCGTCGGTTGAGCATGAGGTCCATTCCCGTGAATTCGGTGAGGACCGCGGCGGTCCGTTCGGGCGCCCACGGCACTCCGTCGGGATGTTCCGCACTCCCGCCGCTCTGCCGCTTTCCCGTACGCCCGTGCCGGACCAGACCGAGGTCCTCGATGGTCACGACACGGCCGAGACGCTCGGTGAACAGGGCCGCCAGCACCCGCGGCACCGGATCGCGCGGGATCTCTCCCATGTCGATCCAACGCCGCACCCGCGAGGTGTCGGTCGCCAGTTGGGGGTGGCCCATGGCCGCCGCCTGCCGGTTGACCATCCTCGCGAGTTCGCCCTTGGACCAGCCGGCCAGGCCGAACAGGTCCGACAGGCGGGTGTTGGGTTGTCCGTTCACGTCAAGCCCCCAGGTTCTCGGCTGATTTGACAGTAACCGCCTGTCAGTTGCTGAGCGACTATTCGCCAGGGTTCGCCAGGGTGCGCCAGATGGTGTGCCAGTGGACATCGGGTGTCAGGTAGGAACGCGCCACCCCGACCCGGTTGCCGCAGGGACACTCCCCAGGGTGTTCCGGCGCGGCCGGGGAGGGTAGCGCGGCAACTCGCAGGCACACGAAGGGATCTGTATCGCCCATGTACGCAGCATCGTCCTCCGTGTCCGCTCCGCCCCGGTCGTTGCACACCCGCCCGGCGGGCAGCGGCCCCTACCTCGACCCCGCTCGCCAGGCACCCGTGCTCGGTGCCGGCCGGACGCGACGCGTCCCGGGGCTCGGCACCCAGCCGCTCAGCGGGAGAATCGACTTGTCCGGCCCTCAGGGCGCGCAGCTGCGCACGGCGATCGCGTCGGTGCACCGGATCTGTCCGGAGTTCGCTCCGGTACAGGTGCTGCGCCGCAGCGGACGTTCCGTGCTCCTCGTGGGCACGACGGGGCGCAGCACGGCCGTCGCCAAGTGTTTACTCGACCAGTCACCGATGTGGGCCGACCGGATCCGGCACGAAATAGCTGCCTACCGCTCGTTCGTCCGGCACCGGCCGCCGGTCCGGGTGCCGCGGCTGATCGCGGCGGACCCGGACAACGGCACCCTGGTCATCGAGCGGATGCCGGGCCGGGTCGCCGCGCTCCAGCGGCATCCCGCCGAGGCCCCGCCCCGCGCGGACATCCGGGCGGCACTGGGCGCGATCTGCCGGCTGAACGCCTGGCGGCCGCCGGCGGGCACGTTCGACGCCCCGCTGGACTACGCGGAGCGGATCTCCCGATTCCACGAGCTGGGTCTGCTCACGGACCGGGACATGGGCGATCTGCAGAAGCTGGTGCACGGCATCGCCCATTCGGCGGGCCGTCAGGGCATGGGGCAGTTCTGCCACGGTGATGCCCTCCTGTCGAACATCCTGCTCTCACCGGCCGGTCCAGTGCTGGTGGACTGGGAGCACGCGGGCTGGTATCTGCCGGGGTACGACCTGGCGACCTTGTGGGCGGTCCTCGGTGACGCGCCGGTGGCGCGGCGGCAGATCAGCCAGCTCGCCCAGTCGGCGGGGCCCGCCGCGCGCGACGCCTTCCTGGTGAATCTGATGCTCGTGCTGACACGAGAGATCCGCACCTACGAGACGGCCGTGCAGCGTTCGATGCACGGCACGGCCCCGGCGGCGCCCGGTCCGGCTCACCCGGGTGCCGCGCCGTCGGGCGAGGAACAGCGGTTGCTGCTGAGGCGGCTGCACGACGACTGCCAGATGGCCCGCCGGGCCGTACGAGCGGCGGTCGGCACTCGCTGACGGGGACGGAGGTCCGCGGTCGCGCCAGGGACAGGGGCGCGCCGCGGACCTCTGTCGTGTCGCGACCTCACCCGTTCGGTCCATTGGTCCACGCCACTGACGCCGCGCAGGCCGCGTCACCTCCGCCACGAAAACGTTCACAACCTGCGCTGACATGGGAAATCGCCTGCCAATGGGCATGATTGACGGATCGTCGGAGAGCCGGTAGCACTGACGCAGTTCGGCCCCGCACGCCCCACCGCGCCCGACCGTCCCAGGAGGCTGCATTGCCCAGGTCCGCCACCGCTCCCCAGGCCCCCAACAGGCGCAGACGCACGCGCAGGACGGCGGGCGCCGTCGCCTCCGCGGCGCTGCTGCTGCCGTTGCTCGGTGCCGCCCCGTCCGGTCAGGCCGAGGCGGAGTCCTCGGCGCGGCTCCAGCGCGCCTTCGCGGCCGCGGCCGCGGAGTACCACGTGCCGCAGAGCGTGCTGCTCGCCGTCTCCTATCTCCAGTCCCGCTGGGACGGGCACGACGGTGCGCCGAGCGTCACCGGCGGCTACGGCCCGATGCACCTGACCGACGCCCGGACGGCGATCGCGCGGGTCCCGCACCACAGCGACGGGACGGAGGACGCCCGCGGCGACAGCTCGCGCCCGGCCCGCGTCCCCACCGCGAAGCTGCCGGAGAGTTCCGAAATCCCCGACCGCCTGGAGACGTTGCCGAAGGCGGCCGGGCTGACCGGTCTGCCTGCCGAGGCGCTGCGGACGGACGCGGCGGCGAACGTGGAGGGCGGTGCCGCGCTCCTCGCCGCGGCACAGCGGGACCTCGGCGAGCCGCTCAGCGCCGATGCGGCCGACTGGTACGGCGCCGTCGCGCGCTTCTCGGGCGCTGACGACAGTTCGACGGCGGCGACGTACGCACAGGACGTCTACGAGGTGATGCGCGAAGGCGCGGAGCGCACCACGGACTCCGGTCAGCGCGTCGAGCTCGCCGCCCAGCCGGCGCTCAGCCCCGACACGGCGACACTGCGGCCGGCCGGACTGCGGACAGCCTCCGCCGAGGGCACGGAGTGTCCCGCGGAGGTGTCCTGCGAATGGATCCCGGCTCCGTACGAGGAGTTCGGGGACGGCGACTACGGCAACCACGACCTCGGCGACCGGCCGGGGGCGCAAAGCATCAAGTACATCGTCGTCCATGACACCGAAGGCACCTGGGACGGTGTGCTGAACCTGGTGCAGGACCCCACGTACGTGTCGTGGAACTACACACTGCGTTCGACCGACGGTCACATCGCCCAGCACGTGAAGGCCAAGGACGTGGCCTGGCACGCGGGCAACTGGTACATCAACGCCAAGTCGATCGGCCTGGAGCACGAGGGCTTCCTCGCCTCGCCGGACGCCTGGTACACGGAGGAGATGTACCGTGCCTCGGCGCGGCTGGTGAAGTACCTGGCGAAGAAGTACTCCGTTCCACTGGACCGGCAGCACATCCTCGGGCACGAGAACGTGCCGGGCCCGACGGCCTCCACCATCCCGGGGATGCACACGGACCCGGGTCCGTACTGGGACTGGCAGCACTACTTCACCCTGCTCGGGCACCCCTTGCACCGGACCGTGAAGCAGGGCGGCGGGCTGGTGACCGTGCTGCCGGACTTCGACGAGAACCGTCCCGAGTACACGGGCTGCGTGACCAAGGGAGAGCCCTGCGCGGCGCACGGCTCCGGTGAGGTGCGGCTGCACACGCAGCCCGACGAGAACGCGCCGCTGGTCAAGGACATCGGCCTGTATCCGAGCGGCGCCGACTCGACCATCGACGTGAACGACATCGCCTCCCGCGTTTCCACGGGTCAGCAGTACGCGGTCGCGGAACGCGACGGCGACTGGACGGCGATCTGGTACCTGGGGCAGAAGGCCTGGTTCAAGAACCCGGCGAACAAGCCGACGGCGGTGAACGCGTCCGGGCTGGTCGTCACGCCCAAGGCCGGCCAGGCGGAGATCCCGGTGTACGGGCGTGCCTACCCGGAGAAGGAGGCGTACCCGGCGGGTGTGCCCGTCCAGGCGGTGTCGCCGCTGCCGTACAAGCTGCTCCAGGGCCAGCGGTACGCGGTGGGCGACAAGGTGCCGGGCGAGTACTTCTACTCGCCGACCTTCGACACGGCTCCGCACAAGGTCGTGATCGGCTCGGACATGTACTACGAGATCCAGTTCGGGCACCGGGTGGCGTTCGTCCGGGCCGTGGACGTGACCGTGCTCCCGTCACACTCGTGAGACGAGCGGCCGGGCCCGCCAAAAGCGGGCCCGGCCGTCCATGGGCCGGGGGCCACGGTCACCCCCGTTCGGTCGCCGGGCGCCCGGCGGTCAGCCCTGCTGGAAAAGCTCCGCCGGCAGCGGCTTCAGGAGGGCGTACAGGTCGTCCGTGATGGGGCGGTCCCAGGCGGCGATGGTCACCAGGACGTTGTCGCTGCGGTCGAACTGGACGCACGAGATGCGCGTCTCGGAGAGCTTCAGGCGCCGCACGATCATCAGGTTGTCGCCCTGCATCACCGGCATGTCCTCGGTTCCGGTGACGGTGACCTCTTCGTCGTTCTCCAGGGCGAGCAGCAGTTGGGCCACCTCGAAGGGGACCTCGCCCTCGGCGACGTCGCGGGCCGGTGAGCCCTCGGGCAGATTGCCGATGATCATCGCGGGGCCGCGGCCGCCGAACAGGTCGTAGCGCAGGAAGACGCCCTGGCAGCTGCCGTCGGGGGCGGGCAGCAGGCCCGCGCCGAGGTTGCCCGGCCAGTCGCCCGGGTCCATGGCCAGGACGTCGAAGTCGGGCCCGGCGGGCGTGGCGCTGCGGCGGCGGAGGAAGGACATGCCGCAATGGTACGTGCACGGGCGGGTGTCGGGCCTCGGGGCGCTCGACGCGGACCGGTGCGAAGGGGCCCGGTCCCGAGGTGTGGGCTGGGGTGTCGCCGCCGGTGACGGGACGGCTGTCGGCCGGGGCACGCCGACTGCCGTCCGGATCCCCGGGTCGGCCGTCCGGGTCAGCGTTCCGTCGCTTCTCCCAGGGCGGCGGGCAGCCCCGTCAGGTCCGTGCCGACCTTGCGGTAGACGGCCGACAGCAGACGTACGACGGTGGGCTCCTCGGTGCGCAGTTCCTCGGCGACCTGCGCCGTGGTCCGGCCCCGTACGGTGAGCGCGGCGGCGGTCCGCTCGCGGGCCGTGAGCGTGTCCGTCTCGGTGCCGTGCAGGCGGCGTGGGCGCAGTCCGGCGGCGGTGAGTTCGTCGCGTGCCTCCTCGACGAGGCCGTCGGCCCCGCACTGGACGGCGGCGTCGAGGCCTCGGTAGAGGTGTTCGGCGGCTTCCTCGGGGCGCCCGGCGCGCCGCAGTTCGGTGCCGAGCGCGACCAGGGCGCAGGCCAGTTCGTAGGCGGCCGGTGAGCGCTCCAGGTGCCAGACGGCCTCTTCGAGGAGTTTCACGCGGTGCGAACCGGTGGAGACGTCGGCGGCGGCGCGCAGCGCCTGGCCGATCCCTGAGGGCGCTCCGTACTGGCGGGCACGGTTCACCGCTTCGAGTGCAGTGGTGACGGCGCGTTCCGGTGCGTCGTGGCTCTCGGCCCGGGCGAGGTGGAGCTGCCAGGGGCACCAGGCGGGGTTGCGGATGCCGCGCGGGTCGAGGCGGCGCCCGGCGGAGGTCAGCTCGGCGGAGGCCTCCTTGAGAAGGCCGCGGGCGAGGAGCAGTTCGCCGTGCACTGTCTGGGCGTCGGGGAAGACGACGGCGGCGGGGAACGGCGCGCCGAAGGCGTAGTCCTCGGCGGTGCGCGCTGCCTCGGCGACCCGGCCACGGGCCAGCAGGACCTCGATGAGGACGCCCACCGCGTACCAGAGCGCCGGGACCCGGGGCCCGACCCGTTCGGCGAGCCGCAGACCCGCCCGCACGAAGTCCTCGGCCTCGGCGAGCCGGCCCCGGCGGTAGCGCAGGTAGGCGAGCAGGGTGTAGCCGAAGGAGAGGTGGGCGCCGTGCCAGCCCTGGGCCTCGAAGTCGGCGATCCCGGTGGCGAACAGTTCCTCGGTGCGGCCCGGGCGGTCGGCGTACATGAAGGTGAGGGCGACCAGGACGGGTACCTCGAAGCCGCGGTCGGCCTCGGCCCAGCCGAATCCGCCGGCCAGGGCGCGTTCGGCGTGGTGAAGGGCGACGTGGGCGGGCTCGCCGCGCAGGGTGGCGTCCCAGGCGCGCAGGCCGATGACGTACCGCTCGGTGAGGTCGCGTCCGGTGAGCCGGTCGGCGAGGCGGGCCAGACGGCGGGAGCGGGCGGGCGAGTCGGGTTCGTCGGCACGGAACGCGTCCCACATGAACTGCTCGGACTGCATGCGGAGGCGTACCCGGGCGTCACCCGTCTGGCGGATCTCGTGGGCGAGGGTCGCCGAGGCCTCGGCGAGGCGGTCGCTGTGGGCGAGGACCTGGGAGAGGCGGTAGACGGTGTTGTGGCGCAGCTCGGGGTCGGCGATGGGTTCTTCGAGTGCGGCCCGCAGATGGTTGACGGTGGTCGCCGGTTCGGTGAGCAGGGAGGCGCAGCCCAGTTCGTACAGGACGGCGGCCCGGTCCTCGAAGGGCGGCGGTTCGCGCAGGGCGCGGGCGAGGTAGCGGCGTGCGGCGTCGGGGGCTCCGGCGCGCTGGGTCTCGCGGGCGGCGGCACGCAGCTGCTGGACGATCCAGGTGTCTCCGTCGGGGTGGGTCTCCATGAGGTGGCGGGCGGCGGCCGACGGGCCGAGTCCCTCGTCGACGATGCACCAGGCGGCCTGGCCGTGCAGGGCGACGCGGACACCGCCGGGGATGGCGCGGTAGACGGCGGTGGCGATGAGGGGGTGGACGAATTCGAGCGTGCCCGCGGCGTTCAGTGCGCCGGTGAGGATGCGGGCGCCGCGCAGGGCGTCCGCGGCGTCGGCGGCTTCCTCGGGGCCGAGTCCGGCGACTGCGGCGGCGAGCGTGGGGTGGATCTCGGTGCCGAGCACGGCGCAGGCCCAGGCGAAGCGGACGGTGGAGGTGCCGAGGCGTTCTAGGCGGGCGATGAGGCCACTGCCCTTGACCGCGGCGGCGAGGTCGCGCAGCAGGTGTGCGCCGTCCTCGGTCGGGGTCAGTCCCCGGTCACGGACCTTCGCGGTCAGTTCGACCGCCTCGAAGGGGTTGCCCGCGGTGACGGCCCAGCACTCGCGGCAGAAGGCGTCGTCGGCCTGGTCACCGAGGTCCTCGCGCACGAGGCTGGCGACGGCCGCGGCGCTGAGCGGTTCGAGGCCGAGGGGGCGCTGGCCGGCGCGGCCGGGCAGTCCTCTGAACGCCTCGGCGTGGTCGGGGAGTTCGTCGGGCCGGTAGCCGACGACGAGGAGCAGCGGGAGCTGCTCGGCGCGGGGCGCGAAAGCGGCGAGCCAGCTCAGCGATTCGGCGTCGGCCCAGTGCGCGTCGTCGAGGACGAGGACCATCGGGGCGCGCTGCACCGCGAGGTGGGTGAGCACCCAGTCGAGTCCGTCGCGCAGGCCCTGCTGGTCGGGCGGGGCACCCTCGGAGGGCGCGCACAGCCCGAGCGCCGGTCCGACGATCGCGTACCAACTCCCCAGCGAGCTGCGGAGTTCGGACTCGGCGGCGCCGGCGAGCTGGGGCTGGAGGAGCTGGCGGGCCACGTGGAAGGCGACGTGCTGTTCCTGTTCGCCGCCGCGCGCGGACAGCACCGTGCATCCTTTGGCGGCGGCGCGGCGGCGTACTTCCGCGAGGAGGGTGGTCTTGCCGATCCCGGCTCGTCCGGCGAAGGCGAGGAGTGCGCCGCGCGGGCGGTCCGGCGGCTCACCTCCGTCCCTGCGCAGGCCGGTGAGCTCGCTCAACGCCTCTTCGACGGCGGCGAGTTCGTTCTCGCGCTCGAACATGGTCCGACGGCTGCGGACGGCGCGCTGTGTCATGATCCACCCCCTGCCACGGTGATGCAGCCGGCGCGGGGAGCGGGTGCGCACCGTGACGTTCAGGCACCTCAGCGTACGCCCGGATCTTCTCCGATGGGGTCGTTGGAGCAGGACTGACCACGAACGCGGGACGACATCCGGTGACCCGGCGCGCGTTCCGGCACCGAGGGGTCACTCATCAGGCGCTCGTGCGGTGTCGCGCGTGGTGGCGGGCGACCCGTGCCCGGTTGCCGCAGGACGGTTTGCACCACTCCTGTCGCGGGTGCTCCTTGATGAAGTACCGCACGCAGCGCGGCGCGTGGCAGGCACGCAGCCGCTGCCGCTCGGGGCCCGCGAGGAAGGCGAGGACGGCGTGGGCCAGCGTCGCGGTGAGCTCCGTCCGGCCGTCCGGAGACTCCTGTCGTACGACGGGGTCGGCGCCGTCGGCCCAGGACAGGACGGGGACGGTCGGGGTGCGGGCGGCGGCCGTGTTGAGCCGCTCGACCGCCTCGGGCAGGGGCAGCAGGCGGGCGGCGTCCGCGGGGCTGGGCTCGCCGGGGCGTACGGCGCGGGCGAACAGCGCCCGGACCGCCGCGCGCAGCTCACGCACCGCGCTCAGCGCGCGATCGTCGGCGACGTACGTCCGAGTGTCCGGCAGCAGTCCGGGGTGGTCCCTGACCCAGGCGGTGAGCCCGGCGGGTGCGGCCAGGTCGTCCGCGACTCCGCCGTTCCCGTCGTGCCGCACGGTCAGGGCGAGGTCGAGGGCGAGCCGTGCGTCGCCGCTGATCGAGTCGTCCATGTCACTAATGATAGGTCGGCCGGATTCCATTAGCACCTGGCGGTCGTCCCGGTCCGGACGGCGACACCGTCACCGGCGTGCCCGGCCCGGTCTCTGTCACCGGGGCTTCGGCGGCGCCACGAGCGCGCAGGGGCTTCGGCGGCGCCACGGGTACGCAGGGGATTCGGCGGCGCCACGGGTACGCAGGGGATTCGCCAGGTGCGCAGCGACTTCGGCGGCACCGCAGAACGCAGAGGCTTCGGCGGCACCGCAGAACGCAGAGGCTTCGGCGACACCGCGAGCGGGCAGAGGCTTCGGCGACACCGCAGGCACGCAGAGGCTTCACCGACACCGCTCGCGCGCAGAGGCCTCGACGACACCGCACGCACGCAGAGACCTCGGCCACGCCGCCGGCGCGCAGAGACGTCGGCGGGGCCGCCGGCGCGCCACGGCGGTCGCTGCCGCCCCGCCGGCCCGCGCCCCGGCGCGCCCCAGTCCCGCACCGGCTCTTTCACGCCGGGCCGCGGCACCACCGCGGCCTCAGCTCTCGTCGGCCCCGCTCGGCGGCACCACCGCCACCGGGCTCGCCGCGTGCAGCAGGACGGCCCGGGTGACCGAGCCCATCATCCGTGCGGGTGCGAGCAGGCGGCGCCGGTGCCGGCCCACGACGACGAGGTCCGCGTCCTTGGAGGCGGCGACGAGGTGGCCGGCCGCGTCGCCCGGCGCCACGGTCAGATCGACTTGGACGCCGGGGTGCCGTTTCCGGTGCGGGGCGACGAAGCCGTCGGCCAGGGTGCGGGTCTCGCCCTCGATGACGTCCCGGTCGGGAGCGGCGGGCACGAAGTCGCCGGGTGCGGACCAGATCTGGACCGGCCAGGGATAGGCGGCGATCACCTGGACGCGGGCCCCGCTCAGGCCCGCCTCCTCGAACGCGAAGGCGAGGGTGGCCTCGTCCGGACCGTCGACGTGGAGACCGACGACGACACGCGGCCCGGGTTCGGCGGCGGGCGCGTCGGGCACCTCGCGTCCGGGGCGCGGCACCACGACGACGGGGCATGCCGCGTCGGTGGCCACGGCCATGGAGGTGGAGCCGAGCAGCAGGCTCGCGAAACCGCCCCTGCCCCGCGAGCCGAGCACCAACAGCTGGGCTTCTGCGCCGAGTTCGGGCAGCACGGCGGTCGGGGCGCCCTCCAGGGCGACGTATTCCGGGCCGGGCGGCCCGGTCCGGTCGGCCAGGTGGGCGCTCACCTGGCCGAGCACCGGGTCGTCGGCGGGGTCCGGCGGGCCCGCGACCAGCACGTCGGGCTGCCCCCAGGGCGCGTACTGCCGCACGTGGACCACGCGCAGGGGCGCCTCGCGGGTCCGGGCCGCGGCGAACGCCAGTTCCAGGGCGCGCAGACTGTCGTCCGATCCGTCGACCGCCGCGATGACCGGCAGGGTACTCATGGAATCCTCGCCTCCGGCACAGACTTCCGATCTTCCTGGGGCCAGCCTGACGCAGGCCCGATCCCCAGGAAGGGCTCGTGGGCCGAGTGTCCGGAAAAAGGAGAAGGATTCACCTTCGGGCGCGTCACCCCGGAGTGACGCGCCGGCTCACGTCAGGTCGAACTCCCCCTCGCGCGCTCCCGAAACGAACGCTCCCCACTCCGCGGGCGTGAAGATCAACGAAGGGCTCTGCGGGCGGCCACTGTTGCGCATCGCGATGAAGCCCTCGACAAAGGCGATCTGGACGTCTCCCCGCCCTCGGCTGCTGGACTGCCACTCGGCGTTGCTGAGGTCCAGTTCCGGCTTGTCCCAGCCCGCGAGCGGGTGCTGCTCGATGGTGCTTTCGGCCACGTCCGTGCTCCTCCCGGTTCGTCGTCCGCCGCCAGCCTAGCGATCGGTCCGGGCGGCGGACAGGCCACGTGAGGGGGCCGGAATCAGGAGGCGGGGGGTGCGGAGCCGACCAGCCACATGGAGAAGAACTGGGAACCGCCCCCGTAGGCGTGCCCGAGGGCCCTGCGAGCGCCGTCGACCTGGTGTTCTCCGGCCTGTCCGCGCACCTGGAGGGCGGCCTCGGCGAACCGGATCATGCCGGAGGCACCGATCGGATTGGTGGAGAGGACGCCGCCCGACATGTTGACGGGCAGGTCTCCGTCGAGTTCGGTCACCCCGGACTCGGTGAGCTTCCAGCCCTCGCCCTCCTCGGCGAAACCGAGGTTCTCCAGCCACATGGGCTCGTACCAGGAGAACGGCACGTACATCTCCACGGCGTCGATGTCACGGCGTGGATCCGCGATGCCCGCCTGCCGGTAGACGTCCGCCGCGCAGTCCTTGCCGGCCTGCGGCGAGACGAAGTCCTTGCCCGCGAAGAGGGTGGGTTCGCTGCGCATCGCGCCGCCGTGCACCCACGCGGGCGGCGTCGGGGAGCGTTCCGCGCCCGCCCGGTCGGTGAGGACCATCGCGCAGGCGCCGTCGGAGGAGGGGCATGTCTCCGAGTAGCGGATCGGGTCCCACAGCATGGGCGAGGCCTGGACCTTCTCCAGGGTGATGTCGTGCTCGTGGAGGTGGGCGTAGGGGTTCTTGAGCGCGTTGCGGCGGTCCTTGTAGGCGACGAGGGAGCCGACCGTGTCGGGTGCGCCGGTGCGCCGCATGTAGGCGCGCACGTGCGGCGCGAAGAAGCCGCCCGCCCCGGCGAGCAGCGGCTGCTGGAAGGGGATGGGCAGGGACAGGCCCCACATCGCGTTGGACTCGGACTGTTTTTCGAAGGCGAGGGTCAGGACGGTGCCGTGGACGCGTCCGGCTACGAGGTTGGCGGCGACCAGAGCCGTCGAACCGCCGACGGAGCCGGCGGTATGCACCCGGAGCATGGGTTTGCCCACCGCGCCGAGCGCGTCGGCGAGGTAGAGCTCGGGCATCATGACGCCCTCGAAGAAGTCGGGGGCCTTGCCGATGACGACGGCGTCGATGTCGGCCCACGTCAGTCCGGCGTCGTCGAGTGCCCGCCGGGCGGCCTCGCGGACCAGGCCCGCGATGGAGACGTCCCTGCGGGCCGCCACGTGCTTGGTCTGGCCGATGCCTACGACGGCCACGGGCTCCTTGCTCATCGGGCGTCCCCTTCGAGTACGGCGACCAGGTTCTGCTGGAGGCAGGGACCTGAGGTGGCGTGGGCGAGTGCCCGGTCGGAGGCGCCGCGGTGGATACGGGCGGCTGCCTCGCCGATGCGGACGAGTCCGGCCGCCATGACGGGGTTGGCTGCGAGTGCGCCCCCGGACGGGTTGACGTCGACGCTGTCGTCGAGGCGCAGCGCCTTGCGCAGGACCACCTCCTGGGAGGTGAAGGGGGCGTGCAGCTCGGCCGTGTCGACGGGCCGTTCGAACGCGCCGGCCCGCTCGGCGGCCAGCCGCGTGGACGGCGAGTCGGTCAGATCGCGGACGCCGAGGCCGTGCGCCTCGATGCGGTGGTCGATGCCCCGGATCCAGGCGGGACGCTCGCACAGTTCACGGGCACGTTCGCCGGCCGCGAGGATCACGGCGGCGGCCCCGTCGCCGATCGGCGGGCAGTCGCCGGTGCGCAGGGGGCGTACGAGGTGGTCGCCATGGTCCACCGGACCGCTCAGCTGGGCATGGGGGTTGGCGGAGGCCGAGGCACGGCTGCGTGCGGCGATGCCTGCGAGCGAGGGCTCGTCGGTCTCGCCCGCGTCGATGAGTGCCTGCGCCTGGAGGGCGGCGAGGGCCACGGAGTCAGGCCACAGCGGGGCCAGGTAGTACGGGTCGAGCTGCCGCGTGAGGACGTCCCGCACGGAGCCGGGGGAGGATTTGCCGTACCCGTAGACGAGCGCGGTGTCGGCGTCGCCGGTGAGGAGTTTCGTCCACGCCTCGTAGAGGGCCCAGGCGCCGTCCATCTCGACGTGCGACTCGGAGATGGGGGGCCAGGCGCCGACCCCGTCGAGCGCCATGGTGAAGGAGAAGGCACGGCCCGCGAGGTAGTCGGAGGACCCGGAGCAGGTGAAGCCGATGTCGCCCGCTTTCAGGCCCGTCGCGTCGAGCACCTGGTGCAGGACCGGAAGGAGCATCTCCACCTCGGAGAGCTCGTCGCTGGTGCGCCGGTGGTCGGTCTGGGCGAACGCGACGACGGCAATGTCCCTGATGGGCCGCATCTACAACAGCTCCTTGTACGTCTCGTAGTCCGCGTCCGGTTCGCCGGTGGGCCGGTAGTGGTCGGGGTAACGGGCGCCCGGCGTCCACACCGGCTCCACACGCAGGCCCATGCGCACCTGGTCGTAGGCGATGCCGCCGATGCGGCCGTGCAGGGCGAGGTCGGCGCCGTCGAGGGCGATGTGCGCGTAGACGTAGGGCACTTCGATGTCGAGGTTCTTGGCCTTGATGTTGACGATGCAGTACGTGGTCACGGTGCCGCGGGGGCCCACCTCGACCTGTTCGCCGGTGGCGACTCCGCAGGTGGGGCACGCTCCCCGGGGCGGCACGTAGACCTTGCGGCACGACGGGCATCGTTCGCCGACGGTCCGCCGGCCGGACAGGGCGTGGATGTAGCCGGTCTGGGCCCGGCCGGGAGAGTAGACGTAGTCGAGGCGGGCCCGGGCGACGATGCCGGTCACCTTGTCCGCGAACTCACCGCTGTGGGCGGCGGGTTCCTCGCCCGTGGCACTGCCGTCGTACGGTTCGAAGCAGGCGATGTCGGTGATGGCACCGGAGCGTTCGGCGGCCCAGCGGACTCGGACGCGCATGCCGGTGCGTACGGCGTCGGGGCCGGGGGCGTCGAGGGCGTGCAGCAGGGCGGTGTCGGCGCCGTCGAGCCTGACCAGCACCCAGGCGAAGGGTGTGTCGAGGGGCTGGCCACGGCGGGGCTCGTGGTTCCAGGCCCAGGTGGTGACCGTGCCGGTGGGGGCGACCTCGACGAGGTCGCCGATCTCCTCGGCCGTGACGGGGTCGTACTCGACGGGCGGGACCAGTGTGCGGCCGTCGGCCGTCCGTACACCGAGCACGACGCGCTCGCGCAGGCCGGTGAGGAAGGCGCTCTGCACGGGGCCGAGCGAGCGGGTGAAGGGGAATTCGACGACGAGGGGGGCTTTGAGGACTTCGGGCATCCCGGATGTCTCCTTCGGAGGTCGGGCGTGCCGGCCGCGTGGGCCGGGCCGGGCGAACCCGGTGACGGACTTCGAGGACCGGGGCGCGCCGGTGAGGGGAGTCGGGTCCGGGCGGCCCCGGCGCTCGGGGCGGTGTGCCCCGATGCCGGGCCTCGGGCCCGAGTGCGGGCTCTGTCGTGCCCGTCCGTGCCGTTCCTCGGGGCGGCGCGCGGACGGGAGCCGCGGGTTCAGGCGCGCCGGTAGACGGGCGGACGTTTCTCGGCGAAGGCGCGTGCGCCCTCCTTGGCGTCGGCGGTGTCGAACACCGGCCAGCCGCGCTTGAGTTCGGCGGCCAGACCGTCGGTCTCGGTCATCTCGGCGGTCTCGTAGACCGCCGCCTTGACGGCTTCGACGGCGAGCGGACCACAGGCGTTGACGAGTTCGGCGATCTCCAGGGCCTTGTCGAGAGCCGTGCCGTCGGGGACGACGTGCCCGATCAGGCCGATGGCGACGGCCTCGCGCGCCGGGTAGGCGCGACCGGTGAGCAGCATCTCCAGGGCGTGCGTGCGTGGGATCTGGCGTTGCAGCCGGACCGTCGAGCCGCCGATCGGGAACAGACCGCGTCTGACCTCGAAGAGGCCGAAGGTCGCGGACTCCCCCGCGACGCGGATGTCGGTGCCCTGGAGGATCTCCGTGCCGCCCGCGACGCAGTGTCCTTCGACGGCGGCGATCACCGGCTTGCGGGGACGGTGGTGACGCAGCATCGCCTTCCAGTGCAGATCGGGGTCGGCCTTGAGCCGGTCCCGGTACTCCTGGCCCTCCATCCCCCTGCCCGCCAGCGCCTTGAGGTCCATGCCGGCGCAGAAGGCACCACCCGCCCCGGTGAGCACGACCGAGCGGATCGCGTCGTCCGCGTCGGCCTCGAGCCAGCCGTCGTACAGGCCGACCAGCATCGGCAGCGAGAGCGCGTTCTTGGCCTCGGGCCTGTTGAGCGTGAGCACCAGTGTGGCGCCTTCGCGCTGCACGGTGAGGTGTTCCGTCCCACCCATTGCCGTCCTCCCGTCTCAGGAACGAGAACAGGTTGCAGTAGGCGTGGAGTCAGTACAAGAGTTTTCTGACAGACAGTCAGATTTCTTCGCCAGGACCCTTCACAGTTGGGTCGGGCTTTGCTCTGATGACCGTCGAGCCGGGGGCAGCCACGGACGTTCGGCGTCAGGAGGAGCGGTGGAGTACAACCTTGCCGACCTGTTCGAGTCGGTCGTCGACGTCGTCCCGGACCGTGAGGCGCTCGTCTACGTCGACCACCCGGGCACGGGCGCGGAGCGCCGGCTGACCTACGCGCGGCTGGACGAGGCGGCGAACCGGATCGCCCACCATCTCGCCGACAGCGGCGTACGCCCGGGTGAGCATCTCGGCCTCCACCTCTACAACGGTGTCGAGTACATCCAGACCGTGCTCGGCTGCCTGAAGGCGCGGGTCGTCCCCGTCAACGTCAACTACCGCTATGTGGAGGAGGAGCTGGCCTACCTCTACCAGGACGCCGGCCTGACGGCCCTGGTCTTCGACGCGGAGTTCACCGACCGGGTGGCGGCCGCCCTGCCGCACGCCCCGGCGCTGCGGCACCTCGTGCGCGTGGGGGACGCTGCGCCCGGGGCGGCCGTGCTCGACGCCGTGGCGTTCGAGGACGCCGAGGCCGCGGCCTCCCCCGGCCGGGGCTTCCCGGCGCGCTCGGCGGACGACCAGTTCATCATCTACACCGGCGGCACCACCGGCATGCCCAAGGGCGTGATGTGGCGGCAGGAGGACCTGTTCTTCGCCGGGCTCGGCGGCGGCGCCCCGACGGGCGAGCCGGTCAGGAGGCCGGAGGAACTCGCCGAGCGGGTCGCGGCCGGAGGCGAGGGGATCACCTTCTTCCCCACCCCTCCGCTGATGCACGGGACATCGACGCTCACCGCGTTCATCGGCTTCAACTTCGGCCAGCGCGTGGTGCTCCACCGCAAGTTCGTGCCCGAGGAAGTCCTGCGGACCGTCGAGAAGGAGAGGGTGACCAGCATGTCCCTGGTCGGCGACGCGATGCTGCGGCCCCTCGTCGACGCGCTGAGCGGGCCCATGAAGGACACCGACTGCTCCGCCCTGTTCAGTGTCTCCTCCTCCGGCGCGATCATGTCGGACACGGTGCGCGAACAGTTCCAGGCACTCGTCCCGAACGTGATGCTGCTCAACAACTTCGGCTCCTCGGAATCCGGCTTCAACGGCACCGCCACGGCGGACTCCGGCCCGCGGCGCGGCTTCCGCGTGCAGGTCAACTCCCGTACGCAGGTGGTGGACCCGGTCACGCACGAGCCGGTCGCCGTCGGCGAGCCGGGCCGTATCGCCCAGCGCGGCCATGTGCCCCTCGGCTACTACAACGACCCCAAGAAGACCGCCGAGACCTTCTTCCGGCGGGGCGACGAGCGCTGGGTGCTGCTCGGCGACATGGCCACGGTCGACGAGGAGGGCATCGTCACCGTCCTCGGCCGCGGTTCGCAGTGCATCAACACCGGTGGCGAGAAGGTCTATCCGGAGGAGGTCGAGCAGGCGCTCAAGTCGCATCCGGACGTGTACGACGCCCTGGTCGCCGGCGTTCCCGACGAGAAGTGGGGCAGCCACGTGGCCGCCGTCGTCCAGCTCCGCGAGGGCGCGCCGCGACCGTCCCTGGAGGACATCCAGACGCACTGCCGCACCCGCCTGGCGGGCTACAAGATCCCCCGGCAGCTCGTGCTCGCGGACATCATCCAGCGCTCCCCCAGCGGCAAGGCGGACTACCGCTGGGCCCGGTCGGTCGTCGTGGAGGCGGCCCACTGACCTCACTCCGCAGTCTTTGCACGGCATTGACCTTCCGCTTGAACACCAGGTGAACCCCGGACGTACGCATGATCGCGGCCTCTGATCTGCCCCGAGCCCGGTCTGCCGCGTCGACGCCGGGCTTCGCACGGAAGGACCTTCGGTGTCGCACTCCACGCGCACTCGTCAGCTGCCGCAACGGCCGGACACGGAACCGGAACCGGATACGGACGCCGGTACGGGGGTCGCGGCGCGCACGGACGGCGACGGGGCTTCCGGCGCGGACGTGGACGCCGGTGTGCGCGCAGACGCGGACGGGACCTCCGGCTCGGACGCGAACGCCGGCGCGGACGCGGACACGGCCACCGAGAAGTACGCGGACGGCACTTCGGAGCGGGAGACGGAGTCGGAGCCGGATACGAGGCCGGAGGCGGACACGACACCGGAGCCGGACGTGGTCACGGAGCCGGACACGGCACCGGAGCCGGGCACGGACACCTCGACCGACGACGAGCCCGAGGCGCCCGCAGCGATCGACGAGGAGCCGGAGGCGCCCACGGAAGCCGACGCCTTTGCCGTGCAGGCCGACGGGCCGTCAGGACGGCCGGGCTGGTGGGGCTGGCGGTTCAGGTACCCGCGGGCGGCGCGCGCCGTGACCGTCGGCACCACGGCCCTGGCCGGAGTCCTGGTGCTCTTCGCCCTGCTCGTGCCGAACCAGCTCGACCGCCTCGCGCCCGACGCCTTCCTGCGGATCCCCGTCGAGGGAGTCCTGCTCGCCGGTCTGCTGCTGGTGCTGCCACCGCGGCCCCGGCGGATCGCGGCGGTCGTGGTCGGGCTGCTCCTCGGCCTGGTGACCATCCTGAAGTTCGTCGACATGGGCTTCTACTCGGTGCTGGCGAGGCCCTTCGACCTCGTCCTGGACTGGATCCTGTTCGACGACGCCGCCGAGTGGGTCAAGGAGTCCTTCGGGAAGACCGGCGAGGTGGTCGCCGTGATCGCGGTCCTCGCACTGGTCGTCGTCCTGCTCGCCCTCATGACCCTCGCCGTCGTGCGCCTGAGCGATCTCATGGCCCGTCACCGCCCCGTCGCCACGCGCACCGTGCTCGTCCTCGGTACCGCGTGGATCACCTGCGTGACGGTCGGCGTGCAGTTCACCGACGTACCCGTGGCCTCGCAGATCAACGCGGAGCTGGTGAAGAACCGCGTGCACCAGGTGCGGGCGGGCCTGCGCGACGGGAAGGTGTTCGCCGAGCAGGCGTCCGTCGACGCGTTCGCGGACACACCGCCCGACCAGTTGCTGACGGGCCTGCGAGGCAAGGACGTCCTGTTCACCTTCATCGAGAGCTACGGCCGCACGGCGATCGACGACCCCGCGATGGCCGGCCAGGTCGGCTCGGTGCTGTCCGAAGGGACGAAGTCGCTGAAGGCGGCCGGGTTCGCCTCCCGCAGCGCCTGGCTCCGCTCCCCGGTCACGGGCGCCGGGAGCTGGCTCGCGCACTCCACCTTCCTGTCCGGCCTGTGGATCAAGAACCAGCAGCGCTACCGGAGTCTGACCACCAGCGACCGGCACACCCTGACGAGCTACTTCCAGAAGTCCGGGGCCTGGCGCACGGTCGGCATCGTGCCGGGTGTCCGCCGCGCGTGGCCCGAGGGCAAGTTCTTCGGCCTCGACCACATCTACGACTCCGAGCATCTCGGCTACCACGGCCCGTACTTCAGCTGGACGCCCGTGCCGGACCAGTTCAGCCTGGAGGCCTTCGAGCGCCTGGAGCACGGCAAGAAGGACCGCAAGCCGATGATGGCGGAGATCATCCTGGCGTCGAGCCACAACCCCTGGGCTCCGGTCGCCCACATGATCGACTGGAACGCCCTCGGTGACGGATCGGTCTTCGAGCAGATCAAGAAGGAGGGCAAGGACCCCAAGGAGGTCTGGAAGAACCACGAGAGCGTGCGCACCGAGTACCGGCACGCCATCGAGTACTCGCTGCACAGTCTCATCGAGTACGTGGAGCGGTACGGCGACAAGAACACCGTGCTGGTCTTCCTCGGCGACCACCAGCCCGTCCCCACCGTCACGGCCGGCAGTACGAGCCGCGACGTGCCCGTCACCATCGTCGCGCACGACTCCAAGATCCTGGACCGGATATCCGACTGGGGCTGGACGGACGGCCTCAAGCCGGCGAAGAACGCCCCGGAGTGGCGCATGGACACCTTCCGCGACCGCTTCATGACGGCGTACGGCTCGCGTCCCGGCACATCCGGGGCGGCCTCCGCACGCTGACGCACGATCCGCCGCCCGGCGGGAGCGCGCCGATCGGTGACCGGGCCCGCAGCTGCCCGGTCACCGCCAGTCCGGAGCCCCCGAAGCGGGCGGCACCAGTGCTTCGATCCTCGATCGGATCTCCCCCATGACGGAGACGACGAGGAGCTCGTGGTCCGCGGTCAGCCGGTCCAGAGGGACGGAGCAGCTGACGGCGTCGACGGCCGGGGTGTCGTAGCGCAGGGCGAAGCCGAAGCCCGCGATGCCGGTGACGGTCTCCTCCCGGTCGACGGAGTGGCCGCGCTCGCGTACCGCCGCCAGATCGGCGAGCAGCGTGGTGCGCTCCGTGCGGGTGTTCTCGGTGAGGGCCGCCAGCGGTCCGGTGGGCAAGGGGAGCGCGTCGTCCGGGCGTTCGGCGAGCAGCGCCTTGCCGAGGGCGTTGGCGTGGGCGGGGATCCGCCGGCCGACGCGGCTGATGGTGCGCGGGTACTCATGGGACTCGCGGGTCGCGAGGTAGACGACGTCGGATCCGTCGAGCCGCGCCATGTGGACGGTTTCTCCGAGGGCGTCCGAGGCCTCGTCGAGGTACGGGCGGACCATGCGCACGCGGCGGTCGCTGTCGAGATAGCTGGTGCCCGTGAGCAGAGCCCGGATCCCGATGCCGTAGAGGGATCCCGTGGAGTCCGTGCGCACCCAGCCGCAGTCGACGAGTGTCCGGAGCAGCTGGTACATGCTGCTGCGCGGCACCCCCAGTTCCTCGGCCAGCTCGTCCAAGCGTGAGGGGTGGTCGCCACGGTCTGCCAGCAGCTCCAGCAACGCGACCGTTCGGGCCGCCGACTTCACGCCGCGGACCCCTGAGCTCTCCGGCATGGGCCCATCGTAGATCCGCGTCGCCGCACCCATTGACCTTCACGGTTCACGAATCTAGCCTCCATTCTCATACATGGACACCATCTGCATACGAGGATGAGAGATGACAGGGTTCAGCGTGGAGGCCGAAGCCGTGGCGCAGCGACTGCGGGACGGCATGGCGGGCGGGGTGCTGTCCTTCCCGCTCACGAGCTTCCGGGAGGACGGCGACCTCGACCCGGAGGCGTACCGGGCCTATCTGACGGACCAGTTGGCCACCGGACCGGGCGCGGTGTTCCCCGCCTGCGGGACCGGTGAGTTCGGCGCGCTGGACGAGGACGAGTACCGCACGGTCGTCGAGACAACTGTCGAGGTCGCCGACGGCCGGCTCCCCGTCGTCGCCGGCATCGGCTACGGGTGGGCCCAGGCACGGCGGTTCGCCCGCATCGCCGAGGAGGCCGGCGCGGACGCCGCGCTCGTGCTCCCGCACTACCTGGTCGAGGCCCCGCAGGACGGCCTGGTCGAGCAGCTGCGCCGGATCGCCGCCGGCACCCGGCTGCCACTCATCGCGTACCAGCGCGGCCCGGTCGCCTTCACACCCGAAGGCCTGCGCCGGATCGCCGGAATCCCGACGGTCATCGGCCTGAAGGACGGGCACTGCGACCTCGACCGGCTGCAGCGACTGACGCTCGCCGCCCCCGACGGCTTCCTCTTCTTCAACGGCGCCGCCACCGCCGAGATCCAGGCCCGGGCGTACGCCACCGTCGGCGTCCCCGCCTACTCGTCCGCGGTGCACGCCTTCGCGCCGGAGATCGCGGGTGCCTTCTTCTCCGCCCTGCGGGACGGCGACGAGACGACCCTCAGCAAGCTGCTGCGCGACTTCTACATTCCGCTCGTCGAACTGCGCGACCGCGTGCCCGGGTACGCCGTGTCACTCGTCAAGGCCGCCGCCCGGCTGCGCGGCCTCCGGGTCGGCGCCGTGCGCGCGCCGCTCACCGACCCCGGCCCGGCCGACCTCGCCGAGCTGGAGCGGATCCTCGACGCCGGCCTCCACCTCGTCGGAGCGATGCGCCGACCGGTCCGGTGACCGCGACGGGCCCGGACGGAACCCGGGCCGCCCCCAGATCGCCCGGCAGCCCGACCCACAGTTCACGAGACCCGCGGTTCAAAGGGGAACTGACTTCATGCCTCTGCGCGTAGTCGGAATCAGCGTGCTGATTCTGCTGCTCCTGATGACGAAGCTGCGACCGAACGGCTTCGCCGCCCTCCTCCTCGTGGCCGTAGGCGTCGGTGTCGTCCGCGGCATCCCGCTGGAGAGGATCCCGGACGTGTGTCGCCGATCTGGCCCCCGATGCCCTCCGACAGGAAGTGGGCGTTCGGACCGCGGATCGGCCGCAGCCTCGACGAGGTGAGCGCCTCCTGCACCTCCGCCGCGAAGACCATGGCGATGATCCGCCTGGCCATCGGCGCGGGCGGCGCCTTCAAGAACGTGCTCGTCGAAGGCGGGATATCCGACTACATCAAGGACGCCACCGCGCACCTGTCGATCTCGCTGATCGTCCTCGCCTGGCTGATCGCGGTCATCCTGTGCATCGCTCTCGGCTCGGCCACGGTCGCCGTGGTCACGGCCTCCGGCGTGGTGCTGCCGCTGCCGGCCGGAAGCGGGACGCACCCGGAGATGATGGTGCTCGCCGTCTCCTGCGGCTCGATCGCCTTCTCCCACGTCAACGATCCCGGCTTCTGGCCGTTCAAGGAGTACTTCAACCTGTCCGCCATCAACGCGATCAAGGTCCGGACCAGCTACACGACGGTGCTCGCGGCGCTCGGCCTCGGCGGTGTCCCGGCCGTCGAGTGGGCGCTGGACGTGCTCAGCCTCTGACCTCTCCGTTCTTGCCCCCCCAGCCCGTATCGCCCTGTATGCAAGGATTTCCATGAGAACGAGCCAGCAGCCGACCGTCACCGAGTTCTCCGTCTACCCCGTCGCCGGACGGGACTGCATGGAGCTGAACCTGTCGGGCGCCCACGGCCCCTACTTCACCCGAAACGTGATCGTCCTCAAGGACTCCGAGGGCCGTACGGGCCTCGGCGAGGTGCCCGGCGGCGAGAAGATCACACAGACGCTGCGCGATGCCGCACCGCTCGTCGTCGGTGCCGGGGTGGGCGACTACAAGCGCGTCCTGCGGGAGATCGGGAACCGCTTCGCGGACCGCGACGCCGGCGGGCGCGGCGCCCAGACCTTCGATCTGCGCACCACCGTGCACGCGGTCACCGCCGTCGAGTCGGCGCTGCTCGACCTGCTGGGCCAGCACCTGGACGTGCCGGTCGCGGCACTGCTCGGCGACGGGCAGCAGCGCGACTCCGTACGGGTTCTGGGCTACCTCTTCTACGTCGGCGACCCGGGCCGCACCGATCTGGACTACGTCCGCGAGCCCTCTTCCGACGTGGAGTGGTACCGCGTCCGGCACGAGGAGGCCCTCACCCCCGAGGCGATCGTCCGGCAGGCCGAGACGGCGTACGACCTGTACGGCTTCCGGGACTTCAAGCTCAAGGGCGGCGTCCTGGAGGGCGCCGAGGAGGTCAAGGCCGTGCGGGCCCTCAAGGCCCGCTTCCCCGAGGCCCGGATCACGCTGGACCCCAACGGCGCGTGGTCGCTGCGCGAGGCCGTCGAGCTGTGCGCGCCCCTGGTCGGCACGCTCGCCTACGCGGAGGACCCCTGCGGGGCCGAGGGCGGCTACTCCGGGCGCGAGATCCTCGCCGAGTTCCGCCGGGCCACCGGGTTGCCGACCGCGACCAACATGATCGCCACCGACTGGCGGCAGCTGACGCACGCCCTGGCCCTCCAGTCCGTCTCCATTCCGTTGGCCGACCCGCACTTCTGGACCATGCAGGGCTCGGTCCGGGTGGCCCAGCTGTGCAATGCCATGGGCCTGACCTGGGGCTGCCACTCGAACAACCACTTCGACATCTCGCTCGCCATGGTCACGCACTGCGGGGCGGCGGCGCCGGGCGAGTACAACGCGCTCGACACGCACTGGATCTGGCAGGAGGGCCTGGAACGGCTCACCGTCGAGCCGCCGCGCATCGTCGGCGGCGAGATCGCCGTCTCCGACGCCCCCGGCCTGGGCGTCCGCCTCGACATGGACCGCCTGCTCGCGGCCCACGAGCTCTACCGGGAGAAGGCCCTGGGCGCCCGCGACGACGCCGTCGGCATGCGCTACCTCGTCCCGGACTGGCGATTCGACCCGAAGCGTCCCTGCCTGGTGCGCTAGGGGGCACGCCCCGGCCATCGCGGGACCTCGGTGGCCGGGCCCCGCCGCATCCCCGGGGCGACCGGCCGGCAGACCGGGCCGTGAGCCGACGGGGCCGGGGGTACGCGAGGCCGTAGGGCCGGGGTACGCGAGGGTGTGGGGCCGGGGCAGAGGCTCCCGGCCGCGGTCCCGGTCTGCCGCCGCGCAGGGGCCCGGCGCGAGAAAATCCCGGCCACCCCCTTGTACGAGGACCGGTGAGCCTGAATTACTGATCCCGAACAGATCGACCGAATGATCGGTCGCCCGGAATGATGCGGTTGGTGAGGGAGGATTCCCCATGGCGGATTCCACGGGACCGAAGGACCTGCTGGACGCGGCCGAGCGGCTGGACGCGGACGGGCTGCGGGCGCTCCAGCTGGAGCGGATGCGGGCGTCGCTGCGGCACGCGTACGAGAACGTGCCGTTCTACCGGGAGTCCTTCGACAAGGCGGGAGTCGGCCCGGACGACTGCCGTTCGCTCGCCGATCTGGCGCGCTTCCCGTTCACCACGAAGGCCGACCTGCGCGAGAACTACCCGTACGGGATGTTCGCCGTCCCGCAGGACCGGATCCGGCGTCTGCACGCGTCGAGCGGCACGACCGGACGGCCGACGGTGGTCGGCTACACGGAGAACGACCTGTCGATGTGGGCCGACATGGTGGCCCGCTCCATCCGCGCGGCCGGCGGCCGGCCCGGCGACAAGGCGCACATCGCCTACGGCTACGGGCTCTTCACCGGCGGTCTCGGTGCCCACTACGGCGCCGAACGGCTCGGCTGCACGGTCATCCCCGCCTCCGGAGGCATGACCGCCCGCCAGGTCCAGCTGATCCAGGACCTGAAGCCCGAGATCATCATGGTGACGCCCTCCTACATGCTGACCCTGCTCGACGAGTTCGAGCGGCAGGGCATCGACCCGCGCGGCACATCGCTGCGCGTGGGCATCTTCGGCGCGGAGCCCTGGACCCAGGAGATGCGGCGCGAGATCGAGGAGCGGTTCGCCATCGACGCGGTCGACATCTACGGCCTGTCGGAGGTGATCGGCCCGGGAGTCGCCCAGGAGTGTGTGGAGACCAAGGACGGGCTGCACATCTGGGAGGACCACTTCTATCCGGAGGTCGTCGACCCGATCACCGGTGAGGTGCTCCCGGACGGCGCGGAGGGCGAGCTGGTCTTCACCTCGCTCACCAAGGAGGCCATGCCCGTCATCCGTTACCGGACAAGGGACTTGACGCGGCTGCTGCCCGGCACGGCACGGGTCTTCCGGCGCATGGAGAAGATCACCGGCCGCAGCGACGACATGGTGATCCTCCGCGGGGTCAACCTCTTCCCCACGCAGATCGAGGAGATCGTGCTGCGCACGCCGGGGGTGGCCCCGCACTTCCAGCTGAGGCTGACCCGGGAGGGCCGCCTCGACGCGCTGACCGTGCGGGCCGAGGCGCGCTCCGGCGCCACGCCCGAGATCCGCGACGCCGCGGCGCGGGCGATCAAGGCGGCGGTGAAGGACGGGGTCGGTGTGTCGGTCTCGGTCGAGATCGTCGAACCGGAGTCGCTGGAGCGGTCGGTGGGCAAGATCAAGCGGATCATGGACCTGCGGGAACGACGGACGTCGTGAGCCACGGGCTCCTGAGGCCCGTCCGGCAGTTCCCGGCGTCGCCGGGCGGGCGGGAGCCGTCGGACAGGGCTAGTCCTCGCCGAAGCGGTCCCGCAGCTCCCGTTTGAGGATCTTCCCGCTGGCGTTGCGCGGCAGCTCGTCCACGAACAGGACCCTCTTGGGTGCCTTGAAGTGGGCGAGCTTCTCGCGTGCGTGGGCGACGAGTTCGGCCTCGGTCACCTCGCCGCGGGCGACGACCACGGCGGTGACGGCCTCGATCCAGCGCTCGTCGGGCAGCCCGATCACGGCGACCTCGGCGACCTTCTCGTGCGTGTACAGCGCGTCCTCGACCTGCCGCGAGGCCACCAGTACGCCACCGGAGTTGATGACGTCCTTCACCCGGTCGACGACGGTGAAGTAGCCGTCGGCGTCGCGCACGGCGAGGTCCCCCGAGTGGAACCAGCCGTCACGGAAGGCCTCGGCGGTCTCCTCCGGCTTGGCCCAGTAGCCTTCGCACAACTGCGGTGATCGGTAGACGACTTCGCCCGGCGTCCCGTCGGGCACGTCCTTGCCGTCCTCATCGACCACCCTCGCATCCACGAACAGCACGGTGCGTCCGCAGGAGTCCATCCGCCCCTTGTGCTCGTCGGGCCCGAGGACGGTGGCCAGCGGTCCGATCTCGCTCTGGCCGAAGCAGTTGTAGAAGGCCAGCTTCGGCAGTCGTTCGCGCAGCCTCTCCAGGACGGGTACCGGCATGATCGACGCTCCGTAGTACGCCTTGCGCAGCCCTGCGAGGTCGCGGGTCGCGAAGTCGTGCCGGTTCGCCAGACCGATCCACACGGTGGGCGGTGCGAACAGGCTGTCCGCGCGGCCCGCCTCGATCAGGTCGAAGAGACGGTCCCCGTCGGGCGCGTCGAGGATGATGTTCGACGCGCCGACCGCGAGGTACGGAAGCAGGAAGACGTGCATCTGCGCCGAGTGGTAGAGCGGCAGCGAGTGCACGGGCCGGTCCCCCGCGCTCAGATCGAGGGCCGTGATCGCGCTCAGGTACTCGTGCACCAGGGCGCGGTGCGTCATCATCGCGCCCTTGGGCAGGGCGGTGGTGCCTGAGGTGTAGAGCAGCTGCACCAGCGTGTCGCCGCGCGGCTCGTCGCCGTCGTACGGGACGGCCGATTCCAGCCGGGCGAGCAGTGAGTCGTCGGTGTCCCGCAGCGCCAGGGTGCGCACGCCGTCGGGGAGCCCGGCCGCGAGGTCCGGGTCGGCCAGGACCAGGGTGCTGCCGGACTGCCCGACGATGTAGGCGAGGTCGTCGCCGGTCAGGTTCTGGTTGACCGGGACGTGCACGAGTCCGGCGCGGGCGCAGGCGAGGAAGCCGATCAGGTACGCATCGGAGTTGTGTCCGTAGGCGCCGACCCGGTCGCCGGGGGTGAGCCCCTGTCCAAGGAGCACGCTCGCCGCACGGGAGACCGCGTCGTCGAGTTCCGCGTACGTCCACGAGCGCTCGCGGTAGTCGACCGCTGTGCGTGCCGGGGTGCGCCGGGCGCTGCGGCGCAGCACCCCGTCAACCGTGCTGCCCTGTCCTGGCGTCATGACACATGATCCTCGGTCCGCGGCACGAGGGAGGTCAAGACGAAGGCACCGGGGTCTCGTCCGGATGCCCGGCGGCGCGCGGCCCGCGCAGCGGGATCGCGACGGACCCCTCTCCGGACGACATACCCATTGGTACGCTCAACCGCCCTTTCCTCCAATGATGTTGGGAGGCACGATGCGCACCCGCCTGAGACGGTTCGTGGTCACGGCCGTCGCCCTGCTCACCGCCACGGCCACGCTGCCCGCGGCCGCGGCCGAGCGGCAGGACCGTCAGGAACATCCCTCGCACGGCGGCCTGTCGGCCGTGATCCGTTACACCGAGTACGGCATCCCGCACATCGTCGCGAAGGACTACGCGAACCTCGGCTTCGGCACCGGCTGGGCGCAGGCCGCCGACCAGGTGTGCACCCTCGCCGACGGTTTCGTGACGCTGCGCGGGGAGCGCTCCCGCTACTTCGGTCCCGACGCGGCGCCGGACGGTTCGCTGTCCTCGGCGGCCAGGAACCTCTCCAGCGACCTGTACTTCCGTGGTGTCCGGGAGGCGGGCACGGTGGAGAAGCTGCTCGCGGAACCCGCACCGCGGGGGCCCGGGCGCGACGCCGAGGATCTGATGCGCGGCTGGGCGGCCGGTTACAACGCCTGGCTCGCTCAGAACCGCGTCACCGATCCCGCGTGCCGGGGCGCCGACTGGGTCCGCCCGGTGACACAACTGGACGTGGCCGCACGGGGCTTCGCCCTGGCCGTGCTGGGCGGCCAGGGCAGGGGCATCGACGGCATCACCGCCGCGCAGCCGCCCGCGACGGCACCCGCCGCCCCGCAGGAGAAGGGCAGTGCGTCCGGGAACGCCGGGACCCCCAACGCCCAGGCCACCGCCCGGGCCGCCCGGGAGCTCTTCGACAACGCCGACATGGGGTCCAACGCGGTCGCCTTCAGCGGTGCCACGACGGCCAACGGCCGGGGCCTGCTGCTGGGCAACCCGCACTACCCCTGGCAGGACGGCCGTCGCTTCTGGCAGATGCAGCAGACCATCCCCGGGCGGCTGGACGTCCAGGGCGGGGCCCTGCTCGGTTCGGCGACGATATCCATCGGGCACACCGCCCGCGTCGCGTGGAGCCACACCGTCGCGACGGGCGTCACCCTCAACCTCCACCAGCTCACGCTGGATCCGGCCGATCCGACGTCGTACCTGGTGGACGGCAAGTCGGTGCGGATGACACGGCGGACCGTCACCGTCGCCGTGAAGGACGGCACGCCCGTGACGCGTACCCAGTGGTGGACGCGCTACGGCCCGGTCGTCACCTCGCTCGGTGCCCAGCTGCCGCTGCCCTGGACGTCCACCACGGCGTACGCGCTGGGCGACCCGAACGCGGCCAACCTGCGGGCCTCGGACACCGCGCTCGGCTTCGCCAAGGCACGCGACACGGCCGGCGTGCTCACCGCTCTGCGGCGCACCCAGGGGCTGCCCTGGGTGAACACGATCGCCGCCGACTCGGGCGGCCACTCGCTGTTCACCCAGTCCCAGGTGATCCCCCGCATCACCGACGACCTGGCACAGCGCTGCTCGACACCGCTCGGCAAGGTCACCTATCCGTCGTCCGGTGTCGCCGTCCTCGACGGCTCGCGCGGTGAATGCGCGCTGGGCAGCGACCCGGACGCCGTGCAGCCCGGGATCTTCGGACCGGCGAAGATGCCGGTGCTGCGGGACGCGCCGTACGCGGAGAACTCCAACGACAGCGCCTGGCTGGCCAACGCGGACCGGCCGGTCACCGGGTACGAGCGTGTCTTCGGCACGATCGGTACGCAACGGTCGATGCGCACGCGCGGCGCCGTCGAGGACGTGGCGGCGATGGCGGGCCGCGGCCGGCTGACCGTACGGGATCTCCAGGCGCAGCAGTTCGCGAACCGGGTGCCCGCGGGTGATCTGGCCGCGGACGACGTGGCGCGCGCGTGTGCCGCGCTGCCGGGCGGCACGGCGACCGGCAGCGAGGGCAAGGCCGTCGACGTGACCGAGGCGTGCGGTGTACTCGAGGCATGGGACCACTCCATGGACACCGGCAGCCGGGGCGCGCTGTTCTTCGACCGGTTCTGGCGGAAGCTGACGGCCGCGGTACCGGCCGCGCAGCTGTGGAAGGTGCCGTTCTCGGCGGCGGATCCGGTCCGTACCCCGAACACGCTGAACACCGGCGCGGCGGGCTTCGCCACGGCCCTCGCGGACACCGTGACGGAGTTGGGCGCGGCGGGCATCTCGCCGGACGAGAAGCTCGGCGCGCACCAGTTCGTCGTGCGCGGCGGCGAGCGCATCCCGGTGCCGGGCGGCACGGAGTCGCTCGGGGTGTGGAACAAGGTCGAGCCGGTGTGGAACCCGGCGGCCGGCGGTTACACCGAGGTGACCACCGGGTCGTCGTACATCCAGGCCGTCGGCTGGGACGGCAGCCGCTGCCCCGTCGCGCGCACGCTGCTGACGTACTCCCAGTCGTCGAACCCGAACTCGCCGCACCACAGCGATCAGACGCGGTTGTTCTCGGGTGAGCGCTGGGTCACGTCGCGGTTCTGCGAGAAGGACATCCTGTCCTCGCCGGGCCTCAGGGTGGTCCGGGTCGGCGAGTACCGCTGACGCCGCGCACGTGGGCCCCGCCCCGCAAAGGGTGGGGCCCACGTGCGTCAGGACCGCCGGTTCACCGGCCCACGTGGCCCAGCTTCTCGGGGTTGAGGACGGCGTAGACGCCGTCGATACGTCCCTCCTGCACGGAGATGGTGACGACCTGTTCGATGCCGTCGACCGCGAGCGCGAGGGCGGGAGCGCCGTTGGCCTCGACGACACGTGCCTCGCCGAACGGATAGCGGGCGACCAGTCCCGCGATGAAGGCGACCACGTGGTCGCGGCCCACTACCGGGCGCAGCGCCGCCCTGACCTTGCCGCCGCCGTCGTTCCAGGCGATCACGTCCTCGGCCAGCAGGTCGGTCAGACCGGTGAGGTCGCCGCTCTGCGCGGCCTCCAGGAAGCTCGCCAGCAGTTTGGCGTGGTCGTCCTCGGCGAGGGCGAACTTGTCCCGTCCCGAGGTGACCCGGCGGCTCGCGCGGTGGTGCATCTGACGGCAGTTCGACGCGGTCGTGTCCAGGATGCGCGCGATCTCGTCGTAGGGCAGGTCGAAGGCCTCCCGCAGGACGAACACCGCGCGCTCCGGGGGCGACAGACGTTCCATCAGATGCACGGTCGCGTAGGCCACCGTGTCGCGCAGCTCGGCGGTGTCGAGCGGGCCGAGCGCTCCCGTCGCGACGGGCTCGGGGAGCCACGGTCCGGTGTACGCCTCGCGGGTGACGCGGGCCGAGCGCAGTTGGTCCAGGGCGAGGCGGGTGACGACCGTGATGAGGAAGGCCCGTGGTTCGCGGACGTCCGCCCGGTCGGTGCAGGTCCAGCGGAGGTAGGCGTCCTGGACGACGTCCTCGGCGTCCCACATGCTGCCGAGCAGCCGGTAGGCGAGGCCGAGCAGCAGCGGGCGGTACGCCTCGAACTGCTCGGTCGCCTGCTCCGGAGTCTCCAACTCCTCATTCCTTTCCTGCGGTTCGGCGTACGGCCGGCTCCCTGCCGATCAGCGCCCGGCCGTCACACCATTCAACTCGGCGGCGAACCCGGCGCGCCAGGAGGCGTACCTCGGCCGCCAGTCGAGGGTGAGCACGGCGCGCGCGTTGTCGGCGCCGCGCAGCCCGTTCATGAAGGCCACTCCCCAGCTGCCGACGGCGAGCCGGGCGAGTGCCGCGGGTGCCTTCTTGGGTTCCTTGGCGCCGAGCATCCGGGCCAGCTCGGGCAGCCACTCGTGCAGCGCCACCGGGGTGTCGTCGACGATGTTCAGCGGGCCGCTCGCGGGCTTGTCGAGCGCGGCGATCACCGCGGTGGCGGCGTCGTGGGTGTGGGTGAAGGAGAACACCGAGTTCCCGCCGCCGACCAGCGGCACCTTCCCGGCCGAGACCTGCTGCACGAAGGAGCCGTCGGAGGCGTAGATGGTGCCGGGCCCGTAGAGGTGTCCGAAGCGCAGGACGGTGCCGCCCGCGTCGGCGGTGCGCAGCTCCAGCTCCTTGAGCGCCTCCAGGACCGGGACGAACTGCTTGGGCGGGCGCTGCCACAGCGGGGCGTCCTCGTCGGCGGCGCCCTGTCCGGCCGGGTCGTAGGCGTAGGCCAGGCCCTGGGCGACGATCTTCTTGACGCCCGCGTCGTGGGCGGCCTCGTACAGGTTGCGGGTGCCCTCGGTGCGCAGCCGGTTGGTCAGGGCGAAGTCGCGGGCGAGGTGGCGCGGGTCGATGGCGGCCGGGATGGCGGTGAGCATGTTCACGACCGCGTCGGGGGCCGCCTCTCGCACCGCCTTGTGCAGCGACGAGCGGTCGAGGGCGTCGGCGGCGACGGCGCCTTTGCCAGGGGTGCGGGAGAGGGCCACCACGTCGTGTCCGACCGAGGTGAGCAGCGGGACGAGTGCCCGTCCGATGACTCCGGTGGCTCCGGCGACGAGTACGCGCATGGGAATTCATCTCCTGAATGTCGGGCCCCCGGGCGGTACGGCGAGCCCCCGGGGGCGTTTCGGCATCAGGACGGGCGAGTGCGCCTCCACGTGACAGGTCACAAATGTGACCTGCGTCACATCGCTCGGGTGCGGCCCTCCCAGTAGGGGTCCCGCAGGCGCCGCTTGTACAGCTTTCCGTTGGGATCACGCGGCATGACCTCGATGAAGTCCACGCTCTTGGGGCGCTTGTACCCGGCGAGCCGCTGCTCGCAGTGGGCGAGGATCTCCGCGGCGAGCGCCGGGCCTGGTTCATGTCCCGGGGCGGGCTCCACCACGGCCTTCACCTCCTCGCCCCAGTCGTCGTGCGGGATGCCGAAGGCGGCCGCGTCGGCGACGGCGGGGTGGATGAGCAGCGCGGCCTCGATCTCGGCCGGGTAGATGTTGACCCCGCCCGAGATGATCATGTCGATCTTGCGGTCGCGGAGGAAGAGGTACCCGTCCTCGTCGAGATATCCGAGGTCGCCGACGGTGAAGAAGTCGCCGATGCGGTTCTTGTTCGTCTTGGCCTCGTCCTTGTGGTACGAGAATCCGCCGGTGCTCATCTTCATGTACACGGTGCCGAGCTCGCCCGGCGGCAGCTCCTTGCCGTCGTCGTCGAAGACGGCGAGTTCGCTGATGGGCCAGGCCTTTCCGACCGTGCCGGGCTTCTTGAGCCAGTCCTCGGCGGTCGCGAACGCACCTCCTCCCTCGCTCGCCGCGTAGTACTCCTCGACACTGTGGCCCCACCACTCGATCATGGCCCGTTTCACATGGTCGGGGCACGGGGCGGCGCCGTGGATCGCGTGCCGCATCGACGACACGTCGTAGCGCGCCCGCACCTCCTCCGGCAGCGCCAGCAGCCGGTGGAACTGGGTGGGGACCATGTGGGTGTGGGTGCACCGGTGCAGGTCGATGACGCGCAGCATCTCCTCGGGCGTCCATTTGTCCATGAGCGCCAGCCGGTGCCCGATGTGCAGGGACGCGCCGGCGAACTGGAGCACCGCGGTGTGGTAGAGCGGCGAGCACACCAGGTGCACGTTGCCGTCGAACGGCTTGATGCCGAAGATGGCGAGGAAGCCACCGAGATACGACTCCTCGGGGAGTTTGCCGGGCAACGGGCGCCGGATGCCGCGGGGGCGGCCCGTGGTGCCCGAGGTGTAGTTCATGACCCAGCCGAGGGTGCGGTCGGCGGGCGGTGACACGGGCTGCCCGTCGAGGAGTTCGGCGTAGGGCCGGAAGCCCTCGACCGCGCCCACGGCGTAGCGGTGCGAGGCCGGGAGCCCGGCCTCGTCGGCGGCCTTCCGGGCGGCGTCCGCGAACCGTTCGTGCGTGATGAGGACCTTGGCACCGGAGTCGGAGACGATCCAGGCGATCTCCGGGCCGACGAGATGGTGGTTGACGGGGACGAGGTAGAGGCCCGCCTGGGACGCGGCGAGGTAGGCGACGAAGAACTCGGCGCAGTTGGGCAGGACGACCGCGAAGGCGTCGCCGCGTTCGAGGCCCGCGGCGCGCAGTCCGTGGACGAGCCGGTTGGCCGCGTCGTGCAGCCGCCCCGCCGTCCACTCCTCTCCGTCCGGTGCGACGAGCGCCGTGCGCTCGGGGTCGGCGGCGGCCTGGGCCCAGAACCCGTTCGGCGGTGTGTTCACGAGCGCTCCTCCCTGCCCGCGATGCGGTTGATGCGGTCGACGGTCGTCTCGAAACCCCGCGTCAGGTCGTCGAACACGGCCTGGACACTGCGTTCGCTGTTCATCCGGCCGACGATCTGTCCGACCGGTGTGCCGAGCAGCGGCTCCACCTCGTACTTCTGGATGCGCGAGAGCGCCTCGGCCACCAGCAGCCCCTGGAGCGGCATGGGCAGCGTCCCGGGCCCCTCCGGGGAGTCCCAGGCATCGGTCCACTCGGTGCGCAGCTGACGGGCCGGTTTGCCGGTCAGCGCGCGGGAGCGGACGGTGTCGCCGGACCCCGCCGCCAGCAGTTTGCGGGTGACGGCACGCGAGTGCATCTCGGCCTCGGTGACGGTCAGCCACAGCGAACCGAGCCACACGCCCTGGGCCCCCAGACTGAGCGCCGCGGCGACCTGTTGTCCGCTGCCTATCCCGCCCGCGGCCAGGACCGGCAACGGAGCGACGGCGTCGACGACTTCGGGCGTCAGTACCATCGAGGCGATCTCACCGGTGTGCCCGCCGGCCTCGTAGCCCTGGGCCACGACGATGTCGATGCCCGCGTCGGCGTGCTTGCGGGCGTGGCGGGCGCTGCCCGCCAGGGCCGCGACGAGGACCGAGCGGTCATGGGCGCGCTCGACGACGTCGGCGGGCGGTGAACCCAGCGCGTTGGCGAGGAGTCTGATCGGATAGTCGAAGGCGACGTCGAGCTGGCCGCGGGCGACCTGTTCCATCCAGCCGGTGATGCGCCACCCGGACGCCTCGCCCTTCGCGAGCTCGGGCACGCCGTATTTGGCGAGGGTGTCCTCGACGTACTGGCGATGGCTTTCGGGGATCATCGCCTCGACCTCGGCCTCGGTGACGCCTTCCACCTTCTTCGCGGGCATGACCACGTCGAGGCCGTAGGGCCTGCCGCCGACGTGCGCCTCGATCCAGTCGAGGTCGCGGGCCAGTTCGTCCGGTGCGGTGTAGCGGACCGCGCCGAGCACCCCGAATCCGCCCGCGCGGCTGATGGCCGCGGCGACGGCGGGAAACGGCGTGAAGCCGAAGATGGCGTGCTCGACTCCCAGTCTCTTGCTCAGCTCCGTCTGCATGGGCGCAGGATGCCGCAGTCCTCCGGACGAGGGAAGGCCTTTACTGATGCTCCGTCAGATTTCGTCACGCGCACCCGGGAGGGTTGACACGAGCACGTCTGACAGGAAAGTTTCACTCCGCACACTGGGTCCGGAAAGATACTTTCAGGCGACGCGGGAGGCAGCTCGATGACCGAAGGCGCTGAGGAAAGAGCGGACGGCGGGCTGACCCGCCGTCAATGGGGCCGCGCCGTAATGGCCGTGGGCGGGGCGCTGGCCCTCGCCCCCTTCCCCGCAGGCCCGGCGATGGCCGCGCAGGAGAAGGGACACCGCGCGACACTGCACCACGGCACCGCCCGGGAGGCGGGCCTGCTCGGCGGTCATCTGGATCAACTGGTCACGGACGCCGAGGCGTTCCTCGCGCCCTCGCCCCGGCACCCCTGGTACGCGGGAGCGGTGCTCCTCGCCGGACGCGGCTCGACGGTGGCCCTGCACCGGCCGATCGGCATGGCCGTGCGCTACTCGGCGTACGACGACAAGACGGACACCGGCGTGGAGTTCCCGGCGGACCAGCAGATCCCGGCGACCGAGGACACCGTCTACGACCTCGCCTCCGTGTCGAAGCTGTTCACCTCCATCCTCGCGGTGCAGCAGATGGAGCGCGGCGCGCTGGAGCTGGAGGCGACCGTCGCCTCCTACCTCCCCGAGTTCGCGGGCGGCGGCAAACAGGACGTCACCATCCGTCAGCTCCTCACGCACACCTCCGGGTTCCGCGCCTGGATCCCCCTGTACAACGCGCCGACGCACGAGGGAAAACTCAAGCTCATCTGGGACGAGAAGCCCCTCAACCCGCCCGGCACCGTCTACCTCTACTCCGACCTGAACCTGATCTCACTGCAGCTGGTCCTGGAGAAGGTCACCGGCCGCACCCTCGACGTGCTCCTGCACGACGAGATAACCGCGCCGCTGGGCATGAGCCGCACCCGCTACAACCCGCCCGCCTCCTGGAAGCCGCGGATCGCCGCCACCGAGGACGCACGGCTTCCCTGGTCGGGGCTGAACCGCGGCCTCGTGTGGGGCGAGGTGCACGACGAGAACGCCTACTCCCTCGGCGGAGTGGCGGGGCACGCGGGTGTCTTCTCCTGCGCCTGGGACCTCGCGGTCCTCGGCCGCACACTGCTGAACGGCGGCACGTACGGCAAGGCCCGCATCCTGCGGCGGGAGACCGTCGACCTGATGTTCACGGACTTCAACACGGCCTTCCCCGGCGACGAGCACGGCCTCGGCTTCGAGCTCTACCAGCACTGGTACATGGGCGCGATGGCAACCCCGCGCACGGCGGGCCACACCGGCTTCACCGGCACCTCGATCGTCCTCGACCCGACGACCGACTCCTTCCTCGTCGTCCTCGGCAACTCCGTGCACCCGGTGCGCACCTGGCGATCCGGTTCCGCTCCCCGGGTCGCCGCCGCGACCAACCTGGCACGGGCCGTGCCGGTCCGCCCCGCCCGCGGACGTACGTCCTGGTTCTCCGGTACGGCGAACGCCACGACGGCCACCCTGACCCTGCCCCCGCTCGACACCGGCGCAAACCCCGCCCGTCTGCGCTGCGCCCTGTGGTGGGACACCGAACCACAGTCGGACCTCCTCTTCCTGGAGTCCTCGACCGACGACGGAGCCACCTGGCAACCGGTGCCGTTCACCACGGTGGCGCCCGGGGAGGAGTCTCAGGAGCATCCGGCCGGTACGGCCACCGGCTGGTCCGGACGCGTGTGGCACCGGCTCGTCGCCCAGGTGCCGCAGGCGCCACGGCTCACGCTGCGCTGGCGGTACACGACCGACCGCCTGTACGTCGGACGGGGCGCCTACGTCGACGGCCAGCGGGTCGAGAGCGGCGACCGTGTCTTCTTCGACGAGGCACGCCCGGCGGACGCCGCACGGATCGAGGCGGTCGGGTGGGTGGCGTCCCGGGACTGACGGCTCGCAGGTGACGGGTGTGCCGACCGCCCGGGCGGGACGCGGGGCGCCGGCCGCAGTGCGGGCGGCACGCTCGTGGACCGCCCGGGCGGGACGCGCCCGTAGCGGGCACCCGGTCCTGGCCCGCACGGACGTCACCGCGCCCGGCCCGGACAGCCGTCGCCGTACCCGGCCCGAGCAGCCGTCTCCGTTCCGGCCGGCAGGGTCGTCGCCGTACCCGGCCAGAAGGTCCTAGAAGCGTTCCGGTCGGCACGTTCGTGGAAGTGCCGGGCCGGCACGCCCGTCGGAGCGCCCGGCCGGCACGCTCGCGAGAGCGGCGCGGACGACACGCATGCGAGAGCGCCCGGGCGGCACCGCCCCCGCCCGTCAGCTCTGCCGGCCGGCCTCCTCCAGCACGGCCATCGCAGCGTTGTGTCCGGGAACTCCGCTCACTCCGCCGCCGCGCACCGCCCCCGCTCCGCACAGCAGCACGTTGGCGTGCCGGGTCTCGACGCCCCAGCGGCCCGTGCCCTCCTGCGTGTACGGGAAGGCGAGGTCGCGGTGGAAGATGTTGCCGCCCGGCAGCCGCAGGTCGCGCTCCAGGTCGAGCGGGGTCTTCGCCTCGATGCACGGGCGGCCGTCGGCGTCGGTGGCCAGGCAGTCGGCCAGCGGCTCCGCGAGATGGGCGTCCAGCTGCGCCAGCGTCGACTTCAGCAGCTCGTCCCGCACCGCGTCGTTGTCCCGTTCGAAGAGCCGGGCCGGAGTGTGCAGGCCGAACAGGGTGAGGGTCTGGTAGCCCTGGTCGACGAGGTCCTGGCCGAGGATGCTCGGGTCGGTGAGCGAGTGGCAGTAGATCTCGGAGGGCGGCGCGGCGGGCAGCTCTCCGGACGCGGCCTGCGCGTGGGCGGTCGCCAGCTGCTGGTACCCCTCGGCGATGTGGAAGGTCCCGGAGAACGCCTCGCGCGGGTCGACGGCGCTGTCACGCAGCCGGGGCAGCCGTTTGAGCAGCATGTTCACCTTGAGCTGGGCGCCCTCGGCCGGGGTGGGCGACTCGTCGCCGGTGAGGTGGGCGAGCTCCTGGGGCGACGCGTTGACGAGGACGTGCCGGGCCGCGACGACGCCCTCGCCGTCGGCGGTCCGGTAGGTGACCTCCGCGGACGTGCCGTCCGTCTCGACGCGGATCGCCTCGTGGCCGGTGGCGATCGTGACACCGGCGTTGCGGGCAGCGCCGACGATCGCGTCGGTGAGCGCCCCCATGCCGCCGACCGGCACGTCCCAGGCCCCGGTGCCGCCGCCGATCACGTGGTAGAGGAAACAGCGGTTCTGCCGCAGCGAGGAGTCGTGGGCGTCCGCGAAGGTCCCGATCAGGGCGTCGGTGAGGACGACACCGCGGACCAGGTCGTCGGCGAAGTACTCCTCCACCGCGGCGCCGACCGGCTCCTCGAAGAGCATCCGCCAGGCGTCCTCGTCGTCGACGCGGGCGCGCAGCTCCTCGCGCGTGGGCAGGGGTTCGGTGAGCGTCGGGAACACCCGCTCGGCGACGCGGCCGGTCATGCCGTAGAAGCGCTGCCAGGCCTCGTACTCGCGGTCGGAGCCGGTCAGCCGCGCGAACGCCTCGCGGGTGCGCCGCTCGCCGCCGCCGACGAGCAGCCCGGTGGGCCGGCCGTCGCGCTCGACGGGGGTGTAGGAGGAAATGGTGCGCCCGCGGACCCGGAAGTCGAGGCCGAGGTCCCGGACGATCTTCCGGGGCAGCAGGCTGACCAGGTACGAATAGCGCGAGAGGCGCGCGTCGACTCCGGCGAACGGACGGGTCGAGACGGCCGCGCCGCCGGTGTTCCCCAGACGTTCCAGAACCAGCACGGACCGTCCGGCCCGGGCCAGGTAGGCGGCGGCGACCAGTCCGTTGTGGCCACCGCCGACGATCACGGCGTCGTATCCCTCGTGTGCAGGCATGGTTCTTCGTAGCACGTGATGATCTACGTCGGCCAGGGGTGCGCGGCAAGCGGCGGGCGCCCGAGCGGGCGGGGGCGGTGCTGACTCGCCGTTCAGCGGAGGGCGAGCGTCCGGTGCTCGGCGGCGCCGACTCGCCGCCCGGCCGCCACCGAGGTACGCTGACCGGCGCTCCCGACACGCCGTCCGGCGCCACCGGAGCACGGGGCCGGACGCCCCCGACACGCCGCCCGGCCGCCACCGGGGCACGGTGACCGGCGCTCCCGACACGCTGCCCCGTCACCACGGGGGTGCGGTGACCGGTGAGGCCGCGACTCCCCGGTCAGTGGCCGCCGGACGCCCGCTGCTGGCGTAACGCCGCCACCCTGCGGTACAGCTCGACGGCCTCCTGGCCGCGTCCCAGCTGCTCCAGGCAGTGTGCCTCGTCGTTGCGGCTGCCGAGGGTGTCGGGGTGGTCGGGGCCGAGGACACGTTCGCGGGCGGCGGCGACGGCGCGGTACTCGGTGAGGGCGTCGGCCCAGCGGCCGAGCCAGCCCAGGCCGACGGCGACCTCCCTGCGGCTGACGAGGGTGTCCGGGTGGTCGGGGCCGAGGACGCGTTCGCGGATCGCGCACACGTCACGGGACTCCGCGAGCGCCTCCTCCCAGCGGCCCAAGCGGCCCAGGTTCACCCCCAGGCCGTGCCGGGCGCGCAGGGTCTCGGGGTGGGTCGGGCCCTGCACGCGGACGCGGTCGTCGATCAGGTCGCGGTAGAGCGTCAGGGCCTGTGCGCTGCGCCCGAGCCTGCCGAGGCTGATGCCCACCTCGTAGCGGGCGGCGAGGGTGTCGGGGTGGTCGGGCCCCAGCGCCTGGGCGCGCGCGTCGGCCACTTCCTCGTAGGCGTGGAGCGCTTCGGGCCAGTGGCCCAGCTGCCCGAGGGCGTAGGCGACCTCGTACCGGGTGACGAGGGTGTCGGGGTGGGTGGGGCCGAGGACGCGGGCCCGGGCGGCGGCGACCTCGTTCGCCATGCGGTACGAGTCCTCCAGCCGTCCGAGCCTGCTCAGGTTGAAGGCGAGGTTGTGGCGGCAGCGCAGCGTGTCGGGGTGGTCTGCGCCCATGGCCCGCTCACGGGCGGCGAGCACCGACGTATAGGTCTGGTGTGCCTCGAAGTGGCGGCCCAACTGGCCGAGCACGTAGGCCATTTCCTGACGCGCGGCGAGGGTGTCGGGGTGGTCGGCACCGAGCACGCGCTCTCTGGCCTCCGCGACGTGCGCGTACTCGCTCAGCGCGTCGGCGGGGCGCCCGGTGCGGCTGAGCGTGAAGCCGACCTCGTAGCGGCTGGCGAGCGTGTCGGGGTGGTCGGGGCCGAGGGCGTGCTCGCGTTCGGCGGCGACGGCGCGGTGCACTTCGCCCGCCTCGGTCCACCGGCCGAGCCGCCCGAGGCTCAGCCCGGCGTTGTGCCGCCCCGCCAGTGTGGTGATCAACTCCGGTGACGGGGCGGGGCGTTCGCGGGCCGCGGGCCGTGTCGTCACGGCCGTCGAGGGCCGGGCGATCCAGTCTCCGGTGAGGCCCGCCGACGCGTCCGGCGGGGTGCTGCGCAGTCCGGCTCCGGCGGCCTTGTGGCCGGTGGTCATGCCACGGGTCCAGGACGGGAGCCGGGGTTCGCGGGACGGCGGCTGCTCGGGGCGCGTCTGTGTCGAGGGCGCCACGGCACGGCGGCCTGTGACCGCCGGGCTGACCACCGTCGGCACGTACATCGGGGTGGCGCGGCCCGCGCCGATGCGGCGGGCCAGCTCGCGGGCGTCCTGGGGGCGCTCCTCGGGCTGCTTGGCGAGCAGGTCCAGGATGATCCGCTCGACGTACTCGGGCAGTTCGGCGCGGTGGCTGCGCGGCGCCTCGGGGGGTGTGTCGCGGTGGCCGACGAGGACCGCCCACGCGTCGTCGAGGTCGAACGGCGGTGCCCCGGTGGCGATCTCGTAGAGCACGCACCCGAACGAGTACAGGTCGCTGCGCTGGTCGACATGGGAGCCGCTGATCTGCTCCGGCGACATGTAGTGCGGCGTGCCCATCGCGATGCCGGTGCCGGTCAGCCGGGAGGTGAAGCCGATGTCGTGGCCGAGGCGGGCTATGCCGAAGTCGCAGATCTTCACGGTACCGTCGGCCAGCCGCATGATGTTCGCGGGCTTCAGGTCGCGGTGCACGATGCCCTGCTGGTGGGTGTAGGCCAGCGCCGCGGCCACCTGGTCGGCGACGTCCACCACGTCGGCGACCGGCAGTGGATGGTGTTTGTTGTCATCCAGGAGCTGGCTGAGGTTGCGCCCGTCCAGCAGCTCCATCACCAGGTACAGCACTCCGTCGGACTCGCCGAAGTCGTGGACCACGGTCACACCACGGTGCTGGAGGGCGGCGGCGACGCGGGCCTCGCGGCGGAACCTCTCGCGCAGGACACGCGTGAAGGAAGGGTCGTGGTGCGGTCCCAGCGGCTTGAGGCACTTGACGGCGACCTGCCGGCCCAGTGACTCGTCGCGCGCACGCCACACCTCGCCCATGCCGCCGCGCCCGATCAGATCGAGCAGCCGGTACCGGCCCTGGATCAGCCTGGAGTCCGCCATCTCGTGTGATCGCCCCCGTCACTGCTCAGCCCGCGCCCTCCCCCGGCCCGTCCAGTATGGCGAGCCGTCTGCCGACTTTGTATGGTGCGGGGCGCGAGCCGGGGCCGAGCCGTGACATGGCGCGCAGAATGTGTTTGGGCGGGAGTTGCCAGCGCAGACGTGCGGGAACGCAGCGCAGGGCGGTGCCCGTGACGCGCAGGTGCCGGGTCACCGAGGCGGGCGGCGGTGCGGGCCTGCCGTACAACTCGTGGGCGTACGGCGGCAGAGAGGCGTACGCCAGCTGTGCCACGCGCCGCCAGAGCACGGCGCGCGCCGGGAGCAGCAGCGGGTGGACGGGCGGACGCCGCAGGAAGGCGTCCACCTCCCGGGCCTCGGGACCCGCCGCGAGCTCCGGAAGCATCGTGTCGAAGTAGGCGGCCAGCTCGACCCGGCTCGCGGGTACGTCCGCGGGGTCGAGCCCGACCAGTCGCGCGCTTACCAGGTGTTCGGCGACGTACCGGTCGGCCTGCTCGTCCGTCAGCCGGAAGCCGGAGCGTCGCAGCACGTGGAGGTAGGAGTCGATCTCGGCGCAGTGCACCCACAGCAGCAGCCCGGGGTCGTCGACCGGGTGGCGCGCCCCCGTGTCGGGATCGGTGGTCGTGAGCATGCTGTGAATCTTTCGTACCCTCGCCCCTGCCTTCTCGGCAGCCTCACCGGTGCCGTACGTCGTCGTGCCGACGAAGCTCGCGGTGCGCATCAGCCGGCCCCAGGCGTCGCGCCGGAAGTCGGAGTTCTGCGTCACCCCGCGCACGACGCGCGGGTGCAGGGCCTGGAGGTACAGCGCGCGGATGCCGGCGACCCACATCATCGGGTCGCCGTGCATCTGCCAGGTCACGGAGCGGGGACCGAAGAGTCCCGGGTCGCCCGGGAACGTGCTCTCCACCGTGTCAGGCTAACGCCGGACCCGGGGCATCCCCAGTCCGATCCACGAGATGATCTCGCGCTGGATCTCGTTGTTGCCGCCACCGAAGGTGAAGATCACCGCGGAGCGGTAGCCACGTTCGAGCTCGCCGTGCAGGACGGCTCCCGCGGAACCCTCCTTGAGCACCCCGGGCGCGGCGACGATCTCCATCAGCCAGGCGTACGCGTCGCGGCGCGACTCGGAGCCGTACACCTTGACCGCGGAGGCGTCCTGCGGGGTGAGGGTGCCCTCCTGGACGGCGTTCACCATCCTCCAGTTGAGCAGTTTCATGGCGTCGAGCCGGGTGTGGGTCTGCGCGAGCCGACGGCGCACCCACGGGAGGTCGGCCACGCGGCGGCCGTCGGTGAGCTTGGTCTCCATCGCCCAGCGCTGCACGTCGTGCAGGGCCCGGATCGCCATGGTGCCGTGCGCGGCGAGCGTCACGCGTTCGTGGTTGAGCTGGTTGGTGATCAGCCGCCAACCCTTGTTCTCCTCGCCGACCCGGCGGGTGACGGGGACCCGGATGTTCTCGTAGTAGCTGGCGGTGGTGTCGTGCGAGGCGAGTGTGTTGATCAGCGTGCACGAGTAGCCGGGGTCGGAGGTCGGCACCAGGAGCATGGTGATGCCCTTGTGGGGCGGGGCGTCGGGATCGGTGCGGACGGCGAGCCAGACCCAGTCGGCGGTGTCGCCGTTCGTCGTCCAGATCTTCTGCCCGTTCACGACGTAGTCGCCGTCGCCGTCGCGGACCGCCTTGGTCTTCAGCGCGGCGAGGTCGGTGCCGGCGTCGGGCTCGCTGTAGCCGATCGCGAAGTCGATCTCGCCGGAGAGGATCCTGGGCAGGAAGTGGGACTTCTGCTCCTCCGTCCCGAACTGCATGATCGTCGGGCCGACGGTGTTGAGGGCCATCAGGGGCAGGGGCACGCCCGCCTGGGCCGCCTCGTCGAAGAAGATGAACTGTTCCATGGGGGTCAGCCCGCGCCCGCCGTACTCCTTCGGCCATCCGACGCCGAGCCAGCCGTCCGCGCCCAGACGTCGGACGGTCTCGCGGTAGAAGCGCTTCTGCGAGGCGGGGTCGGCGTACCGGGCGTAGGCGTTGTCGGGCACCAACTGGACGAAGTAGTCGCGCAGTTCGGTGCGCAGACGCTGCTGCTCCAGCGTGTATTCGAGATGCACGGCGCCTCCTGTTGCCCGGTGCCCGAGCTGGTTCTCCCGGCTGGTCGGCGCACAGAGTAGAACGTGTTGCAGAACTTGGGAATGCTGATGACGCGTCAGGGGGATTTCCCGGGGCCCCCTTCGGCGACCACGGCCACTCCTCCCCCCGCCCCAGTCACCGGCGTCAGGTCCGCGGGAGCCGGCTCGTCGCGCAGTCGCGCGGCCAGGGCATCGAAGAAGCTCTCGGCGGGGGTGCGGCCCGATGGTGTCGGTGAGGCGCAGCACCACACCGTCGAGTTCACCGGCGCGCGCGGCGTCGAGCACCAACCGGCCGCCACCGACTTGGACCGGGGACGGGGCTGTCGCGGATCGGCCGGACCGCTCGTCGATGAAGGTGCCCCGGGGGGACGGGCCCGTCCCCGTGGATGGTGCCGAGCTGGACCAGGCGCGGTGGCTCGAGCGTCTTGTTCTGCCCGTCCACCAGCCGCTCCACCGGCCGGACATTGACGGCGTGCAGTTCCTCGCCCCGGCCGAGCGTCGCGTTCACCATCGGGCATGCGCTGAGCCCGGCGGTGGTGCGGCCGGGCTCGCAGAGCCGCAGCCGCGGACCGGCGCCCGAATCGCCCGATCACAACATGCCGGCCCGCGCCGCCGACGACACGGAGATCGACGAGCACTTCGACGTCGGCCTCACGGCGCTGCCGGACGGCTTCGAGTCGCTGATCCGGCCGGCCTGACGTCCGGTGCACGAAGGAGGGCGACCCCCGTCGAGGACCGGGACCGCCCTTCCGTCACCGCTCAGTGGGCCACGGGAGTCGCCCCCGCGGTGACCTCCTGACTGCCTGCGGCGGCCGGCTTCGGCGCCAGCACCCGTTCCGCCAGGAACCCGAAGACGAGCCCGAAGGCGGTCCACAGGGTCAGCTGGATGGCGAGGGCCGCGAGCCTGAACTGCCAGAGCAGGGTGCCCGAGAAGTCCTTCGGAACCTCGTTCACGGCCGGCAGGAACGCGAAGGCGAGACCGATCGTGAGGACGAAGAACGCGCCCGCCGCGATCGTCGCGTTCCAGTTGCCCAGGCGCGGCGCGAGGCGCTTGCCCAGGATCACGGTCGCGACCGCCAGCAGCACGCTGAGCAGCATCATCAGGAAGTACAGGGTCGTGCGCTTCCCGATGGTGTCGGGATCGCCGACCGACGGCGGGTTGGCCGGGTACTTCAGAAACGGCACGACGTAGACCGCGAGCAGGCCCGCCACCGACAGCAGCAGCGCGCTCGCCCGTGGCCCGAAGCGGCCGATCCTGCCGAGCGCGAAGCAGTACGCGAGAGCGGCGATACCGCCGAACGCGACCCCGTAGACGAGGACGCCGGTGGCCAGGCCGCCGGTGGACTGCATCGTGCGGGACACCGCTTCCACGCCGTGCTCGTGCGCGTGGGAGTGCGCCTCTTCGTAGCCGATCGCCGAGTCGACGCGCGGCTCGCCCAGGAAGTAGGCGACGACCAGGGCGAGCAGGCCCGCGGCGAGTCCCGCGAGCATGCCACGCACCAACAGGTTTCTCACGATTGCGGAATTCATCGGCTCGTACGTCCCGTGGCCGTCAGTGGCACGGGAAGCCGAGCAGGTGGCGGGCGTCGTGGACCCACTCGTGGACGTTCTCGCCGGACACGACTGCGGTGGCGCCCTGTTCGGCGCCGACGAAGTAGAGCAGGACCAGCATCAGGATGCCGAAGAAGACCGCCCAGGGGGCGATCGCACCGATCGGCAGCTTGGCGGGTACCGCGGTGGGTGTGGCGGTCGGCTGAGCGACGGACTGCGCCATGGGGCAGAACCTCCTGGGGAACTCGCGTCCCATTCCGGTGGTGCACTGGACGACAGCCGCGGGTCTGACTTGCCCTGCCCTCACCGCCCCTGGCGAGGGGGGTTCGTGCTGGGCTTACAGTGGCGCGACCGTGCCGGATTTCCACCGGGCTTCCGCCGAGCCGTCGTCGATTTCGACGCGACGGTACCGCGTCGGCGGGCTCCGGCCAAGGGCGCACAGGGGAGCGTGGGGCGCGCCCCACGGACCGGGTGTGCGGCGGATTCCCTTGCCCCACAAGGCTTTTCGGGCCCGTGGCCACCACGAGAATCCATGAGAGTGAGGACATGACAAGCCGAGTGATCTTGATCTCAGCCGCGCTCGGCGCCGCGCTGCGCGAGGCCCGCTTCGACGACGGACGTCCGCTCGACGCGTCGGGACTGCGACACGCGCGGGCGGCGGGACAGCTGCCGGCCGCGGAGCGGCTGTGGGTCTCCCCCGCCGTGCGCTGTCGCCAGACCGCCGACGCGCTCGGCCTCGAAGGCGCCCCGGACGCACCGGAGTTGGCCGGCCTCGACGTGGGCCGCTGGCGCGGTGCCACGCTGGCAGAGGTGAGCGCGGAGGAGCCCGAGGCGGTGGCGGGGTGGCTGGCGGACCCCGGGGCCGCGCCGCACGGCGGCGAGTCGGTACGGGCGTTCTGCGACCGGGTGGCCGGCTGGCTGGACGGCACCGCGCAGGCGTCGGGCCGGACGGTGGCCGTGGTGGAACCGGAGGTCGTACGGGCCGCGCTGGTGCGGGTTCTGGGGGCGCCGGACGCGGCCTTCTGGCGCGTCGACGTACCGCCCCTGACCGCCACGGAGTTCAGCGGGCGATCGGGGCGCTGGAACGTCCGCGCGGGGCGGCCACTGGTGGAGCCGGGCTGATCTGCGAACCGGGGCGCCGGTCGTCGGCCAGGGTTCCGTCGTCGTCCGGAGTGCCGTTCCGGCCCGAGAGTTCCGGTCCCGTCCCGCCGTGCCGCTCCACGGGCGCCCGAGCGGGCAGGCGGGCGGCTTCGGGGGGCTCGGCCCGGACCGGCCGGGACGGCGCTCGGCCCGGACCGGCCCGCACAGCACTCGGCGCAGGACGGCCCGGGCCCCGCTCAGCCCAGGACTGCCAAGAAGTCCGCGCACGCCTGCGCGCACGCACGGCACTCCTTCGCCGCGTCCTGCGCACCGTCGTACTCGTCGAAGACCCGGGCGCCCTCCAGACAGACGTCACGGCACCATTCCACCTGGGAGCGGACGACGGCCTCGTCCCGGTGCATCCCCTCGGACAGCACCAGACAGGTCGCGTCGCACACTTCCGTGCACCGGATGCCCTTGCGGCGTACGAGATCCTGTTCCTTGGGCCCGTCCGGATCCATGAGGCTCGCGCGCAGCGCGCAGACCCTGGCGCACTCGGTGCACGCCTGGGCGCAGGCGAAGCGGTCCTCCAGGAACCGGATGAGCTCCTGCCGGGAAGTCGTCGATGTCACAACGCGCGGGTAGCCGCGCGCCTTCGCGTCAAACCCGTCCGCCGACACCGGAACGCGGCCCGCGTGCGCACGGGGCGGGCCGGGGGCCGGGGCCGCCCGACGTCACGCGCCGGCCGCCTCCCGGGCGATCCGGTCGAACTGGGCTCCCATCGCCTCGGAGAGCGCCTGGGCGGCGGACAGCGGGCGGACCATGACCATGAAGTCGTCGATCTTCCCGTCCTCGTCGAAGTGGAGGAAGTCACAGCCGGTGATCTTCTTGTCGCCGACCTTCGCCTCGAAGACGAGCGCGTGGTCGCGGCCGTCCGCGCCGCCGATCTCGCGGACGTAGCGAAAGTCGGTGAAGACGCGCGTGACGCCGCGGAGGATGGCCGCGGTGATCGCCTTCCCGGGGTAGGGCTTGAAGGCGACGGGGCTGTGGAAGACGACGTCGTCGGCCAGCATGTCCTCGACCGCGGCGAGGTCACCGGCCTCCACGGCCTTGCGGAAGGAATCCATCACGCCCACCTCATCCTCATACGCATACTCAACAAATTGACTATTCGCTGATCACACTAGCCATGCGACGGGGCGCCGTCCAGCCTCGGCGGCGGTCCAGCCACCCGCCGGAGCGACCGCGGTGCCGCGCACCACCAGGTACGGGGCGATGACGGTCTCCTCCCCCGGGCCGCCCCCTCCGACGGCCCGCCGCCGGAGGGGGTCCCTGCCGCCTTCCAGACGCCCGCGGGCCCAGATCGCCGAATCGTCGAATCGCTGAATCGCCGTTTTGCTGTATCGCTGTATCGCCGAGTGATGTTCGGAGACGCCGCACGACCACGCAACAGCCCCTCGCCGTCGGCCTCGTCAACGCCGGTCGCACGGACGCGTTCCACGCGGAGACCCTCGCCCACCGGCGGCCCGGAGTCCGCCTCAACCCGGACGCGTCCGGCTCGACGAGCTCAAGCGTCCGGCTCGACGAGCTCAAGAGCGACTGACCCGCGCGGTCGTGCCCCGGACTTCGAGAACGGGGTCGGCGAGGACGAGCGACGCGGGGCGGGCGGGCTCGGCGATCCGGTCGAGCAGACGCTGCGCGGCGCGGCGGCCGACGTCGTGGCCCGCGCTGTCCACGGTGGTGAGCCACAGGTGGCGCAGGCGCGCGAGGTAGGTGTTGTCGTAGCCGACGAGGGAGAGGTCGCGGGGCACCTGGAGGCCCAGCTCCTCGGCGGCCGAGAGTGCGCCGACGCAGGCCATGTCGTTGAACGCGAAGACGGCGGTGGGCCGTTCGCGGGCCGCGAGCAGCCGGACCATGGCCCGGTACCCGCCCTCCTCCGTCAGGTCGCCCCGCTCCACGACCGCCTCCCGGTCGAGCCCGTGCTCGCGCATGACCGTCTCGAAGCTGCGGCGGCGCAGTTCACCGACCGTCCCCTCCCCCGCGATGTGGGCGACGCGGCGGTGTCCGAGGCCGAGGAGGTGCTCGGTGGCGAGCCGGGCGCCGCGCTCGTCGTCGTTGGCGACGATGTCCACGCCGGGCAGTTCGGGTTCCCGTGCACCGGCCACCACCGTGGGGACCCGTGCCGCCGCGGCCCGCAGCGCCTCGGAGGGCGGGAGGGTGCCGACGGCGATCAGACCGTCGACGCGCAGGTCCATGAACGTGCGGGTGAGGTCCTCGCCGAGGCGCCGGCCGAGATGGCCGTCGGCGAGCAGCGTGTGCAGACCGGAGTCGTGCAGCCGGGAGTTCAGGCCGTCGAGCAGTTCGACGAACCAGGGGTTGCGCATGTCGTTGAGCAGCACGCCGACAGTGCGGGTGCGGCGCTCGCTGAGGCTGCGGGCCGCGGCGTTGGTGCGGTAGCCGAGTTCCTCGACGGCGGCCAGCACGGCCTGCCGCTTCTCCTCGCGGACCTGGTCGGAGCCGCGCAGCACGAGGGAGACCAGCGACTTCGACACCCCGGCCCGCTCGGCGACGTCACGGATCGTCGGCGCTCTCATGGTCTGGACCGTTCCACAACGGTGGCAGGCTTGTCAAAGGGTGATTGGAGGGTTGACACGTGCGCTGATGGAGCCCAGTGTGGGCCCAAAAGTGTTTTGGACCGGTCCAAAGAGGGGCAGTCATGATGCGTACGCTCGGCGTTGCGGTCGTGGGGTTCGGCTGGATGGGACGGGTGCACACCCAGGCCTACGCACGCGTGCCGCACCATTTCCCCGGGCTCACGCTGCGGCCCGAGCTGGTCGCCGTGGCGGACGAGGTGCCGGGCCGCGCCGAGGAGGCGGCCGCACGGTACGGCTTCGCCACGGGCACCCGCGACTGGCGTACCGTCGCCGCCGACCCGCGCGTCGAGGCGGTGAGCATCGCCGCACCGAACTTCCTGCACCGCGAGATCGGCGTGGCCATGGCCGAGGCCGGCAAGCACCTCTGGATCGAGAAGCCGGTGGGGCTCACCGCCGCGGACGCCCGCGCGGTGTCGCAGGCGGCGGCCGAGGCCGGGGTACAGGGCACCGTCGGCTTCAACTACCGCAACGCGCCCGCCGTCGTCGCCGCCCGCGAACTGATCTCCTCCGGCGGGATCGGCACCGTCACCCATGTCCGCATCCGGCTCCTCAGCGACTACGCCGCACACCCTGAGGGGGCACTGACCTGGCGCTACGAGAGGGAGCGCGGCGGCAGCGGCGTCCTGGGCGACCTGGCCTCGCACGGCGTGGACCTGGCCCGGCACCTGCTCGGCGAGATCGAGGCGCTCACCGCGGACACCGCGGTCTTCCTGCCGCGACGGGCACGTCCGGCGGGTGCGACGGCCGGCCACGCACGCGCGGCGGGCGGCGAGCTCGGCGCCGTGGAGAACGAGGACTACGTCAGCTGTCTGCTGCGCTTCGTCTCCGGCGCCCGGGGCGTGCTGGAGGCGTGCCGGGTCTCGGTGGGCGAGCAGAACAACTACGGCTTCGAGGTGCACGGCACCCGGGGCGCGGTGTTCTGGGACTTCCGCCGCATGGGCGAGCTCGCGGTCAGCCGGGGCACGGCCTACCAGGACCAGCCGGTCAGCACGGTGTACGTCGGTCCCGGACACGGCGAGTACGCCGCCTTCCAGCCCGGCGCGGCCAACAGCATGGGCTACGACGACCTCAAGGTCATCGAGGCGCACCACTTCCTGCGGTCCATCGAGGACGGCACTCCGTACGGAGCGACGCTCGACGACGCGGTGCACAGCGCAAGGACGCTCGACGCGATGGCACGCTCCGCCGATCGGGGTGCCTGGGTGAGCCTCGCATGACCGGATCCCCGCGGGGCGCGGGGCGGGGCTTCGCCGGGGGACGGCAGGACTGAGGACGAGTGGGCAGACGGCGCGGGGGTGGCTGTGCCTCCCGAAGAGGGCCCGAAGAGGTGCGGGCACCTCGCGTCCGCGAAAACCCGCTGGAGCCACGACGGCGGCGGTGATTAGGGTCGCGTCATGAGTACGCGCACCTTCCGCATCACCGTTCGCGGTGTCTTCGACGGGCTCGGCACCGACCAGCGGGCCGAACTCCTGGCACGGGCGGCCGAGCACGACGTCCTGCGCGCGGCGTTCACCCCCGAGGGTCACCTCAGCTATGACATCGCCGCACGCCCCGCCTTCACCTTCCGCTTCCTCGACTCGGGGGACGCCGAGGAGGACATCCTGGGGGCGACCGAACGCGCCGAGCAAGCCGCGAGGGCCCGGCTCGGCGAACGCGGGTACGGCTACAAGAACCTGAGGTCGCAGGCCGAGGACCTGTCCCAGGCGCCGCTGGGCAAGCGGCAGCGCCGCGAGGCCGCCCGCGAGGGCGTCTGAGCCCGGGTCCGCGGCCCCCGGGCGTACGGCGTCGCACCGCCCCTCCCGCTCCTCTGGGTCCGGCGCCGGAACGATGGCCGCGCACCGCGCGCTCCGGCCTCCCGGCCGCCCGTCACCCTCTCCGCGTTCCACTGCGGCCCCGCGTTTCGCGCTCAGGGCCGGATGAGCAGCTGGAACTCGAAGGCGTACCCCGAGGCGCGGTAGATGTGGGTGCCGTACTCGACAGCGCGGCCGGTGTCGTCGTACGCGGTGCGCCGCATGGTGAGCAGGGCCGCGCCGGCAGGCTCGTCCAGGCGTTCCGCTTCGCCGGCGCCGGCCGAGCGGGCGCCGACCGACTGGCGGGCGCTGTGCAGGGTGATGCCGGCGGCACGCATCATGCGGTACAGCCCGGTCGACTGCAGTCGGGCGGTGTCGAGGTCCATGAGTCCCTCGGGGATGTGGTTGCACAGGACCGCCACAGGCCGGCCGTGGGTGAGGCGCAGTCGTTCCAGGCGGTGGACTCCGTGCCCCTCCGCGATGCCGAGGGCGGCGGCGACCTCGGCGTCCGCCGGCTCGACCGCGTTGTGCAGGACGAGGGTCGTGGGGCGCTGGCCCGCGCTCTCCAGGTCGTCGTAGAGGCTGGTGAGTTCCAGCGGGCGCTTCACCTGGCTGTGCACGACCTGCGTCCCCACGCCGCGCCGGCGGACCAGAAGCCCCTTGTCGACCAGGGTCTGGATGGCCTGGCGGACGGTGGGGCGGGACAGGCCGAGGCGTCCCGCGAGTTCGACCTCGTTCCCGAGCAGGCTTCCGGCGGCGGGCGTGCCCCGCTGGATCGCTGCCTCCAACTGCCGTGCGAGCTGGTAGTAGAGCGGAACGGGACTGTTCCGGTCGAGCGTGAAGTCGAGGTCCGCGGGCGGGACGGCGGTCGTCGCCCGCGGGGATCCGGCGGCCTGCCGGGCGCGCCCCCTTGGCATCATGTCCTCCTGACGGTCGGTCCACCGGGCCCCCGGTGGGCCCTTGGACGGCGGGGAGTTCAGAGGTGGTGCCGGCGGTCGGCGGCGCGACGGTCGTAGCGTTCACGGGCGCGCACGGCGGGTTCGCGGGAGGCGACCTCCGCGACGGGCACGTCCCACCAGGCTTCGGCCGCCGGGGCGGTGGGCGTCGGGTCGGTCTCGACGAACACGCAGGTCGGCCGCTGCGAGCCGCGCGCTTCGGCGAGGGCGTGGCGGAGTTCGCCCACGGTCTTGGCGCGGAGGACGTCCATGCCGAGGCTGGCGGCGTTGGCGGCGAGGTCCACCGGGAGCGGGTCGCCGGAGAAGGTGCCGTCGGGGGCGCGGTAGCGGTAGGCGGTTCCGAAGCGCTCGCCGCCGGTCTCCTCGGACAGGCCTCCGATGGAGGCGTATCCGTGGTTCTGGATCAGCACCATGTTGACGGGCAGGTGCTCCTGGACGGCGGTGACGATCTCGGTGGGCATCATCAGGTACGTGCCGTCTCCGACCAGTGCCCAGACCGGGGTGTCCGGCGCGGCCTGCTGGACCCCGACGGCGGCCGGGATCTCGTAACCCATGCAGGAGTAGCCGTACTCCAGGTGGTACTGGCGCGGGCCGCGGGCCCGCCACAGTTTGTGGAGGTCGCCGGGCAGTGATCCGGCCGCGTTGACGATCACGTCGTCGTCGCCGACGACGGAGTCCAGGACGCCGAGTACCTGCGTCTGGGTCGGGACCGCGTGCTCGTCCGGCGCGCGGAAGGCGGCCTCGACGATCTCCTCCCAACGGCGTTTGCCTTCGCGGTACTCGGCCTCGTAGGCGGAGTCGACGCGGTGACCGGCGAGGGCCGCGGACAGCGCCTCCAGGCCGGTGCGCGCGTCGGCCACCAGGGGCCGGGCGGCGAGCTTGTGGGCGTCGAGGCCGGTGATGTTGAGGTTGACGAAGCGGACGGCGGGATCCTGGAACAGCGTCCGGGACGCGGTGGTGAAGTCGCTGTAACGAGTGCCGACGCCGATGACCAGGTCCGCGGTGCGCGCGACGGCGTCGCAGACGGCGGTGCCGGTGTGGCCGATCCCGCCGAGGTCGGCGGGATGGTCGTGGCGCAGTGATCCCTTGCCTGCCTGGGTGGAGGCGACCGGGACGCCGGTGGCGTCGGCGAACGCCAGGAGGGCCGCCTCGGCCTCGCTGTGGTGCACTCCCCCGCCCGCGACGAGGAGGGGGCGCCGGGCGGCGCGGATCGCCCGTACGGCCTCGGCGAGTTCGACCGGGTCGGGCGCGGGACGGCGTACCGGCCACACGCGTTCCGCGAAGAACGCCTCGGGCCAGTCGTACGCCTCCGCTTGTACGTCCTGGGGCAGCGCGAGCGTGACGGCGCCGGTCTCGGCCGGGTCGGTCAGGACCCGCATGGCGCTCAGCGCGGACGGGATCAGTGCCTCCGGGCGTGTGATCCGGTCGAAGTAGCGGGAGACGGGGCGCAGTGTGTCGTTGACGGAGACGTCGGCCTCGACGGGGTGCTCCAGTTGCTGGAGCAGTGGATCGGCGGAGCGGGCTGCGAAGTAGTCGCCCGGCAGGAGCAGTACGGGCAGCCGGTTGATCGTCGCGAGGGCCGCGCCGGTGACGAGGTTGGTGGCGCCGGGGCCGATCGAGGTGGTGACGGCCTGCGCGGAGAGGCGGTTGAGCTGGCGGGCGTGGGCGACGGCCGCATGCACCATGGCCTGTTCGTTGCGCCCCTGGTGGAAGGGCATGGCGTCCTCGCCGGCCTCCAGGAGCGCCTGCCCGACGCCGGCCACGTTGCCGTGTCCGAAGATGCCCCAGGTGCCGGCGATCAGCCGGTGGCGTACGCCGTCGCGCTCGCTGTACTGGACGGACAGGAAGCGCACCAGGGCCTGGGCGGTCGTCAGGCGGCGCGTGGTGGGGCTCATCGGGACCTCTCGGGGGCGGTGTAGAGGGGAAGTCGGGGGTCTACGGGCTGCCCGGGCCAGGTGTCGCGGATCCAGGCGTGGTCGGGGTGGTCGCAGATACGCCAGGCGCGCTCGGTGCCGGGTCCCGCCATGACGTTCAGGTAGTACATGTGGTGTCCCGGCACGGCCATGGTCGGTCCGTGCCAGCCGGACGGGACGAGAACGACGTCCCCGTGGCGGACCTCGGCGAGCACGTCCGTGCCGCGTCCGGGTCCCGAGGGCGAGACGCGGTGGTAGCCGAGGCCCGGCGTGCCCTGATGGCCGGCGAACTCGAAGTAGTAGATCTCCTCCAGTTCGGACTCGGTGCCCGGCCGGTGCTCGTCGTGCTTGTGCGGAGGGAAGGAGGACCAGTTGCCGCCGGGGGTGATCACCTCGACGGCGATGAGGCTGTCGCACTCGAACCCGTACTCCGGGCCGGCTCCGGCGGGGGACGCGGCGGCGAAGTTGTTGACCTGCCGGGAGCAGGTTCCGCTGCCGCGCAGTTCGACCGGCACGTTCGAGGCGGGGCCGTAGCGCGCGGACAGCCGACGGGTGCAGCGGGCTCCGGTGAGCGCGAACCGTCCGCCGCCCTCGGAGACGATCGAGACGCCGGCGTCGCGAGGCACGTACGCGAAGTCGCTGACGCCGCTGAAGACATCGGCCCGGCCGGTCAAGGGGAACGTTTCGCCGTCGACGGAGACGGTGCACCCGCCGGACAGCGGAAGCACGATCCACTCGCTGTCGCCGGTGTCGAGGACGTGCGTGCCGCCGGGCGGCAGTTCCAGCACACGCAGACTGGAGTGGCCCCAGCCCGCCGACTCGGGGTTCACGTCCACGGCGTAGGCGCCGGTCACGGCCTTGCCCGCGGGGAGGTGGTGCGCGGTGGTCATCGGGCGGCTCCTGCAGGGGGATCGGGCGGGTGGCTCGGGCAAGGACGTTCGGACGGGTGACTCGTGCGCCGGATCGGGCGGGTGGCTCGTGCTGGCGGATCGGGCGGGTGGCTCGTCCTGGCGGTCGGACGAGTGGCTCCTGCACGGGACCGGGCGGGTGACTCGCCTCCGGGACCGGACGGGTGGCTCGTCCACGGATTCGGACGGACGGCTTGTACGCAGGGCATCAAACGGGTTGCTCCTGCACGGAGTTCAGGCGCGCGGCTGCCGCGCAGGGCCGACGGGGTCTCCCGCAAGGAGGTTCAGAGCAGCCCGACCGCGGTGTCCACCGCGGTCTCCACGCTGCCTTCGGCGGGATACAGCAGGGACCGGCCGACGACCATGCCCTGGACGGTGGGCAGCCGCAGAGCCTTGCGCCATCTCTCGTAGGCGCCCTCCTGGTCCCCGGCCACGTCTCCGCCGAGCAGCACCGCGGGCAGGGTGGACGTCTCCAGCACCTGGGCCATCTCGTCGGGGTCGGCGGTGACGGGGAGTTTCAGCCAGGTGTAGGCGGAGGTGCCGCCGAGCCCCGAGGCGATGGCGATGGAACGGGTGACCGCCTCGGCGCCGAGGTCGTTGCGGACCGTGCCGTCCACCCGGCGCGAGACGAACGGCTCGACGAACAGCGGGAGTCGGCGGACCGCCATGTCGTCCACGGCGCGGGCGGTGCTCTCCAGGGTCTCCAGTGATCCGGGGTCGTCGTGGTCGATGCGCAGCAGGAGCTTGCCGGCGTCGAAGCGCAGCCGTTCGATGTCCTCGGCGCGATGGCCGGTGAAGCGGTCGTCCATCTCGAAGGACGCCCCGGCGAGTCCGCCGCGGTTCATGGAGCCCATCACGACCTTTCCGTCCAGGACGCCCAGGAGCAGCAGGTCCTCGAGGATGTCGGCGGTGCCGAGCACGCCGTCCACGCCGGGCCGTGACAGCGCGACGCAGAGGCGTTCGAGGAGGTCCGCGCGGTTCGCCATGGCGAGCCGGTGTCCGCCGACGCCGAGCGCGCCGCGGGCGGGGTGGTCGGCGGCGACGATCATCAGCCGGCCGCTGTCGCCGATGAGCGGGCGGCGGACGCGGCGGGCGGCCGCCTCGGCGATGGCCTCCGGGTGCCGGGCACGCACCGTGACGAGGTCGGGGATGCTGATACTCAAGTCGGGCTCCGTTCGGGGGTGGCCTCGGTCAGCCGCGCGCGAGAAGGTCCTCGACCTCGGACTCGGTGGGCATGGCGGAGGAGCAGGCGAGCCGGGACGCGACGATCGCGCCGGCCGCGTTGGCGTACCGGATGGTCTTCTCCAACGGCAGGCCGGCCAGCAGGCCGTGGCAGAGCGAGCCGCCGAACGCGTCTCCCGCGCCGAGGCCGTTGACGACCTCGACGGGGACGGGCGGGACCTCGGCGACGGTGCCGTCCCGGTGAACGGCGAGGACTCCGTCCGGGCCCTGTTTGACGACGGCGAGTTCGACGCCCGCGTCGAGCAACGCCTGTGCGCAGGCGCGGGGTTCACGGACGCCGGTGGCGATCTCGCACTCGTCGAGATTGCCGACGGCCACGGTGGCGTGGCGCAGGGCCTCGGCGTAGTACGGGCGCGCGGAGTCGGGATCCTTCCAGAACATGGGGCGCCAGTCGAGGTCGAAGACCGTGGTGCCCGACCTGCCGCGCGCCTTGAGCGCGGCGAGCGTGGCCGAGCGGCTGGGCTCCTCGCTGAGGCCGGTGCCGGTGATCCAGAAGACGCGTGCCGCGCGGATGGCGAAGAAGTCCAGTTCGTCGGTGCGGATCTCCAGGTCCGGCGCCTTGGGCTGCCGGTAGAAGTACAGCGGGAAGTCGTCGGGCGGGAAGAGCTCACAGAACGTGACCGGTGTGGGGTACGCATCCACCGGTGTGACCCAGCGGTCGTCGACGCCGAACTCCTTGAGCGCCTGGTGGAGGTAGCCGCCGAAGGGGTCCCGACCGGTACGGGTGATCACCGCGGTGCTCCGGCCGAGCCGTGCGGCGGCGACCGCGACGTTGGACGCGGAGCCGCCGAGGAACTTTCCGAAGGACTCGACCTGTGCGAGTGGAACACCCGTCTGCAGGGGGTAGAGATCAACGCCTATGCGTCCCATGGTGATGAGGTCGAAGGAATCAGCGGACTCAGGCATGCGTGACGCTCCTGATGCGTGGGATGCGGGCCGATGGGGCGCCCGATGCCTCTTAGGTGTAGGACTCTCCGTTCTCCCCTGTCAAGGGTATGTACGGACATTCGGACCTGCTCCTGAAATGATGTCTTAACAAAGTATTGACAGGCGGGTGCAACAGGGACTTGTATCCCGTCCCAACGAAGCAGCCGCGGCACCACCACACGACCCGGACCTCCCGGTCCGGGCCCCGCTGGGTCTAGCGCCCCGCGCCGTCCCCTTGCCTTTCCCCCGTCGCACAGTGAGGTGCTGGAAAGATGGACCGCACGTTTCACGCCCGTTCACGCAGAATCGCCCCGCTCGTAGCGGTGGCGGCGGCATCCGCCCTCCTGGTCGCCGGCTGCTCCAGCAGCTCGGGCGGCAAGAAGGCGGAGGAGAGCAGCGCCAACGGGTCGGCCGGCAAGGCCGACACGCCCCGGATGACGGTCGCGCTGGTCACGCACCAGGCCCCGGGCGACACGTTCTGGGACATCGTCCGCAAGGGTGCGGAGGCCGCGGCCGCCAAGGACAACATCAAGCTCGTCTACTCCGCGGACCCGAACGCGGGCGCCCAGGCCAACTTCGTCCAGAACGCGATCGACCAGAAGGTCGACGGCATCGCCATCACCCTAGCCAAGCCGGACGCCATGAAGGACGTCGTGGGCAAGGCGAAGTCGGCGGGGATACCCGTGGTCGGGCTCAACTCCGGTGTCAGCGACTGGAAGAAGCTGGGCCTGATGTCGTTCTTCGGCCAGGACGAGACGGTGGCGGGCGAGGCGCTCGGCAACAAGCTGAACGCGGAAGGCGCCAAGCGGGCCGTCTGCGTGATCCAGGAGCAGGGCAACATCGGTCTGACCCAGCGCTGCGACGGCGTGAAGAAGACGTTCAGCGGCACGACGGAGACGCTCTACGTCAACGGCACCGACATGCCGTCCGTGAAGTCGACGATCACCGCGAAGCTCAAGCAGGACAAGGCCATCGACTACGTCGTCGCCCTCGGCGCGCCCTTCGCGCTGACCGCCGTGCAGTCGGTGGGCGACGCCGGCAGCAAGGCGAAGATCGCCACCTTCGACCTCAACAAGGACCTGACCACGGCGATCGGCAAGGGCACCATTCAGTTCGCCGTCGACCAGCAGCCCTACCTCCAGGGCTATCTGGCGGTCGACTCCCTCTGGCTCTACAAGAACAACGGCAACTACAGCGGCGGCGGCGAGCAGCCGACCCTGACCGGCCCGGCCTTCGTCGACAAGAGCAACGTCGACGCCGTCGCCAAGTTCGCCTCGAAGGGCACCCGGTGATGAGCATGGCCCGACAGGCTGAGCCGGCGGTGACCACACCGCCGGCCCCCGGCCCCAGGGAGACCGACGGGCGGACGGCGCAACGCCCCCTGGCGCTCAGACTGCTCGCCCGCCCCGAGGTCGGTGTCTTCCTCGGTGCGGTCGCCGTGTTCGTCTTCTTCCTCGCGGCGGCGCCGTCGGTCCGCTCCGGCAGCTCGATGGCGACCGTGCTCTACCAGTCGTCGACGATCGGCATCATGGCCCTGCCGGTGGCCCTGCTGATGATCGGCGGCGAGTTCGACCTGTCGTCCGGCGTCGCCGTGATCACCTCGGCGCTCACCGCGAGCATGCTCAGCTACCAGCTGACCATGAACGTCTGGGCCGGCGTGATCACCGCCCTCGTGGTGTCACTGGCGGTCGGCGCGTTCAACGGCTGGATGATGGTCCGCACCGGGCTGCCGAGCTTCCTCGTCACCCTCGGCACCTTCCTGATCCTGCAGGGCGTGAACCTCGCGATCACCAAGCTGGTGACCGGCAACGTGGCCACCGACGACATCAGCAACATGGACGGCTTCGGCCAGGCGCGGAAGATCTTCGCCTCGTCCTTCGACGTCGGCGGCGTCCAGGTGAAGATCACCATCGTGTGGTGGCTGGTCTTCGCCGTGCTCGCCACCTGGGTGCTGCTCCGCACCAAGTACGGCAACTGGATCTTCGCGGTCGGCGGCAACCAGGAGAGCGCCCGCGCGGTCGGCGTACCGGTGACCTTCACCAAGATCACGCTGTTCATGACCGTGGGCTTCGGCGCCTGGTTCGTCGGCATGCATCAGCTGTTCTCCTTCAACACCGTGCAGTCGGGCGAGGGCGTCGGCCAGGAGCTGATCTACATCGCCGCCGCGGTGATCGGCGGCTGCCTGCTCACCGGCGGCTACGGCTCCGCGATCGGCCCGGTCTTCGGCGCCTTCATGTTCGGCATGGTGAACCAGGGCATCGTCTACGCCGGTTGGAACCCCGACTGGTTCAAGGCCTTCCTCGGCGTGATGCTGCTCGGCGCCACGCTCATCAATCTGTGGGTCCGCCGCACGGCGACCCGGAGGTGAACCGACTCATGACCACCGAAGGTTCCGGCCCCTCCGGCGCCATACTCCAGGACACCCCGGCCGACGACGGCACCGCCCCGATCGTCGAACTCCGCGCCGCCGGCAAGTCGTACGGCAACATCCGCGCCCTGCACGGTGTCTCCCTCACCGTCCGCCCCGGCCAGGTCACCTGCGTCCTCGGCGACAACGGCGCCGGCAAGTCCACGCTTATCAAGATCATCTCCGGGCTGCACCAGCACACCGAGGGCGAGTTCCTCGTCGACGGGCGGCCGGTCCGCTTCGCCAGCCCGCGCGAGGCCCTCGACGCCGGCATCGCCACCGTCTACCAGGACCTCGCAACCGTCCCGCTCATGCCGGTCTGGAGGAACTTCTTCCTGGGCTCCGAGATGACCCGCGGCCCCTGGCCGGTACGGCGCCTCGACATCGCGCGGATGAAGCGGACCGCCGACCAGGAACTGCGCAACATGGGCATCGTCCTGGACGACCTGGACCAGCCCATCGGCACCCTGTCCGGCGGCCAGCGCCAGTCCGTGGCCATCGCACGCGCCGTCTACTTCGGTGCCCGTGTGCTCATCCTCGACGAGCCGACCGCGGCGCTCGGCGTCAAGCAGTCCGGCGTCGTCCTCAAGTACATCGCCGCCGCCCGCGACCGCGGACTCGGCGTCATCTTCATCACCCACAACCCGCACCACGCCTACATGGTCGGTGACCACTTCAGCGTCCTTCGGCTCGGCACCATGGAGCTCAGCGCGGACCGCGCCGAGGTGGGCCTGGAGGAGCTCACCAACCACATGGCAGGCGGCGCCGAACTCGCCGCGCTCAAGCACGAACTGGCCCAGGTACGGGGCGTAGACGTCGAGGGGCTCCCGGAAGCCGAGGACCTCCAGGCCACCGCCTCCGTACCGGCCACTCCGGAAGGGACCCCCTGACATGACCCAAGCCCTGGACCGCATCCGGGTCGGCTCGGCCCCGGACTCCTGGGGCGTCTGGTTCCCCGACGACCCGCACCAGGTGCCCTGGGAACGCTTCCTGGACGAGGTCGCCGAGGCGGGCTACTCCTGGATCGAGCTCGGCCCGTACGGCTATCTGCCGACCGACCCGGCCCGGCTCGCCGACGAGGTGGCCGCGCGCGACCTGCGGGTGTCGGCCGGGACGGTCTTCACCTCCCTGCACCACGGGCCGGCTGTGTGGGACTCCACCTGGGAGCACGTCGGCCAGGTCGCCGCGCTCACCCGCGCCATGGGCGCCCGGCACCTGGTGGTCATCCCCTCCTTCTGGCGCGACGACAAGACCGCCGAGCTCCTCGAACCGAGAGAGCTGACCGCCGAGCAGTGGGCCCATCTGACCAAGGGCATGGAACGGCTCGGTCACGAGGTCAGGGAGACGTACGGTCTCGACATCGTCGTCCACCCGCACGCGGACACCCACATCGACACCGAGGACCACGTCGAACGCTTCCTCGACTCCACCGACTCCGATCTCGTCAACCTGTGCCTGGACACCGGGCACTACGCCTACTGCGGCGGCGACAGCGTCAAGCTCATCGAGACCTACGGCGAACGCATCGGCTACCTCCACCTCAAGCAGGTCGACCCCGCCGTCCTCGCCGACGTCGTCGAGAACGAGGTGCCGTTCGGTCCCGCCGTGCAGCGCGGCGTGATGTGCGAACCCCCCACGGGCGTACCGGATCTGGAGCCGGTGCTGGCCGCCGCCCAGCGACTGGGCGTCGACCTGTTCGCCATCGTCGAGCAGGACATGTACCCCTGCGAACCGGACAGGCCGCTGCCCATCGCCGTCCGCACCCGCGCGTTCCTCCGCTCCTGCGGCGCCTGACCACCCGAAGGGACCACCGACCACCATGACCCAGCACGCAACCCTCGGGGTCGCCGTCATCGGCACCGGCCGGATGGGCGCCGACCACGTGCGTCGCATCTCCGAGGTGACCAGCGGGGCGCGGGTGAGCGCCGTCGTGGACATCGACGCCGAGCGGGCCAAGCAGCTCGCCGACGGCATCGCCGGCTGCACCGCGTACACGGACCCGGCCGCCGCGCTGGCCGCGGCCGACGTCGACGCCGTGATCGTCGCCTCTCCCGGACCCGCGCACGAGGCGGCGCTCCTCACCGCCTTCGAACACGACCTGCCGGTGCTGTGCGAGAAGCCGCTCACCCCGGACGCGGCGTCGGCGCTGCGGGTCATGGAGGCCGAACAGCGGCTGGGTCACCGGCGGGTCCAGGTCGGGTTCATGCGGCGATACGACGCCGAGTATCTGCGGCTCAAGGCCCTGCTGGACAGCGGTGACCTGGGCAGGCCGCTGATGCTGCACAACCGGCACCGCAACGCCGACGTCCTGCCGTACTTCACCGAGCAGATGCTCATCAACGACTCCGTCGTGCACGAGATGGACGTCGCCCGCTGGCTGCTGGACCAGGAGATCACCGCGATCACGGTGATGAAACCGAGGCCTTCGGGCAACGCACCCGAGGGTCTGTCAGACCCGCAGTTCGTCGTGTTCGAGACGGACGGGGGTGTCCTGGTCGACGTGGAGATCTACGCGAACTGCCGGCTCGGCTACCAGGTGCAGGCCGAGGCGGTCTGCGAGAACGGCACGGCACGCATCGGCGAGGCCCACGGGATGCTCGTCAACACGGCCGGACGGTGGGGCGGTTCCATCGCCCCCGACTTCGTGGAGCGCTTCGTGGACGCCTACGACCGTGAGGTACAGGCCTGGGTCGACGCCACTGTGCGCGGCGAGGTCATCGGCCCCAGCAGCTGGGACGGCTACGCGGCGGCAGCCGTCTGCGAGGCGGGGGTGCGTGCCCAGGCGGAGGGCCGCCGGACGGAGGTCGAGCTGATCGACCGGCCCGCGCTGTACCGCTGAACCGGTGGCCCTCCACCCGACGGCCGCCCCGACGGTTCCCGCGGCCTTCCCTCTTCGGGACGACCGGCCGCGGCGCTGGGGCGCCGCTCGGGCACTGGCCGGTCGGGCGTGCGCGGCGCGGTGCCCCGGCCGTTGTCCGGCCCGCGGGCGGCCCCGGGGACACCGGCGCTCCGTCCCCGCCTCGCGCGCGTCCGGCGCGAGGCGAACACGACTCGTCGGCACCGGAAGCGTCCGCCCACGTGACCATCACCTGGCGAGCGCCGATACTTCTGACTATGGACTGCCGATTGACCATGGACTGTCGATTCAGCCCGTCCTCAGCGCTCCCCCGTCCGACGGCCGTGCACCGCCGCCCGCGACGGATCGGCGTCAGCCCCGCCGCGGTCCGCTTCCGGACGCCCCCGAGCGCCCAGACCACACACCACCTCCAGCTACTCCGATCTGGGCAGACGCCCGCCGGAGACACAGCTGCCAGGCCCACCAGGAGGTTTCCATGAAGATGCTCATCAACGTGGCGGAGACGGTGGTCGCGGACGCGCTGCGGGGCATGGCGGCAGCGCACCCGGAGCTGACGGTGGACGTCGAGAACCGGGTGATCGTACGGCGGGACGCCCCCGCGGCCGGCAAGGTGGGCCTCGTCTCCGGCGGCGGCTCGGGGCACGAGCCGCTCCACGGTGGTTTCGTGGGTCCCGGGATGCTCTCGGCGGCCTGTCCGGGCGAGGTCTTCACCTCTCCGGTGCCGGACCAGATGGTGCGTGCCGCGGCGGCCGTGGACAGCGGCGCCGGCGTGCTGTTCATCGTCAAGAACTACACGGGCGACGTCCTCAACTTCGACATGGCGGCGGAACTCGCCGAGGACGAGGGCATCCAGGTCGCCAAGGTCCTCGTCAACGACGACGTCGCGGTCACCGACAGCCTCTACACCGCCGGACGACGCGGTACCGGGGCGACCCTGTTCGTGGAGAAGATCGCGGGCGCCGCGGCCGACGAGGGCGCGCCGCTGGAGCGCGTCCAGTCGATCGCCCGGCAGGTCAACGAGAACTCCCGCAGCTTCGGGGTGGCCCTCAGTGCCTGCACCACCCCGGCCAAGGGCAGTCCCACCTTCGACCTGCCGCCCGGGGAGCTGGAGCTGGGCGTGGGCATCCACGGCGAGCCGGGCCGGGAACGGCGGGCGATGATGACCTCGCGGGAGATCGCCGACTTCTCGGTGCACGCGATCCTGGAGGACCTCGAACCGCGCAATCCCGTCCTGGTCCTGGTGAACGGCATGGGCGCGACCCCGCTGATCGAGCTGTACGGCTTCAACGCGGAGGTGCAGCGGGTGCTGAGCGAGCGGGGCGTGCCCGTCGCGCGCACACTGGTCGGCAACTACGTCACCTCGCTGGACATGGCCGGTGCCTCGGTGACGCTGTGCCAGGTCGACGAGGAGCTGCTGCGGCTGTGGGACGCGCCGGTGAATACGCCAGGACTGCGCTGGGGCGTGTGAACCCGGTCAACAGGCAGTCGGGGGGAGGTGGGGTGATCTGTGAGAACCCCGTCAGCGGCGGTCAGCAGCCGGCCGGAGGCGGCCGCCGAGGCCTTGTGAACCCGGTCCACAATGAGCCGGGCGGAGACGGCGGGACGTTGTGAGCTCGTTTCACAGCCGAAGCCCGAAGCGCCGTCGAGGTCCGTCCACCTACGGGCCGCCTCATCACGCTGTCGACGCCGGGCCAGGTCTCCGCCGCGCCCCGCTCCGCTCCGCCCAGGCGGCCGCACCCGCACCCGCTTGCATCGGCGCAGTCAATGTTCGTACCAGGCAAGGAGACTCTGTGCTCGACGTCGATTTCTTCCGCCGCTGGATGACGGCGACCGCCGCGTCGGTGGACCGCGAGGCGCAGTGGCTCACCGACCTGGACTCCCCGATCGGTGACGCCGACCACGGCAGCAATCTCCAGCGCGGGTTCAACTCGGTGAGAGCCGCACTGGAGAAGGAGGCGCCGGCCACGCCCGGCGCCGTCCTCGTACTCGCCGGACGGCAGCTCATCTCGACGGTCGGCGGAGCCAGCGGGCCGCTGTACGGCAGCCTCCTCCGCAAGACCGGCAAGGAGCTGGGGGACGCCGCCGAGGTCACCGAGGAGCAGCTCGCCCAGGCGCTGCGGGCCGGCGTCGACGCGGTCATGGCGCTGGGCGGAGCCTCGCCCGGCGACAAGACCATGATCGACGCGCTGGTGCCGGCGGTCGACGCGCTCTCCGAGTCGTTCGCCGCGGCGAAGGCGGCCGCCGACGAGGGCGCGGTCGCGACGACGCCGTTGCAGGCACGCAAGGGCCGGGCGAGCTATCTGGGCCCGCGCAGCATCGGGCACCAGGACCCGGGCGCCACGTCCTCGGCACTGCTGATCGGGGCACTCTTGGAGGCGGCCGGTGAGTGACATGGCGGAGAAGCTCGTAGGGATCGTGCTGGTCTCCCACAGCGCGGCCGTCGCCGCGTCCGTCGCCGAACTGGCGAAGGGGCTCGCGGGCGGCGGCACGACCGCTCCCGTCGCCCCCGCCGGCGGCACCCCCGACGGGGGTCTCGGCACGAGCGCGGAACTGATTGCCGCCGCTGCCGCCGCCGTGGACCGGGGTGCGGGGATCGCCGTCCTCACCGACCTGGGCAGTGCGGTCCTCACCGTCAAGGCCCTGCTCGCCGAGGGCGACGAGCTCCCCGACGGAGCGCGTCTCGTCGATGCCCCCTTCGTCGAGGGCGCGGTCGCCGCGGTGGTCACGGCGTCGGCGGGTGCGGATCTGGACGCGGTCGAGGCGGCGGCCGCGGAGGCGTACAGCTACCGGAAGACCTGACCGGCGGGGCCGTCGCACGCTCGGACCCGGCCGCCCGGCGCTCCCCCGGCCCGTCAGGGACGGCGTGGCCGCGACGACCACGCCGATGGACGGGGATGACCGGTGCCCGGGGCGCGCCGGTGCGGGCTCGCCCATGCGGGTCCATCCGTGCGGATCCGTCGACACGGGCACGGCGACCCACGGGCCGGCGACGACGGCGACGGCGACCGAGGATTCGCCCCCTCGATCTGGTGGGCATCTGACGGTGCGTCCACTCGGGCACGGCCGGGCGGGGCAGGGGAGACGTGCTCGGGCGCCGTGCGACCGAGGGCCCGAGCCGCAGTCGGCTCCGGCCGCCCGGCCGCTCTCGCCGGCGCGGGATCAGCGACGACAGCGGTCCGCGCCGTGGACATGAACTCCGTTGGGACAAGCGTGAGTTCACGCCGCGTCAGGGATCAGCATACGTACCGTGCGACCGCCCGACCAACGACAGCCCCCTCTTGATGCGAGCACGCCACCCGGTGTCTTATAGGTACAGACCAATCCCGTCGAGGGAGGGCAGAGCCGTGCGACGCGTTCCCCTTGCGTTGATGTGCGGACCGCTGTGCGGTTCGCTGCTCGTCCTGACGTCCTGCGGCTGGGGCGGGGGCGATCAGAACCCGAGCGAACGGCTGCCCTCGGCGCCCCTGGGGGTCACCGCCGCGGCGGGCAGCGCCACCAGCGTGCACGTCATGTGGAACATGGCCTCCGCCGACCCGAAGATCACCCGCTACGAGATCTATCGCGGCACCACGAAGGTCGGGGAGGTCGCCGGCGCCGAGCACATGGTGGACGTCACCAGACTCGAACCTGCCACCACGTACGTCTTCACGGTCCGGGCGCGCAACGCCGCCGGGGACGCGGGACCGCCCAGCAAGCCGGTCCACGCCACCACGCCGGCCCAGGCAGCGGCCGACGACACGCCCCCCACACGCCCCGGGGCGCCGCACGGCAAGGCGATCGGGAGCCGGGCGGTGCAACTGTCCTGGGAGCCCTCGACGGATGACCGGGGCGTGACCTCGTACGACGTCTACCAGGGCACCTCGAAGATCCACAGCGTCGGTGGCGGGCAGACGGCGGCCGTGGTCACCGGGCTGAGGCCGGGCACGCGCTACCGCTTCACGGTGCGGGCGCGCGACGCGGCGGACAACCTCTCCGCCGCCGGCGCGACGGTCCCGGTCACCACCGCGCGGGGTGCCGCCGACGGCCGGGGCACAGCGCCGACGGACTTCCGGGCGGCGACACACCGCGCGGACGGCGCCTACTACATCGACCTGTCGTGGGTCGCGCCCGAGGTGGACGGCGTGATCACGGAGTATCAGATCCACCTCGACGGCGCCCCGGTGACCTCGCTGGTGTGGGGCGGCACCCCGCCCAGCGGGAGGTCGACGTACAGCTTCTACGTGGGCCGGGAGGCCGGGGCCGCGCACCGGGTGCGGATCCGGGCGAAGCTGCCGGACGGGACCTGGGGCGGCCTGTCGGCGGAACGCTCGGTGACGACCGGCTCCACGGGCCGGGAGACGAACTGATCGACGGGGCCGGGAGTCGACCGGAACCGGAACCGGCCCCCGAGAGGGGTGCACGATAGGTACGACATAGGCTTGCACGCGTGGCCCATAGGGAACCCAATGTCGCGGCGCAGCTCGATCTCTCCCTGCTGCGCACCTTCCTCGCGGTGCACCGGAGCGGATCCTTCACCGCGGCCGGGAGGCTGCTCGGACTGTCCCAGCCGACCGTGACGACACAGATGCGGTCCCTGGAGGAGCAGCTCGGCAGGGAGCTTTTCGAGCGACGGCCGCGAGGCGTGGTGCCCACGTCGGTGGCGGACGAACTGGCCGCCCAGGTGGCGGCCCCGCTGGACGCGCTGGCGGCGGTCGCGGACCGCGGCGGCCTCGATGCGGACCAGCCGCCGGACCCCGTCCATGTGGCGGGCCCCGCCGAACTGCTGTGCGCGAGGGCGCTGCCGGCGCTGGCACCGCTCACCCGGCAGGGCGTACGGCTGCGGATCAGCACCGGCCTCACCGACGAACTCCTGGAAGGCCTGCGCGGCGGCCGCTTCGACCTGGTGATCGCCACGATCCGGCCGCGCGGGCGGACCCTGACGTCCGTTCCCCTCATGGATGAGGAGTTCGTGCTCGTCGCCGCCCCCGCCTGGGCCGAGCGGATCGGCCCGGAACGGGTCGCGACGGAGGGACCCGCCGCGCTCCACGGCGTGCCCCTGGTGACGTACGCGGAGGACCTGCCCATCGCCCGCCGCTACTGGCGGCACGTCTTCGGGACGCGCCTGACCGGGCAGGCCGCGATCACCGTGCCCGATCTGCGTGGCGTGCTCGCCGCGGTCGTCGCCGGCGCGGGGATCTCCGTGCTCCCCCGTTATCTGTGCCTCGACGAGCTGGCCACCGGCGCCCTGGTCCCGCTGCTGATCCCCGAGGACCCGCCGATCAACACCGGGTATCTCACCCAGCGTCCCGGCGCCTCGGACAATCCGCACGTGGCCGTCGTCCGCGAGCGGCTGCTTCAGGCCGGCCGCACCTGGTGACGACCGGCCGGCCCGGACCGCGGTACGGACGCTCCGCCCACCCGTGAGGAGCCGCCGGCCGTCCGCGGGGCACGTGTGACGAGCCGCCGGCCGTCCACCGGACGCGCGTGACGAGCCACCTGGCGTCCGCCGGACGAAGGAATTGTTCACCTGCCCGGTCCCCGTCCGCATGCGGGTCGGGCCGGGTACACGTTGGCTCGCCCTGAGGCAGCACGGGCCTTTCCAATCCTCGGCGGCGCATGGGATGTACCGCCAACCGTGCCGCTGGAGGGCAGTTCCTATGCGTACGACTCAGATATTTCTCCGTTCCGGCCTGACCGTGGCCGCCGCCGCTGCGCTTCCGCTCACGCTCGCCGCCCCGCCGGCTGTCGCGCGGGCGTCCGGGATCTCCGTGAGTACCAGCGGCAGCTCCGTCACGGTCACCACGAGTGCCTGCCCCAGCAACGGCAGCAGCTTCGGCATCTCCTCGTTGCTCGCCAGCGGGCAGGCGAACTTCGCCCAGGGGCGCCAGATGCCGCTGACCGGGACCAGCACCAGCCAGTCGGCGTCCTGGACCGGGGTGAGCCCTGGTACCTACACGGTCATCGTGGTGTGCCAGAACGGGTCGACCGCCGGCACCCAGTCCATCATCGTCTCGGCCCCCTCCACGCCCACGATCTCGGCGACGTCCTCACCGTCGCGCGGCGTCATGGGCGGTTTCGGCGGAGCCGTCCAGGACTACGGGACGATCACCGTCGTGGGCGGCGCCGCACTGGTCGCCACCGGCGGTGTGGCGGCGGCCTGGTTCCTGCGCCGCCGGTCCAAGCCCCACCGGCTCTGATCCCGGGCCCCGGAACCCCCGGACTCCGATGCCGGGCCCCGGCTCACCTGCGGCCGTCCGCCCGACCGGGCCGGCGCCACGGACGGCCGTCCGCCCGACCGGGCCGGCGCCACGGACGGCCGCCGGCCGTCCCCTCCGGGCGCCCGCTCCCGTCTCCCGCCCACGCGGCGGCTACTCCCCCGGTGCCTCGTCGCGCGCGGTGTCCCCGCGTACCGCGTCCGCCCCGGCCGCACCCTCGCGTGCGGCGTCTTCGAGTGCCTGCGACCCGGCCCCGGCCGGCCGGTCGCCGAACCGCTCGAACTCCTCGAGGGCGTGGGCGAGCCACTGCGTCCAGAACGTCTCCAGGTCGATCCCGGCGCGCAGCACGAGGTGGCGCAGCCGGTCCTGCGTGGCGTCCTTGCCCGGCGGGAAGTCCCGCAGCTGGATCTCCTCGTACTCGGCCAACTGCTTGCGGTGCAGGACGAGATGGCGGCGCAGGTCTGCCTCGACGCCTTCGGTGCCGACGACGGCCGAGGCGCGCAGCCGCAGCAGCAGCGTGTCGCGCAGCGGTTTCGGGTCCTGGGCGGCGGCGGTCCAGCGAGCGAGTTCGGCGCGGCCCGCCGGGAGCACTTCGTAGCTCTTCTTCTGCCCTCGGGCGGGCTGTTCGGAGGGCAGCGCGCGGATGTAGCCCTCCGCCTCCAGCTTGCCCAGCTCGCGATAGATCTGCTGATGCGTCGCCGACCAGAAGTAGCCGATCGACCTGTCGAACCGCCGGGTCAGCTCGAGGCCCGACGACGGCTTCTCCAGCAGGGCGGTGAGGATCGCGTGCGGCAGTGACATGGACCTCATCCTAGGGAGGGCCGCCGCCTCGTCGGTCCCGGGACGGCCCTCGTGCCTTCGGTGCCTACAGGACCGCCGCCAGCTCGGTTCCCTGCTTGATCGCACGCTTGGCGTCCAGCTCGGCGGCCACATCGGCGCCGCCGATGAGGTGCACGCTGCGACCCGCGGCGAGCAGCTCGTCGTAGAGGTCGCGGCGCGGTTCCTGACCGGTGCACAGCACGATGGTGTCGACCTCCAGGACCTGGCTGTCGCCGTCGACGGTGACGTGCAGCCCGGCGTCGTCGATGCGGTCGTACTGGACGCCCGGAACCATCGTGACGCCGCGGTGCTTGAGTTCGGCGCGGTGGATCCAGCCGGTGGTCTTGCCGAGGCCGGCGCCGACCTTGGTGGTCTTGCGCTGGAGGAGGTGCACGGTGCGGGGCGGGGCGGGGCGGTCCGGCGCGGCGAGGCCGCCAGGTGTTCCGTAGGACATGTCGACGCCCCAGTGGCGGAAGTACGTCTCGGGGTCCTCGCTCGCCTTGTCTCCGCTGTCGGTGAGGTACTCCGCGACGTCGAACCCGATGCCGCCGGCGCCGAGGACGGCGACGCGCTCGCCGACGGCGGCCCCGTCGCGCAGGACGTCGAGGTAGCCGACGACACTGGGGTGGTCGACGCCGGGGATCTCCGGGACGCGGGGGCTGACGCCCGTGGCGACGACGACCTCGTCGTATGCGTCCAGCCCGTCGGCGGTGACAGGGGTGTTCAACCGGACGTCCACACCGTGCAGTTCGAGCTGGTGACGGAAGTAGCGGATCGTCTCGTCGAACTCCTGCTTGCCGGGGACCTTGCGGGCCACGTTGAGCTGGCCGCCGATCTCGTGGGCGGCGTCGAAGAGGGTGACCTCGTGGCCGCGCTCGGCCGCGTTGACCGCGCAGGCGAGTCCGGCGGGCCCGGCACCGACCACGGCGACGCGCTTGCGCAGCCGGGTGGGTGCGAGGACGAGCTCCGACTCGTGGCAGGCACGCGGGTTGACCAGGCAGGACGTGATCTTGCCGCTGAAGGTGTGGTCGAGGCAGGCCTGATTGCAGCCGATGCAGGTGTTGATGGCCTCCGGCCGCCCGGCCCGGGCCTTGGCGACGAAGTCCGGGTCGGCGAGCATCGGGCGGGCGAGGGACACCATGTCGGCGTGCCCCTCGGCGAGCAACCGCTCGGCCAGCTCGGGGGTGTTGATGCGGTTGGTGGTGACCAGCGGGACCGACACGGCTCCCATGACCTTCTTGGTCACCCAGGCGTACGCGCCACGCGGCACCGATGTCGCGATGGTGGGGATCCGGGCCTCGTGCCAGCCGATGCCGGTGTTGATGATCGTCGCTCCGGCCGCCTCGACCGCCTTGGCGAGCGTGATGACCTCGCCGAGGGAGGAGCCGCCCGGTACCAGGTCGAGCATCGACAGCCGGTAGATGATGATGAAGTCCTCGCCGACGGCCTCCCGCACGCGGCGGACGATCTCGACGGGGAACCGCATCCGGTTCTCGTACGAACCGCCCCAGCGGTCCTCGCGCCTGTTGGTGCCGGCGGCGATGAACTCGTTGATGAGGTAGCCCTCGGAGCCCATGATCTCGACACCGTCGTACCCGGCGCGTCGGGCGAGCCGGGCGGCGCGCGCGTAGTCGTCGATGGTCTGCTCGACCTCGGCGTCGGTGAGCGCGTGCGGCGGGAAGGGGCTGATCGGCGCCTGGAGGGCGCTCGGCGCGACGAGGTCCTGGTGGTAGGCGTACCGGCCGAAGTGCAGGATCTGCATCGCGATCCTGCCGCCCTCGCGATGCACCGCCGCGGTGATCCCGGCGTGCTGGTCGGCCTCCGCCTCGGTGGTCAGCTTGGCGCCGCCCTCGTACGGCCGACCTGCGTCGTTCGGCGCGATGCCGCCGGTCACGATCAGCCCGACCCCGCCGCGGGCCCGCTCGGCGTAGAACTCCGCCATCCGCTCGAAGCCGCGCTCGGCCTCCTCCAGGCCCACGTGCATGGAGCCCATGAGCACACGGTTGGGCAGGGTGGTGAAGCCCAGGTCGAGCGGGTTCAGCAGGTGCGGGTAACGGCTCATCGGCGGTCCTCCGGAAACGGTGTGGTGAGTCTGTTGTAGAGGACGCACCACGCCTTATGCAACTAGTTGCACAATGAGGAGGGTCACTCGGCCGGGCCGCTCAGGCCGACACGGATCCTCGGCCTTGCCGCTCCGGCCGACACAAAAACGGGTCGGCCGGACACGGCACCGCCTCACGGTCGGCACCGGACACGACCGTCCGGATACGGCACCCCCTCCGTCGGCCCGGAAACGGCACCACCTGCCGTCAGCCCGGAACGGCACCAACCGCCGTCAGCCCGGAAGCACCACCTGCCGTCAGACCGGAAACCGGTCACCCGGACACGGCTGTCGGCGCCGACAGCCGTCCGCCGGGATACGGCACCGCCCGGTCCTCAGCGCCGGACTCCGGTCACGACGTGGGCGTACATCTCCTCACAGACGGCGAGCCGGGCTTCGAGTCCGGCGCGCGTGAAGACCTCGACGGCGGGCCGCGCCTGGCGTTCGCTCGTCTCGACCAGCAGGCAGCCGCCGGGGGCCAGCCAGGAGGAGGCGTCGCCGGCGACCCGGCGCACGAGGTCCAGCCCGTCCGCTCCCCCGTCGAGCGCGACCAGGGGTTCGTGGTCGCGGGCCTCCGAGGGCAGCAGGCCGACCTCCTCGGAGGGGACGTAGGGCACGTTCGCGGCCAGGACGTCCACGCGGCCGCGCAGCGCCTCGGGCAGGGCCGCGAACAGATCGCCCTCGTGGACCCGGCCGGAGTACGGGGCCACGTTGCGGCGGGCACAGCGCACCGCGGCCGGGTCGATGTCGGCGGAGTGCAGCTCCGGTGCGCCGAGTGCGGCGGCCAGGGCGGCGCCCACCGCGCCCGAACCGCAGCACAGGTCGACCACGACCCGTGCGCCGGGCGCGAGGGCGACGGCCTGGTCGACGAGGAACTCCGTGCGTCGGCGCGGTACGAAGACGCCGGGTTCCACATGGACGCGCAGTCCGTGGAACCGGGCCCAGCCGACGACGTGTTCGAGGGGCAGTCCCGCGACGCGGCGGTCCACCATCACGGCGACCTCGTCGGGGGTGCGCGCCGTGGAGAGGATCAACTCCGCCTCGTCCTCGGCGAACACGCAGCCGGCGGAGCGGAGCGCGGACACGACGGAGTCGACGGAATCAGGGGAGAGAGGGGGCATGAAGCCGAGAGCCTTCCGATGAGCCGAAGGGCGCTCTCGCGCTCACCTATGGACGGTGAGCCGCGCTGCCTCGAGGTGAGAGCACCCGACCTGTCACTGCGGTGATGGGTCCCACCTCCTCGGCAACTCATCGGCTGTGGCGGTCCGCAGCCGGGACCGCCACCCTACAGGACCGGTCACACGGCGACCGACTCCTCAGCTCCTCCTCCACCGCTTGCCCGTCGGCCGTGTCCGCCTTCTCCCGGGCGCGCTCGGGCGCGGGCCGGGCGGCCGGCGTCTGCGATACGGCCGCGGGCACGCTCGACGGCGCCGGCGGCAATCGTGGTCACCAGTCCGACCACCGGCCAGGCGATCAGCGCGCCCACGCCGCCGGACAGCCGTCGCGGTCGAAGCGGAGGAGACGGCGGACGCCCTCGACGAATCCGGCTCCGTTCCAGAAGGCGTGCGGGGTGCCGAAGAAGCCGTTGTGGAGCTCGGTCCTGAACAGGCCGCGGGAACCGGTGAAGTTCGGACGCGGCGGTGGCGACGACCGCCTCGGGGACTTGGCGCTCGGCACGCAGGCGCCGGTGATGTCGCGGGACTTGAGGAGGTCCACCGCATCGGATCGGCTCGGCTCGGCTCGGCTCGCGACGGTCCGGACGTCGAGCGCGCCCCCCGCCGTGTCCTTGACCGTCCGGGAGAAGACCTTCGCCTCGGGGCCGCTGCCGACGGCGGCGACGGGCAGGTGGTGCGGTTCCGGCGTCACGAACGCACCCAGCATCAAGTTGTACTATACAACTAGAAGAGGAGGGAGGTGCCGTGAAGGCATCCGAGAGGTCCGACGAGACCGTTGCCACCCCCGGCACGCCCGCGGTCGACGCGGCCGTCGAGACCATCCAGCGCGAGATGACCGCCTTCGCACGGCGGGCGCGGGCCTCGGCGGGGCGGATGCACCCCGAGCTGTCCCTCGTCTCCTACACCCTGCTCGGTCATCTGGAGGAGAGCGGGGGCTGCCGCGCCACGGACCTGGCCTCGCACCACGTGCTGGACAAGTCCACCGTGAGCCGTCAGGTGGCCGCCCTGGAGCGTGACGGACTCATCGAGCGACGGGTCGACCCCGAGGACCACCGCGTCCATGTCCTGCACCTCACGGACGCGGGCCGCGACCTCCTCGCCCAGGTCACCCGCAGCCGGCGCGTCGCGTTCCGCGAGCGGCTCGCCGGCTGGTCCCAGGACGACCTCGCGCGCTTCGCGTCCTACCTGCTGCGCTACAACGCGGCGGCCGTCGAGCAGGCACCCCGGCCCGGCCGGCCCGCCGGGGACTGACCTCCCGACGGGCCGGGCGCCTCACGCACGTACGTCGCACCACCACGTGGGCAGGTCAGCCGGCCCCCACCGGCCGCCCGTCCCCCAGGTGTTCGGGCGCGCGGGCCGCCAGGAAATGCGTGGAGCGGCGCAACCGGAAGCCGAGCGACTCGTAGAGCCGGATGGCGTTGACGTTACTCGCCGCGGTGTGCAGGAACGGCGTCTCGCCGCGCTCGCGGATACCGTGGGCGACCGCCAGGATCAGCCGCGTGGCGAGGCCCTTGCCCCGGAAGGCGGGGTCGGTGCACACCGCGCTGATCTCGGTCCAGCCCGGCGGATGGAGCCGCTCCCCCGCCATCGCGATCAGCGCCCCGTCGCGGCGGATCCCCAGATAGGCGCCCAGTTCCACGGTGCGCGGCAGGAAGGGGCCCGGCCGGGTGCGTGCGACCAGGTCGAGCATCTCGGGCACGTCGGCATGACCGAGCCGTACGGCCGCCGCGTCCGGTGCCGCCGCGATCCCGTCGTCCACGAGCTGGACGCCGTGGATGTCGTACGTCACCTCCCAGTCGTCCGGGATCCGCCCCGTGAAGCCCGCCAGCGGGGCCGCGGCTCCAGGGCCCGCCAGTGCCGCCAGGTCCGCCCAGTCGTCGGCGGCCGGCTCGTCGGGCAGCGCCAGCCACGGCGCCACGTCCACGGGATAGCGCAGGACGCGACCGCGGCGCTCCGCGAAGTGCGCGTGCGGGCCGGCCAGCGAGCCGAGGGCGGGGTTGTCGAGGGGATGCGGTGCGGGTGCCGCGGCGCCGGCCGGGTGCGGGAACCCGTCGTGGTCGCCGGCCGTGCACAGCACGGGCTCGCGGTCCTTCGGGGGGCGCGCGCTCATGCCGACACCTCGATCACGATCTTGCCGCGGGTGTGGCCTTCCTCGATGGTGCGCAGGGCCTCCCCGGCCCGGTCGAGCGGCACTGTGAGCGTGACGAAGGGGCGCAGCCGTCCCTCGACGACGAGCCGCGCCACCTCGTCGAGCACGGCGGCGGTACGGGCCCGCTCGACGGGTGCCCCGCCGAGCCGGGCGACCGTCGCCCGGTCGGCACCCGTGATCAGCTTCGTGCGGTCCGTCAGCAGCGTCGCCGCGGCCTCCAGGACCTCTCCCCCCACCAGGTCGAAGACGGCGTCCACGCCGTCCGGCGCCGCCGCGCGCACCCGTGCCGCGAGGTCTGGCCCCGACGCCACGTGCGCGGCCCCGAGCGACTCGATCAGGTCCTTCTTGCCCTCGGCGGCCACACCGACCGCGTGCAGCCCGAAGGCGCGCGCGATCTGCAGGGCCGCCACGCCGACCCCGCCGCCCGCGCCGGTGACCAGTACGGTCGCGCCCGCGGGCAGGTCGAGCTGGCGGAGGCCGTCGTAGGCGGTCGCGGCCGCGACGGGCAGCGTCGCGGCGTCCGGGAACGGCACCCCGGCCGGCTTGTGCGCCGTGACGGCGACGGGAAGCAGGGTGTACTCGGCGTATCCGCCCGCCACCGGGCTGCCGAAGACCTCGTCCCCGACGGCGAAACCGGTCACGTCCGCGCCGACCTCCAGGACGACCCCGGCGACCTCGTTGCCGAAGACCACGGGCAGTTCGCGGTCGGCCTCGCCCGGGCGCCGGTACCCCGAGCGCTGCTTCCAGTCGACGGGGTTCACCCCCGCCGCGCGCACCGCGACGAGGACCTGGCCGGGCCCGGGACTCGGACGGTCCCGCTCCACCAGCGCCTCCGTCTCCGGGCCGCCGTATCGCGTGAAGACGTACGCCTTGGGCATCTGCTCCCTCACTCTCCCTCGCTGTCACCGGTCGTGGCGGCCGGACACCGGGTGTACTTGTACAAGCCACCGGACACGGTTCCAGCAGCAAGGAAGATCCCGGCGCGGCTATTCCCGGGCCCGCCGAGCGTTCATGCACCCACAATGAACGGCGGCCGTGGCACTCGGCACCGCCCACGGCCGCGTACGGTTGAATGCGTAACCATTCAGCACGTGTCCGCATCGCGCACACGTGCGTACCGATCACGCTCGACCCGCGGGCCGTCCCGGACGGCCTGGAGGCACCAGCCGCATGAATGTCACCCGAGGCTTCACCGGACGTCCGCGCGTCCACAACGCCGGGCTGCCGCCCGGCCAGTACGACGCGGGCGACGACTGGCCCGTACTCTCCGCCGAGGTCACCCCGGACCTGGCCCCCGCCGACTGGAGCTTCCGGATCGACGGCCTGGTGGCCGAGCCGCGCTCGTGGAGCTGGGACGAGGCGCACGCGCTGCCGCCCTCGGCGTACGAGGGCGACATCCACTGCGTGACGAACTGGTCCAAGTTCGGGGTGCGCTTCGGCGGTGTGTCCCTGGACGCGTTCCTGACGGCCGTGCGCCCGGACCCGGCCGCGACGCACGCGGTCGCGTACGCGCACACCGGGTACACCGCGAACCTTCCGCTGGCCGACCTCACCGGCGGCCGCGCCTGGGTCGTCTGGGAGTACGAGGGGCAGCCGCTCCCGGCGGAGCACGGCGGCCCGGCGCGGCTGATCGTGCCGCACCTGTACTTCTGGAAGAGCGCCAAGTGGATCGCGGGGCTGCGGATCCTCGACCACGACGAGCCGGGCTTCTGGGAGCAGAACGGCTATCACGCACGCGGCAACCCCTGGGAAGAGCAGCGCTACTCCGGTGACTGAGACGACGACCGTGCCCTTCGTGCCTCCGACGCGCTTCGCCGTGCCCGGCCGCATCGCCGTGAGCGAGAGCGCCGCGGCGGCGTGGCAGACGGCCACGCTGACCGAGATCCGCCGGGAGACGGCGCGCGTCTCCACGTTCCGGTTCGCCGTGCCGCGCTGGGCGGGGCACCTGCCCGGACAGCATCTGCTGCTGCGTCTGACGGCCGGGGACGGGTACGTGGCACAGCGCCACTACTCCCTCGCGTCACCGCCCGACGACGACGGCCACATCGAGCTGACCCTCGATCACGTCGACGGCGGCGAGGTCTCCGGCTGGTTCCACACCGTCGCCGCACCCGGTGACCGGGTGGAGTTGCGAGGCCCGCTGAGCGGATTCTTCGCCTGGCCCGGCGACCGGCCCGCGCTGCTGATCGGCGCCGGTTCGGGCGTCGTCCCCCTGATGTCGATGCTGCGGCACCACCGTGCGCGCGGGCTCGACGTACCGCTGCGGCTGCTCGTCTCCGCGCGCGGTCCCGAAGAGCTCATCTACGCAGACGAGTTCGGCGCCGAGACCACGCCCGTCTTCACGCGCCGCGCGCCGCGGGGCGCACCGGTGGGCCGGATGACGGCCGCGCATGTGGCCCCGCTCCTGGGCGAACGGCCGCCCGGCGGCTGGGAGGCCTACGTGTGCGGCTCCAACGCCTTCGCGGAGCACGCCTCGCGGTTGCTGGTGGAGGCGGGCCAGCCGGTGGACCGCATCCGCATCGAGCGGTTCGGCTGAGGCCGGGCGCCGGTCCATGACGGGTGGTCCGGCAAGGGCCGCCGTGTCCGGATCGAGCCGTTCGGCCGAGCCCGTCCGCGCGCCGCCGGGCGGCGCGCGGCAGGCCCTGGCGACCCCCTGACGGCACACGTACGGTGTGATCATCCGCACCTTCGATGCCAAAGGCGGTCCTTCATGGCCCTGTTCGACCTCCCTCTCGACGAACTCCGCGACTATCACAGCGCATCCACCGAGCCAGAGGACTTCGACGCCTTCTGGGCCAAGACGCTGCAGGAGACCCGCCGGCACGATCTCGCGGCCCGGTTCGAACCGTTCCCGACGCCCCTGAAGACCGTCGACACCTACGACGTCACGTTCGCCGGGTTCGGCGGGCACCCGGTGAAGGGCTGGCTGACGGTGCCGGCCGGAGCGGACGCGCCGTTGCCCACGGTCGTCGAGTACATCGGGTACGGCGGCGGACGCGGACTCGCGCACACCCATCTGCTGTGGGCCTCGGCGGGCTTCGCGCACTTCGTGATGGACACGCGCGGCCAGGCCAGTGCGTGGGGCGGCGGCGAGACCCCGGACCCGGTGGGCAGCGCCCCCTCGTTCCCGGGCTTCATGACGCGCGGGGTCGAGGACCCCGAGACCTACTACTACCGGCGGCTGTTCACGGACGCGGTGCGCGCCGTGGAGGCGGCGCGCACCCACCCGCTGGTCGACGCGGCCCGCACCGCGGCCCTCGGCGGCAGCCAAGGCGGCGGCATCACCATCGCGGTGGGCGGCCTGGTGCCGGATCTGGCCGCGATCGCGCCCGACGTGCCGTTCCTGTGCGACTTCCCGCGCGCCACCGTGCTCACCGACCGCGCCCCCTACCGCGAGATCGGCAACTATCTCAAGACGCACCGTGGCCGCACCGATCAGGTGCTGCGCACGCTCTCGTACTTCGACGGGGTGCACTTCGCCGCGCGCGGACGGGCGCCGGCCCTGTTCTCGGCGGCGCTGGAGGACCAGACCTGCCCGCCGTCGACGGTGTTCGCGGCGTACAACGCCTGGGCGCACGAGGAGAAGAAGATCGAGGTGTACGACTTCAACGACCACGAGGGCGGCGGCCCCTACCAGCAGGCGGCCCAGTTGCACTGGCTGCCCGCGCGCGTCTGAGGGCCGTGATGGACACGGCGCGGGCGGCGCGGCACTTCGTCCGGGTGTGGGAGCGGGCCTGGGCGGACCACGACGTCGAAGCGATCCTGGAGTTGTACGCTGCGGACTGCGTCCACCGGTCGATGCCCTTCCGCGAACCGCACCGGGGGCGGGACGAACTCGCCACGTATGTGCGGTGGTCCTTCGCGGCCGAGCGCACGATCGATGTTCGGTTCTCCGAACCGATCGTCGGGCAGGCCGGTCTCGCGGTGGCCGAGTTCCGCGTCCTCGCCGAGGAGGACGGGCAGCCGACGACGCTGGCGGGCTGCGTCTTCGCGCGCTTCGACGCGGACGGACTGGCCGTGGAGACACGTGACTACTGGCACACGCTGGAGGGCCATCAGGAACCGGCCGGTTCCCTCTTCCTGACCTAGCGGGCACCAGGGCGTGCGGAACCCGGCCCGGGAACTCGCGGTACGGGGGCCGACCCGGCCGGGGGCCCCTGGCGCCCGTCGGCCCGGGCGCCCGCCCTCCGGGATGGATCCGGCCACCCCACTTCCGTCCAGTCCGACCAGTCGGTACGTTCGGTGGACCCGGGGTTCGTCCGGGGACGCCCGCGCTCGCACGACGGAGGTCCCATGTCCCAGCACCCGTCCGACGTCCAAGGCCACTGCGACGAGCGATTCGCGGTGGTCCGCACCGCGTTCGAGGAGAACTTCCGCGACCGCGAGGAGCTGGGAGCGGCGGTGACGGTCACGCTGCAGGGGGAGACGGTGGTCGACCTGTGGGGCGGCTGGGCCGACGCGGCGCGCACCCGCCCCTGGGAACGGGACACCCTGGTGAACGTGTGGTCGACTTCGAAGGGGCCGACGGCCCTTTGTGCCCACATCCTGGCCGACCGGGGGCTGCTCGACTTCGACGCCCCCGTGGCCGAGTACTGGCCGGAGTTCGCGGCGGCCGGCAAGGAGAACGTCCTCGTACGGCATCTGCTGTCGCACCGGGCGGGGCTGTCGGGACTGCGCGAGCCGCACTCGTTCGCCCAGCTGTGCGACTGGGAGTTGACCGTGCAGCGGCTGGCCGCGCAGGAGCCCTGGTGGGAGCCGGGAACGCGGTCCGGCTATCACGCGCTCACCTTCGGCCATCTGGTCGGCGAGGTGGTGCGGCGAGTCTCGGGGCTGCTGCCGGGCGCGTTCCTGGAGCACGAGGTGACCGGCCCGCTCGGCATCGACTTCACCATCGGGCTGCCGGAGAAGGACGCGGAGCGGGCGGCCGAACTGGTGCACCCGCCGGCCGCCATGACCAGCGAACAGGCCGCCGTCTTCGCCCAGTTGGCGCCCGCGGCACTCGCCGCGCTGACCAATCCGGCGGTCGGCGCAGGGGAGGCCAACACGGCCCGGTGGCGGGCGGCCGAGATCCCCGCGGCCAACGGCCACGGAACGGCGCGCGCGGTGGCCGCGCTGTACGGGATCTTCGCCGGCCGGGGCACGTACGGCTCCCGGAAGCTGCTGTCGGCGGATGCCGCCGAGCGGGTACGCGAAGGACAGGGCAGCTGCCGCGATCTCGTCCTGGGCGCCGGGTTCGAGGGCGAGACGGAGATCGGGCTCGGACTGTGGCTGAGCGGGGCCAACGGCTCGTACGGGCCCAACCCGAGGGCTTTCGGTCATGACGGGTTCGGCGGCTCGTGCGGTCTCGCCGACCCGGAGGCGGGGGTGTCCCTGGGGTACGTCATGAACCGCATGGGCCCGCACATCGCCGACGACCCAAGGAAGACGGCGCTCGTCGACGCGCTGTACAGCACGCTCTGAGGGGGTCCGCGCCCGCCGGGGCGCGGACTGAAATCGGCCGAACTGCCAGGCCGCTCTTTCCTGGTGGTTTAGACCAATGCTAGATGTGGTGGCGCAATGAGCCCGCACGGCTACGCCTTGTCACCATCCAGGAGGCGCGGACATGGCCCGCACCACCCAGTCATCCGACCACGAGCCGCTCTACGCCCGGATCGCCACGCAGTTGCTCGGCGAGTTGCGCGACGGAACCGTGGCACCCGGTGAACGTCTCCCGGCAGAAAGGGAGTTGGCCGCACGATTCGGCGTGAGCCGCGAGACGGTGCGGCAGGCGCTGCAACTGCTGCGCCGCGAGGGCACGGTCTCCACGGACCGGCGCGGCAGCCACGCCACGCTGCCCGGCACCGCCGCCGAGCACGTCCCCTCCCTGGACTTCCCGGTCGGGGCGCTCAGTCCCGAACCGCCCACGCTTCAGCGGACCACCGTGACCTGGGAGACACCCCCGCCGGAACACGCGGAGGCCCTCGGCCTCGCCCCGCGCCGCCCGACCCTCGTCCACCGCTACGAGTCGACCGCGGCTGACGGCACCGGGCTGCGGACGGCCGTGACGTCCTTCTCCGCGGTGGCGGTCACCGAGGTGGAGGAGCTGGCCCGCTACCGGGACCGTGCCGACGGCACCGCGTCGGCGCAGCTGCGCAGGGCCTACGACTGGATGCGCAAGGCGGGGCTGACCCTGCACCACCGGGACGCGATCAGCCGCCTCCCCGAGTCCGTCAGGGTCACCCGGCGCGTGCACGACCAGTACGACCGCCCACTGGAGATCACCGACCTCGTCGTCGACGCCCGGCAGGACGCCCTGGTGTACGAGTTCACGCTCCCGGCGGCCGGCTGACCGCGCCGGGACGACGACCGGGCGACGCGAGGAAGGCCGTCCTCCGCCGGGACCGCGCAACCCGGTGCGGATCCCGAGGACCCCGAGGACCCCGAGGACATGGAGGCGGCCGCCCCGTTTCGTTCCGGGGGCACGGGGCCTGCTCGCGTAGCGGCGCCGATGCGGGCGTACCCCTCAGCGGTTGCGGGCGGGTGTCGCGCGCCGCGTCCAGGCCGAGAGGGCGAGCGCGACGGCCGCTCCGGCCAGGAGCACCGCCACGACGACCCACACGGTGGAGCCGACGGCGTCGGTGAAGGCGGCACGCGGATCGCGGACCTGCGAGACCCGGTCCTCGAAGCGCGAGGTCATGAGCGTGCCGAGGACACTGGTGCCGAGGACGGCGCCGATCTGGCGGGCCGCGTTCACCGTGCCGCCCGCCTCGCCCTCGCGTCCGCGCGGCACATGGCCGACCGCGAGCGCGGTGGACGGCGCGTTGGCGAGGCCGCTGCCCAGTCCGAACAGCACGAAGGCGGCGACGTATCCGGTGAACGAGGTGCCGGGTCCGACCCGCGCGAAGAGCGCGGCTCCGGCGGCCGCGAACAGCAGCCCCGCGGTGATCAGGGTGCGCGGGCCCAGACGCCGTACGAGCACACCCGCGAGGACGGATGCGGCGATGAACGTGCCGAACTGTGCGAGGAGTTGGGCACCGACCTCCAGGGCGCTCAGTCCCCGGACCCGCTGCAGCCACAGCACCTGGAGGAGCGAGAGGCCGACGAAGCCGAACAGCACGGTCGCGGCGAGCACCAGCGAGGCGCCGTAGGAGGGGTCGCGCAGCAGCCGCAGGTCGACCATGGGCGCCGTGCGCCGCAGTTCGATCAGGACGAACGCGGCGAGCAGCGCGCCCGAGGCGGCGACGGCCGCGAGCGCGCGCGCCGAGCCGTAACCGTGGTGTCCGCCGTCGATGAGCCAGAAGACCATCAGTCCCAGTCCGGCCATGGCCGTCACCTGGCCCGGCCAGTCGAGGCGCTGGGAAGGATTCCGGGACTCCGGGACGAACCGCAGGGCGACGACGGCCGCGAGGACGGCGACCGCCGCGTTCAGCCAGAACGCGCTGTGCCAGGTCCACCAGCGCAGGGCCAGGCCGGCCGTGACGGGGCCGATCGCCAGACCGAGGCCCGAGGTGGCCGCCCAGGCGGCGATCGCGCCCGCCCGGCGCTTGGGGTCGGGGACCGCGTGGGTGACGAGCGCGAGCGAGCTGGGCGTGATGAGGGCTCCGCCCAGGCCCGCGATCGCCTGCCCGGCGAGCACGGCGGTCAGGTTGCCTGCGAAGACCAGGACGACTCCGCCGACCGCCATGGTGACGGCTCCGGCGAGGAAGACGGTCCGCCGGCCCCACCGGTCGGCGAGCGCTCCGGCGCCCAGCACGCAGGCGGCCACCACGAGCGTGTATGTACTGGGCACCCAGACGAGGTCGGCGGGGCCGAGGCCCAGGTCGTCCTGGACCGCGCTGAGGGTGCCGATGGTCTGTGTGGTCTGGAGGAAGGCGGTGAACAGGCCGAGGCAGGCGGCGACGAGGACCGGCAGCGGGCTCGCGCCGGGAGCCGTGCGCGGTGCGGTCGCAGCGGCGCGCAGATCAGATGCCATCGTGCACCCCGTCGGCCGGCGCGGCGTCGGAGGTCGCCGGGCTGCCGGCGTCCTGCCGCCCTCCCTCGGACAGCGGCAGGACGTCGGTGGCCGGGCGTATCTCCAGCTCCCCGGCGAAGGGGGCGAGGCGGCCGGGCAGCTTCAGGGTGCGGCGATCCTCCGGTCCGGGCACGTCGGGTGTGCCTGTGCCGGGGTCGATGCCGGCAACGGCCTTGTCCGGCGCGGGTGCGCCGACGGACAGGGGGATCTTCATCGTGTTTCCTCGCACAGTCGGTCCTGAGGACGGGCATGAAATGCTTAGTTTGAAAAACAGACTCACTATAGCCCGGTGAGTTTGGGAAACAAACGCGCTCAAGGGCATGCTTCGGCCACGACAGGCGGACCTGAGGGGACCTGAGGGTTCAGCGGGAGACCGTGTCCGGGATCCGGCTCGCCACGACCATCCGGCACCGTGGGCTGCCGTCGGGCCGTGTGCCGAACTCGGGCAGCGCGTGAAGCTTCACGTCGAAACCGGCCGAAACCAACTCCCGCCGCACCTCACCCAGGCGGAAGGACCGGTAGTACATGACGAACCGCGGACGCCAAACGGCGTTGCGCACCCGCATCACCGCGTCGAAGCCCAGCAGGGCCCAGAACCAGGGCGAGCCGGGGCGGGGCGGAGCCATGACGGGGAACGCGAACCGCCCGCCCGGCCGCAGAACCGAGTGCACCCCGGCGAACAGCCCCGGAAGCTCCCGCGGCAGGAAGTGCCCGAACGCCCCGAAGCTCACGACCAGGTCGAACGCGGGGCCGAAGGGCAGCGCGCGAGCGTCGCCCCGCACCCAGGCCATGGACGGCTCCGTGCCGGCCCGGTGCCCCGCGCGTCCGACGGTCAGCATCCCCGCGCTGATGTCGATCCCGGTGACCGAGTCCCGGCACAGCCCCCGCAGGACGTCCATGCCCGCGCCGGTTCCGCAGCACAGGTCCAGGCCCGCCCGGAAGGGCCCCATGGGGCGCAGCGCCCGCCCGACCGAATCGAGAATCGAGTCCGGCGTCCGGAAGGGCGTGTGGTCGAACTTGGGCGCGAGCAGGTCGTAGCCTCGCTCGACGGAGGACAGGGCCTGGACGGCGAGTTCGCGGAGGCTGGGACCTTGCGGGGTGAACATCGCGTCCAGCTTAGGGGCAGCGCGCGCAGTGCGGGCTGATCTATGGTCGCCGGCATGACTTCGTTCCGTCCTGCCCCCGCATGGCTGGCCGACGCCGTCTTCTACCAGATCTACCCGCAGTCGTTCGCCGACTCGAACGGCGACGGCATCGGCGACTTCGGCGGTGTCGCCGAGCGCCTCGACCACCTCGCGTGGCTGGGCGTGAACACCGTGTGGCTCAACCCCTGCTTCGCCTCGCCGTTCCGGGACGCCGGATACGACGTCTCCGACTACCTGAACACCGCCCCGCGTTACGGCTCGAACGACGACCTCGCCGAGCTGATCGACGAGGCACGCCGCCTCGGCATCCGGGTCCTGCTGGACCTCGTCGCGGGCCACACCTCCGACGAGCACCCGTGGTTCGAGGCAGCCGCGGACGATCCGGCCGACGACCGGTACATCTGGACACCCGACGGACTCCCCGACGGCTTCGTACCCTCCCCCGGGAATCGGCCGGGCGCCTATCTGCCGAACTTCTTCGCCTGCCAGCCCGCCCTCAACTTCGGATACGCGCGCGCCGATCCGGCCGAACCCTGGCGCAGTCCGGTGGACGCCGAGGGTCCCCGCGCCAACCGCGCCGCCCTGCGCGAGATCATGGACCACTGGCTGGGGCTCGGCGTGTCGGGCTTCCGGGTCGACATGGCCGCCTCACTCGTGAAGGACGATCCGGGCAGGACCGAGACGGCACGGATCTGGACGGAGCTGCGGCACTGGCTGGACGGCGCGCACCCGGACGCGGCGCTGCTGTCCGAGTGGGGCGAGCCGGAGGTGTCGGTGCCCGCGGGCTTCCACACCGACTTCTTCCTCCAGTTCGGCGGGCCGGCCGACGGCCTCGCGCTGCGGTCGCTGTGGAGCAACTCCGAGGGCACGGTCAACGAGGCCTGGGACCCGCTCGACTGCTTCTTCGACCCGAGCGGCAAGGGCTCGCCCCGCCCGTTCGTGGAGGCCTGGCACGGGGCGGTCACCGCCCTCGGTGACAGCGGGTTCATCTCCCTGCCGACCGCCAACCACGACTTCTCCCGCCTCAACTGCGGCCCCCGCACGGCCGAGCAGCTTCCCGTGGCCTTCGCGTTCCAGCTCACCTGGCCGACCCTGCCGGCGATCTACTACGGCGACGAGATCGGCATGCGCTACATCCCGGGGCTGCCCGACAAGGAGGGCAGCGTGCTGGGCCCCCGCTACAACCGCGCGGGCTCGCGTACCCCGATGCAGTGGGACGACGGCCCGAACGCCGGCTTCTCGTCCGCCCACGCCGACGCCCTCTACCTCCCGGTCGACCCCTCCCCCGCCCGCCCCACGGTCGCCGCCCAACTCGCCGACGAGACCTCGCTCCTCCACCTGGTGCGCCGCCTCGTGGCCCTCCGCGCCGGCACACCGGACCTCGGCGCCCGAAGCCCGGTGGAAGTCCTGCACCCCGGCTATCCCTTCGTGTACCGACGCGGGGACCGCCATCTCGTCGTCATCAATCCGCAGCAGGGCGCGGCCTGTTACACCTGCACCCGCGTCCGTGGCGCCGAACCCCTGGAGTCCTCCGGCGTCCGCATCGGCGACGACGGCACGATCGACGCGCAGGGGTTCGGGTACGGCATCTACCGCCTGAAGGGACAGCCGGATCCCGGCGGAGACCGGAGCGACTGTCGTTCTCGACATACGCCGTGATGCCTGCTTCACTCGTCATATGGCATCAATTCGCCTGACACGACCGACACTTGAGGTCCTCAAGGTGCTGCTGGCCGCCACGCCGGACGACCCGGCGTGGGGGCTGCGGATCTGCGAGGAGGCCGATCTCGGCTCCGGCACCGTCTATCCCATTCTCGAACGGCTCGTCGACGCCGGGTGGGCGGTCCGCCGGGCCGAGACCGGCGAGCACCCCGGCCGTCCGAAGCGCTATTTCTACGAACTGACCGCCGCGGGCCGGCTCGCCACCCGCGAGGCCCGGGAGCGCAAGCCACGGCTCTTCGGGCTGCGCCCGGCCGGCGACGGGGGTGCGGCGTGAGTACGGACCGGCGGGACGACGAGCCCGTCCCCGGCGCCGGACCCGTGGCGATCGTGGCGGTCCTCGCACCCGTACTGGCCGGGACGGTGGCCGTCCTCTTCCTGGTGATCGGCTACACCGTGAAGACGGTGAGCCCGGGCTCCACGTTCTCCGCTTCCTTGATCACCAACGGCTGGATCTTCGGCGCCATCACCTCGGCATCCATCCTGATCGCCGCGGTCGGCCTCCTGATCACGGCTCTCCGCACGGGCGGTGAGGCCGCGCCGGAGCCGGACACCGGGACGGCGTCCGCCGCCCCGCAGCGGCAGAGCCGCAGGGGCAACGGCACTGTGGGGATCGCCTCGTTCGTGGCCGGGCGGCGTCGCACCCATCTGCGCGAGGAGTGGGCGGCCGTCCTCGCCGGGGCCCCCGAGCACGGGATCGTGCTGTCACCGCGCACGAGGATGCGCTACGCCCTCGGCTTCCTGTGGGCGGCCCTTCGGCTGCGTGTCCGGGACCTCGCCGCCCCCCTGTGGGTTCCGGTCGACTGGACGCTCGCCGTGGAGTCCCGCACGAACGGCTTCATCGCCGCCGTGGTGGGCGCCCAGGCGGTCTGGATCGTCGGCCACGGGGGCCTTACAGTCCTCGTCACGGACGTGTGGGAACCCTGCGCGATCGTGGGCGGCGCCCTCTACGTCCTGGTGCGCTGGCTGCGCCGTGTCCGCGGCATCGAGCTCGCCGCGGCGCCGCGGGACGACGCGCCCCCGGACTGAGCACGACGGGCGGGGCCCGTCAGGCGCGCAGCCGCAGGAACGCGAGCCAGGCGTCGGGGCCGTGGCGTCCCGGTCCGGCGGAGTCCTCCCGCCGGAAAGGGGCGTGCGTCCCCGGGCGACTGCGGCGAGCGGGCAGCAGCCGCCGGGCAAGGGCTCTGAGGAAGTGGGGCGGGGTCGCCGTCACGGGGACGGCGGACGTGTCGGCGGCCGCGGCGTGGGTGGCGGACACGAAGCCGGCGGGAGTGGTGGTGGACGTGGCGGTCATAGGGTCCTCCGTCGTCGTCATGGGGTGCTGTCACCCCACCGACGAACGACGCCTACGCCGATCGACACTCCGCGAGCCGCTTCGTCAAGAAGCGCCGCTCGGCGTCGTTCTCCACCAGCTCCAGAGCCCTGGCGTAGGCGTTCGCGGCCTCGGCGCGGCGGCCCGCACGACGCAGCAGGTCCGCCCTGGTGGCGGGCAGCAAGTGGTAGTCCGCCAGCTCGCCCTGTTCCTCCAGCTCCGCCACCAGGGCGAGCCCCTCTTCGGGGCCCTCGGCCATGCCCACGGCCACCGCGCGGTTGAGCCGGACCACGGCGGACGGCACGAACCGCCTCAGCTCGCCGTAGAGCGCGGCGATGTCGGCCCAGTCCGTGTCGTCGGCAGTGGCCGCCGTGGTGTGGCAGGCGGCGACGGCGGCCTGGATCTGGTAGGCGCCCGGACGCCCGCGGCGCAGCGCGCACTCCAGCAGGGCCGCGCCCTCGTCGACCGCCGTCCGGTCCCAGGCCGACCGGTCCTGGTCCTCCAACGTCACCAGGTCGCCCGCCGCGTCGACGCGAGTGTCCCGCCGCGCGTCGTGCAGCAGCAACAGCGCGAGCAGACCGAGCACTTCGGGCTCGTCGGGCATCAGCCGGGCCAGTACGCGGGCCAGCCGGATCGCCTCCGCGCAGAGGTCCCTGCGCACCAGATCGTCGCCTGCGCCTGCGACGTACCCCTCGTTGAAGAGCAGGTAGAGCACGCCGAGGACACCGGTGATGCGTTCGGGCAGGAGGTGCGCGGGCGGCACGCGGTACGGGATGCCCGCGTTGCGGATCTTCCGTTTGGCGCGGACCAGGCGCTGCGCCATCGTCGCCTCGGGTACGAGGAAGGCGCGGGCGATCTCGGGCGTGGTCAGTCCCGCGAGGGTGCGCAGGGTCAGCGCCACCCGGGCCTCGATGGGGAGCGCGGGGTGGCAGCAGGTGAAGATCAGCCGCAGCCGGTCGTCGCCGACTTCGCTCCCGTCCTCGAACTCCGGGTCGTAGGGCCCGTCGTCGCGTGCCAGCACGGCCACCTCCCGCAGCTTCCGTGTCCCGGTCGCCTCCCGGCGCAGCACATCCAGGGCGCGGTGGCGTGCGGTCGTGGTCAGCCAGGCGCCGGGGCGGCGCGGCACGCCGTCGCGCCGCCACCGGTCGAGGGCCTGGGCGAAGGCGTCCTGGGCGCATTCCTCGGCGAGTTCCCAGTCGCCGGTCACCCGGATCAGGGTGGCGACGACCTGGCCCCACTCCTCGCGGAAGGCGCCCGCGACCGCGCTTTCGACGTCTCGCGCGCGCGGGTTCGTGCTCATTCCCAGACCGGCCGCACTTCGACCGCGCCGCCGTCCAGCGCGGCCGGGTGCCGGGAGGCGAGCGCGATCGCCTCGTCGAGGTCGGCGGCCTCGACGATGTCGAAGCCCGCGACGTACTGCTCGGAGCGGGTGAACGGCCCGTCGTCGATCAGCACTTGGTCACCGCGGACGCGGACGGTGGTGGCGTCGGCGGGCGGTCGCAGGCGCGCGCCGCCGCGTGTGACGCCGTGCCCGCGCACCGCGTCGGAATAGGCGGTGAAGCGGGGGTCGCGGGTGGTCTCGGCGGGGCCCTGTTCCGCGCCGTCGACGGGCGTGCAGGCGAACAGCACGTACTTCACGGCCGGTCCTGGGTGACCGTGGAGTCGAAGGGGAGCGAGGTGTGCTGGTGGACGATCTGCCAGCGGTCGCCGGCCGCGCGGTAGCCCGTGGTGACGCGCGCGGTGGTGTCCAGCGAGTCGCCGGTGACCAGTTCGGCGCGCATCCGCACGAGGGCGTGGCTGAAGGCAATGCTCTCGTCGACCCGGACCCGGAAGTCGAGCACTTCGCGCTCCACCGGCCCGGCCAGTGTCGAGAACCAGAGTTCCTCGGCCTTGCGCAGAGCCTCGATCCCGCGCTGTTCCAGACCGGACACGGGGTGGAAGACCTCGACGTCCGGCGCGTAGCAGGCCATGGCCCGGTCGAAGTCCCGCTCGCGCGCGGCGGCGGTGAGCTCCGCGTCGAGCCGCCGGATGTCGCCCTCGGCGTCCTCGTCCTCCCAGAACGCGCGTACCTCCATGGCGCCGATCGTCGCCACGGGGTGCCTGGCGGCGGCCTCGACCGCCTCTTCCATGCTGTCGCATTCGAGGATGTCGTATCCGGCGACGTACTCCTTGGTCTCGGCGAACGGGCCGTCGGTGCACAGGACTTCGCCGTCGCGGACGCGGACGGTGACGGCTTCGGCGGGCCGGCTGAGCCGGTGGCCGTGCAGTCGCACGCCGCGCTCGACGCCCAGTTCCTCCACCCAGGGTTCGACGGGTGCCATGTCGGAGGCGTCGGCGGTGTCGTCGCCGCAGACCAGCAGCATGTACTTCATGGTTCCTCCCGGTGTTTGTGAGCTTCCTGCGTCCCACCGACGAACGGGAACGCGCCGCATCGACAACGTCCGCGCGACAATTTCGCCGACCTCGCGTCGCGGGCCTCGCGCCTGTCCTCTCGCCCAGACCGTCCCGGCGGTCCAGGTGGCCGCTTCAGCGGTCCGGATGTTCACACCGTGCTCGACGGTCACGCCGTGCTGGAGGGTGGTTCGAGCCGCACCGGCAACTCTCGGACACTGTTGCCCACGAAGCTCGCGTGACGGGAGAGTTCGTCCTCTGCGACCGCGAGGTCGAGGCCGGGGAAGCGGGCGAACAGCCGCTCCAGAGCGATGGTGGCCTCCATGCGCGCGAGCGGGGCGCCGAGGCAGTAGTGGGCGCCGTGCCCCAGGGAGAGGTGCCGGGCGGCGTCCGCGCGTCCAGGACGGGTGACGTCGAACCGGCCGGCGTCCGGACCGTGCGCGTCGCGGTCGCGCCCGGCGGCCGAGTATCCGGCGAGGACCGGGGTGCCCGCGGGGATCACGGTGCCGTCGAGCGTCATGTCCCGCACGGGGTACCGGAAGGGGAAGTAACTGACCGGGGCGTCCCAGCGGAGGGTCTCCTCGACGACGTCCGCCCAGCCCGCCCCGCCGCGTGCCACCAGGTCCCGTTGGTCGCGGTGTCCGCACAACGCCCTTACGGCGTTGGTGATGAGGTTCAGTGTGGTCTCGTGCCCGGCGATGATCATCAGGACCAGGGTGCCGATGAGTTCCTCGTGACCGAGCCGGTCCCCCTCCTCGTCCCGGGCGGCGATGAGTGCGCTGGTGAGGTCGTCGCCCGGCCGCCGGGAGCGCGCCTCGGCCACCGCGGCCAGTACGCCGACCAGTTCTCGGTTCGCGGCCAGGGCCTGCTCGGGTCCGATGTCGGTGGCGACCACCTGGTTCGAGAGATGGTGCAGCCGGTCGCGGTACTCGGCGTCGACACCGAGCAGTTCGCCGATGACTCCCATCGGCAGCGGCAGCGCGAAATGCCGGCGCAGATCCGCGACTCCCCCACCGTCGCGGGCCGCGCGCTCCAGGTCGTCGAGCAGTCCCTCCGTCAGCTCCTCGATCCAGGGACGCATGCGCTCCACGCGGCGGGCGGTGAAGGCCTTGCTGACCAATGACCGCAGCCGCCGGTGGTCGTCGCCGTCGGCCGTCGTCATCCCCCGCACGGTGGCGAAGGTCATCAGCGGCCACCCGGGGGCGATGTCGCCCTCGCGCAGTGCCGTGAAGTGCTGGGCTCCCTTGGCGACGTCGGGGTGCGCGAGGAACTCCTTGAGCGCGTCGTGCCCGAGCACAGCCATGCCCTCCACGTCTCCGGGCAGCACGACCGGCGCGACGCCGCCACACGCGAGGAGCCGCGCGTTGTCGGCGTGCGGGCAACCGCCCGCGGGATCCAGGCGATGGGGCGTGCCGGACGAGGTGTCCACCGGATTCTCCTTGTGGGAAGTCGAGTTGGAGCCGTTCGGCGCCGCCGGGGCGGCATGGTCCTCGATTCTGCCTGCTCACAGCAGTGTGCGCAGCCGCTCCGCGAAGCCCTGGGGATCGGTGCGGTCGCCGTTGTCGCCGCCGGGGAAGGGGACGCGCTCCGCGCCGAACGCGGCCGCCGGTTCTTGCGGGCGCCGGCAGTCGAACACGGCCCGCGGGGTGGGGTGTACGGCGGCGGGCACGATACGGATCGGGCCCGCCGCGGGCGCGCTTCCGTCCCCGGCCGCCGCCGTGATCCCGGCCGCGTCGAAGCCGATGACCTCGCCCGGATCGGCCCGCTCCGCGGCGAACGGTTCGGCGGCGTTCAGGGAGGTGTGTTGGACCTCCCTGAGCACCCGCGCGGGACCGGGCTCGGGGTCCGGGGCCCCCCAGACGCAGCCTGGCGGGTGCCGCGGGGTCGACGATCAGTGCGCGCATGGGAGGTACCTTCTCCGGCTGTCGACGACTGGCCGTACACCAACTCCCGCCGCTCGGCGTTCTTCCCGCCGAAGCCCGCCGGCACGGGCCCCGCGCACCGTCTCCCGGCCGCACCGGCGTGAGGCGTGGTACTGTTCGAGACAGCACTCATGCGCGATCCCCTTCGGATCGCCGGTGTCAGTTTCTCCTTCTCCGCTGTCACGCCCGTCGACGAACGACCGGCCGATCAGCTTCTCGGCACCACCTCCTGAAACCGGTCACGGACTGTTCCGTCCCGCCGCCTGCGAGGTGATGTTCCCGCCGCGCCGAGGCGCGCCGTCACCGGCCGTCGCCCTTCCTTCGCGGCCTCTCACCCCTTCCCCGCATGTCCCGTGCACCTCGTCCGTGAAAGGACCTCCATGACCACCACACTCGAACGCCCCCCTGTGCAGCAGCCCCGGCCGCAGGCCGTCACCGGTGTCCTCGACATCGACGGCAGCGGGAAGGGGCACCTGCGCGCCACGGACTGCCTGCCCTCGAACGCCGACCTCCAAGTCTCCCCCGCCCTGATCAGCCGTCACGGGCTGCGCAGGGGTGACACGATCGAAGGGGTACGCGGCGCGGCCCGCGCGCTCACCGAGGTCGAGCACGTCAACGGCCGTACGCCCCAGGAGCTGCGCCGACGCCCCCACTTCGGCGACCTCACCCCGCTGCACCCGCGCGACCGGCTCCGTCTGGAACACCCGGCGAGCGGCCTGGCCGGACGCGTCATGGACCTCGTCGCGCCGGTCGGCAAGGGCCAGCGCGGCCTGATCGTCGCCCCGCCCAAGACCGGCAAGACCGTGCTGCTCCAGCAGCTCGCCGCCGCGATCGCCGGCAACCATCCCGAATGCCGGCTGATGGTGCTGCTCCTCGACGAACGCCCCGAGGAAGTGACCGACATGCGGCGCTCGGTCCGCGGCGAGGTCTACGCCTCCACCTTCGACAAGGCCCCCAAACAGCACATCGCGCTCGCCGAACTCGTGATGGAACGCGCCAAGCGGCTGGTCGAGCAGGGCGAGGACGTCGTCGTCCTGATGGACTCCCTCACCCGGCTGTGCCGGGCGCACAACAACGCCGCAGCCTCCGGTGGCCGCACCCTGAGCGGCGGCGTCGACGCGGCCGCCGTACTCGGCCCCAAGCGGTTCTTCGGCGCGGCACGCCTCGCCGAGGAGGGCGGCTCGCTCACCGTCCTCGCCACCGCCCTGGTGGACACCGGCTCCCGCGCCGACGGCTACTTCTTCGAGGAGCTCAAGAGCACCGGCAACATGGAACTCCGCCTCGACCGCGACCTGGCGTCCCGGCGTGTCTTCCCGGCCGTCGACATCACCCCGTCCGGCACCCGCCGCGAGGAACTCCTCTTTCCCGCCGCCGAATTGGCGGCCGTTCGCGGCTTGCGCCGGGCACTGGCCACACGCGACGGCCAGGCCGGTCTCGAAACCCTCCTGGAGCGGCTGCGGGCCACCCCGGACAACGCGGCCTTCCTCCGGCGGGTCCAGCCGACACTGCCCGCCTGACCTCTACCGCGTGTGCCATCCGGGTACTCGCTGCCGCCGTTCGGGCCTGGCGTCCGGGTCCAGGGCCGCTCGGTTCCTACGTTGATCAGTATGACCATCGGATTCTCATCCCGCCTCGCCGCCTCGCGGGCCGCCGCCTGTCGCGCCGCCGTCTCCTGCTCCGTCGTCTGCGTGGTCGGAGCACTGGCCCTCGCGCCGAGTCCGGCCGAGGCCCGGATCGGCACGGACCCGGGCGCGGCCCGGCCGACGGCCTCGCCACCGCCCCTGTACCGGTCCGGGACGCACGTACGGCCACGGGCAGGTGCGCCCGAGGTCCCCGAGGACGTCTCCGCGCTGTCGTGGCTGGTGGCCGACGCCCGCACCGGCGACGTGCTCGCCGCGCACAACGCACACCGCAGGCTGCCGCCCGCCAGCACCCTCAAGACGCTGTTCGCCCTCACCGTCATGCCGGCGCTGCCCAGCGGCATCCGGCACACCGTCAAGGCAGCGGAACTCGCGGACGTCGGCGAGGGCAGCAGTCTGGTGGGCGTCGACGCCGGCCACACGTACAAGGTGGCCGACCTGTGGCGCGGCGTCTTCCTCAACTCCGGGAACGACGCCGTGCACGTGCTGGCCGAGATGACCGGTGGATGGCGGGCGACGGCGGCCCGGATGCAGGCCAAGGCCAAGGCCCTCGGCGCGCTCGACACCCGTGTCGTCTCACCCGACGGGTACGACGCGCCGGGCCAGGTCTCCTCCGCCTACGACCTCGCGGTCTTCGGACGGGCCGGACTGCGCAACGCGGACTTCGCGCGGTACTGCTCCACCGCGCAGGCCATGTTCCCCGGAGACGGCTACCCGTACCGGATCGAGAACACCAACCGCCTGCTGACCGGCGCCGACGGGGTCGACCCGTACCCGGGCCTGATCGGCATCAAGAACGGCTACACCTCCAACGCGGGCAACACCCTCATCGCCGCCGCACGACACGGCGAGCGCACCCTCATCGTCACCGTGATGAACCCTCAGGAGGGTGACGGGTTCACCGTGTACGAGGAGGCGCGCTCGCTGCTCGACTGGGGGTTCAAGGCGTCCGGGCACGTCGACCCGGTGGGTTCGCTGATCGACACGCGGGGTGTGCCCGCGGCGGGACCCTCCGCGCGGCCGGCCGCGTCGCCGCAGGAGGACAAAACGAGCTGGCCGGACGCCGCCGGGATCGCCGGCGCGGCCGGGATCGGCGCCGGGGGCGTGGCCCTGGCCCTGCGGCTCAAGGCCGCCCGTTCGGCCCGCGGCTGACCGACGGGCAGCCACAGCAGCAGCCCGAGGGTGATCCACGTGTACGTGTTGCTGCCGAGGAACCCGTCGAGACCCGAGGCGTCGTCGAACCACAGCCACACCACGCTGCTGCACAGAACCGCGTAGAGCACACCCGCGACGCGCAGTCGGCGCCGGTGCAGCAGCACGGCGAAGGACGGGAGCAGCCAGACGAGATGGTGCACCCAGGTGATCGGACTGACGAGGCACGCGGTGAGCCCCGTGAGGGCGAACGCGGCCGTCCAGTCGCTCTCGGCCAGGGCGCGGGTGGTCCGCCACACCCACACGCACATCACCAGCAGGGCGACCGTCGCCCAGACGGCCCTGCTCGGCCCGTCCGGCGCGACGAGACGGGCCAGGACGCCCTGCAACGACTGGTTGGAGACATAGCCGAGGCGGCCGATGCGGTCCGTGTCCCACAGCGCGTCCGTCCAGTAGAAGCGCGAGGCGTCCGGTGCGATCCAGGCCGCCAGGGCGGTGGCCGCCGCGGCGACCGCCGCGGCCACCCCGGCGGCACGCGGGCGGCGGGCGAGCAGCAGCAGCCCGATGAAGAGTGCGGGAGTGAGCTTGACCGCCGCGGCCAGACCGATGCCGACGCCCGCCCGGCGGCCCCGGCCGGTGGACAGCAGCCAGGCGTCGCTCAGCACGAGGGCGAGGAGCAGGAGATTGACCTGGCCGAAGCTGAACGTGTCGCGGACCGGTTCGAACAGGGCCAGCAGGCAGCCCGCCACGGCGAAGCCGAACCAGCCGTAGCGGCGCAGTGCGGGCCCGACCAGCACCCACACCACGAACGCCAGCGCCGCCAGGTTGAGGGCGAAGCCCACGACGATCGCGGTGGGCAGCCCCACCAGCGCCATCGGCAGCATGCCGACCGCGGCGAACGGCGGGTACGTGAAGCCGTACGCCGTCCCCGGCACCCGGTAGTCGTAGATCCGGCCCCCGTGGTGGACCCAGGTGTCGACCGTCCCGTAGTAGACGCGCAGGTCGAACCAGCCGCGCAGGAGCGGCACCGTGGCGGTGAACAAGCCGACGGCGACGGCGAGTGCGAGCAGGCACAGCAGCCGCCCGCGGTCGGTGGCCGGTGCTCTCATGCCGTCCGCTCCCATACCGGTGTCCGCGTCCGCGTCGCCTGGTGTGCCTGCCAGAGCACCACCAGGGCGAGTGCGCCGCCGGAGAAGGCCAGGACGACCTGGGCGGTGTCGGGCGGGCCTCCGCTCGGCAGCACCGCCAGCGCCAGCACCGCGCTGGCGGCCGCGACCCGCGTGCGCACCGAACCGTCCGGCGCCGCCGCGGAGATGAGGAACAGGCCCCACAGCGCGTACCAGGGCCGCACGGCCGGCCCGAACACGGCCACCGCCGCCAGGCTCAGCCCCAGCGCGTAGACCGGGCCGGGGCGCAGCCGCAGCCATATGAACAGCACCACCAGCACGGTCACCGCGAGGCCGGCCGCGTGCCAGAGGGGCAGCGCGAGCGGGGCGAGGCCGCTGCCCAGCTGCTGCAGCACAGCCCCGGTGGCGCGGCCGAGCACACTGGTGAGTGCCCAGTTGTGCGGGGAGACGGGGGTCTTGAGCGCCGCTATCCAGCCGTAGCCCGTACCGGCCACCGCGGTCGCCGCGACCGTCGTGGCCAGGGCGACAGCGGCCGTCGTGAGCGCCGACCGTGTCACGCCCCGCCGTCCACGCAGTGCGACGACGGCCAGCAGGCCGAGGGCGGCAGGCGCCTTCACCAGCGCCGCCAGGGTGACCAGGACGACGCCGAGGACGTGCCACCGGCCTCGCGCGGCGACCAGCCCCATGCCGAGCAGGCCGAGCATGATGGCGTCGTTGTGCGCACCGGCCACCAGGTGCAGCAGGACGAGCGGGTTGAGCGCCCCCAGCCACAGCGCCGCGGCCGGATCGGCGCCGCTGTGCCGGGCGAGGCGGGGCAGCGCCGCCGCCATCAGGGCCACGCCGAGCAGGGCGACAAGTCGCATGCCGAGCAGCCCTGCCGGCACCTCGCCGCGGGTCAGCCCGGACAGGGCGGAGGCGACGACGAGGAAGACCGGACCGTACGGGGTGGTGGTCTGCTGCCACAGCGGTGCCACCTCGTCGGCGAGCGGGCCACCGAGCTGGGCGGGCCCGTGCGCGTAGACGTCGATGTGCGCGTCGACCATGGCGCCCTGCGCGAGGTAGCTGTACACGTCCCTGCTGAACAGCGGCGGCGCCAGCAGCAGCGGTGCCCCCCACACCGCCAGCACCAGCAGCAGGGAGCGGGGAGTGGGCGGGCGGGGACCGCGTACGACCGTGCCGAGCAGCACCCAGGCGGCGATCAGCAGGACGACTCCGAAGTAGACACCGACCAGACCGAGTACGGCACGCGCGGACTCGGGGGCGAGCAGGTCTCGCGCGCGAAGTGCCCCGGCCGTCTCACCACCCAGCGCGAGGAAGGCGGAACCGGCCAGGCCGAGAGCCTGACAGCGGCGGAGATCGACGGGAAAAGCCATGGCCAGCACTCGGGAAGCGTGTCAACGCGAGGTGGCCGGGGAGCGACGTGACGCCTTCCGGGCGGGGGCCGGTGTGTGACCGCCGCGTGGTCGCCGGACGCCGGAAACCACGCGCGGACGCCAGGCCGAGAGCCACGCGTGGTCGCCCGGGCGGCGGGCGTCTCAGAAGACCGAGAGCCCCGTCAGTGTCGTGAAGCGGTCCAGTGCCGCGACGCCCGCCACCGAGTTGCCCCGTTCGTCCAGTCCCGGGCTCCAGACACAGAGCGTGCACCGGCCCGGGACCACCGCGATGATGCCGCCGCCGACGCCGCTCTTGCCCGGCAGGCCGACCCGGTAGGCGAAGTCGCCCGCCGCGTCATACGTGCCGCAGGTCAGCATCACCGCGTTGACCTGCTTGGCCTGGCTGCGGGTGAGCAGCCGGGAGCCGTCGGCGCGGATGCCGTGCCGGGCGAGGAACCCGGTGGCCAGCGCGAGGTCGGCGCAGGACGCCTCGATCGAGCACTGCCGGAAGTACTGCTTCAGCAGCACCGGCACCGGGTTGTCGATGTTGCCGTAGGACGCCATGAAGTGGCCGAGGGCGGCGTTGCGGTCGCCGTGCGCGGCTTCCGAGGAGGCGACCTCCCTGTCGAAGGTGAGGTCCGCGTTGCCGCTCTCCGCGCGCAGGAAGTCGAGCAGCGCGGCGGCGGCGTCGCCCGTCTGGGTCTGCAGCCGGTCCGTGACGACGAGGGCGCCCGCGTTGATGAACGGGTTGCGCGGTATGCCGTTCTCGTACTCCAGCTGGACCAGGGAGTTGAACGGGTTGCCCGAGGGCTCACGGCCGACGTGCTCCCACAGGGCGTCGCCCTCCCGGGACAGGTCGAGCGCCAGGGTGAAGACCTTGGTGATGGACTGGGTGGAGAAGGGCTGCCGCCAGTCCCCCACCCCGTACACCGTGCCGTCCAGCTCCGCGACGGCCATGCCGAAGCGGCGCGGGTCGCAGGCGGCGAGGGCCGGGATGTAGTCGGCGGGCCGGCCGCGGCCGGGGGTCCGCTCGATGTCCTCGGCGATCCGTTCCAGCACCGGCTGGAACGTCAGGGGCGAGCTCATGATCGCCATTGTGCCTCCGGTCCGGTCCTGGCGCTCATTTCCCGGGTTCAGGCGGCCGGGGCGGCGCTGCCGCCGGCCACGACCTCGGGGCGCAGCAGGGCCTCCAGCCGCTCGGCGGGCAACAGCCCCTTCTCCAGGACGAGTTCGGCCACGCCGCGTCCGGTGACGAGGGCTTCCTTGGCGATGTCGGTGGCCGCGGTGTACCCGATGTACGGGTTGAGCGCCGTGACCAGGCCGATGGAGTTCTCCGGCGGTCCTCTTCCCGGAGGGGTGGTTCAGGCGTGCGTGGGGTGCGTGAGCGGGTCGAGGGCGCGGGCCGGCCGGACGCTCCCGACCACCTCGCCCCCGCCGAGGAGCGGCGCGCCCGCGAACTCGGTGAGCGCTGCGGGGTCGACCCCGCAGCGCGCCAGGGCGGCGGCGGTCACCGGAACGCGTGCCCGGTCGGCGCCGTCGGCGATCTTCACGGCGACGGCCCGGCCGTCCGGCAGCGCGGCGACCTGCACGCCTTCGAAGCCGTCCTTGGCGAGCAGGCCCGGCACGGCGCGCATCAGTGCGGCGACGTCGCGCCCGGCCCCGGAGGCGATCTCGGCGTGCTCGCGCATGGCGTCGGCGACCCTGGCCTCGGGGGTGCCGGGCCCCGCGGTGGTCATCCGGGCGGCGGCGCGGGCCAGCCCGTGCAGCGAGACGGAGAACAGGGGCGCGCCGCAGCCGTCGACGGTGGTGCGGGCGACGGCCTGGCCGGTGAGGTCCTCGACGGTCTCCGCGATCGTCCGCTGAAGCGGGTGTGCGGGGTCGAGGTAGTCGTCGAGCGGCCAGCCGTTGCGGCGGGCGGTGTAGAGCATGGCCGCGTGTTTGCCCGAGCAGTTCTGGGCGAGCCGCGAGGGCGGGCGCCCCTCGCGCACCCAGGTCTCCCGTACGACGGGGTCGAAAGGCAGGTCGGGGACGTTGCGCAGCCGGCCCTCGGGCAGTCCGGCCAGTTCCAGGATGCGCCGGGTCCCGGCGAGGTGGCGTTCCTCTCCGGAGTGGCTGGCGGCGGCCAGCGAGAGCAGTTCGCCGTTCAGGGGCAGTCCGGCCCGCAGCATGGCCACGGCCTGGACGGGCTTGAGCGCCGACCGGGGGTAGAAGGCGGCCTCGATGTCGCCGATCTGGAGTTCCACGCCGCCGTCCGCGGCGAGGACGACCACGGACCCGTAGTGGATGCCCTCGATCATGCCGCCGCGTACGAGGTGGGCGACGGGGGCGTGCAGTGGTTCGCGTACGGAGGGGGCCCCCGCGGGGCGGGTGGGGTGAGTCAGGGCCGGGTTCACGCGTCGGCTCCTTCGCGTATCGCGGCGGGCCGCGCCGTCGGGGCGGGGGCGCCGTGCGGCGGCACTGCACGCGGTTCCTGCTCGCTCACGTCTGGGGTCCGCCTTCCGTGGCCGGGTCCGTGGCCTCGGGGCGCACGATGGAGGTGAGGGTGGTCTCGACGCGGTCGAGGTGGTGGGACATGGCCTGGACGGCGTCATGCTCGGAGCCGTCGATCAGCGCCTCGACGATCGCGCGGTGCTCGCGGTTGGACTGCTCGCGCCGGCCGCCGAGTTCGTTCAGGAACGCCGACTGGCGAGCCAGAGCGTCCCGGATCTCCTCGATGACCCGGCGGAACACCGGGTTCTGCGACGCCTCGGCGACGGCGATGTGGAAGATCGTGTCCATCGCGACCCACGCGGTGGTGTCGGTCTCCCGTTCCATCCGGTCGAGGAGGTGGGCGAGGTGGTCGAGGTTCTCCGGGGTGCGTCGGACGGCCGCGTATCCGGCGACGGGGATCTCGACGTGCCGGCGCACTTCGAGCAGGTCGCTCGCGGCGTAGTCGCCGAACGTGGGGTCCTCGACCGCGCTCGCGACGACGAAGGTTCCCTTGCCGGTGCGCGACACGGTCAGGCCCATGACCTGGAGGGCCCGCAGGGCTTCGCGCAGCACGGGCCGGCTGACTTCGAGGCGGCGGCACAGCTCCGCCTCGGAGGGGAGTTTGTCGCCGATGGCGTAGTCGCCGCGCTCGATGGCGTCGCGGAGGTGGGTGAGCACCGCTTCCATGGCGCTGACGCGCCGCGGCACCGAGCCACCTGTCTGGCTGTCTGACAGGTTCACGGTGGCGATGATCCGTGGGACGGACGCGCGCTGTCAAGCGACGGCCGGAGCGAGGGCGGCCGGAGCGAGGGCGGCCGGAGGGAAACGGATCAGTGGGCGTGAAGCCGGAGAACCGGCTTCACGCCCCCTGATCCGGCGCCCTGTGGACTCAGCTGTCCAGGGCCCCAGTGGTCAGCAGCCCGAACAGCAGCACGCCGATGACGAGCCGGTAGATCACGAACGCGTTGAAGGAGTGCTTGGCGACGAACTTCAGCAGCCAGGCGATCGACGCGTAGGCGACCACGAAGGACACGACGGTACCGACGGCCAGCGGGGCGGCGCCGACGCCCGCACCCAGGGCGTCCTTGAGCTCGTACAGGCCGGCACCGGTCAGGGCCGGGATGCCGAGGAAGAAGGAGAGGCGGGTGGCCGCCACACGGTCCAGGTCCAGGATGAGCGCCGTGGACATCGTCGCGCCCGAGCGGGAGAAGCCCGGGAAGAGCAGGGCGAGGATCTGCGAGCTGCCGACCAGCATGGCGTCCTTGAAGGAGGTGTCGTCCTCGCCCCGCTTGTGCCGCCCCATCTGGTCCGCGGCCCACATCACGCCGCTGCCGACGATCAGCGAGGCCGCCACGACCCAGAGCGAGGCCAGCTGGCCCTCGATCAGCGGCTTGGCGGCGAGGCCCACGACGACGATCGGGATGGTCGCGTAGATGACCCACCAGGCGAACTTGTAGTCGTGGTGCCCGCGCTCCTCCTTGTTGCGCAGGCCGCGCCCCCAGGCGGAGACGATCCGCACGATGTCCTTGAAGAAGTACACGAGCACGGCGGCGATCGCGCCGACCTGGATGACCGCCGAGAACCCGACGACGGCGTCGTCGTCGACGGGGATGCCCATCAGCCCTTCGGTGATCTTGAGGTGACCGGTCGAGGAGACGGGGAGGAACTCGGTGACCCCCTCGACGGCTCCGAGGACGACGGCCTGACCGACGTTGATGACGCTCATGGGATCCAGTTCTGAGGAGTTGGTCGACAGTGCTGTAGACGGTACACGGCACAGTCTGGCCTATCCGCGACGACGCCCGGCGCCTACGTCCACAAAGCTTGCGCAAACGAGACCCCGGCGAACGCCGCGCCCAGGCCGGCCGTCACGCTCACGATCACGTTGGCCGCAGCGTAGAACCCCGCCCCGGTCTCCGTCAGCCGTACCGTCTCGTACGAGAACGTCGAATAGGTGGTCAACGCCCCGCACAGGCCCGTGCCGATCAGCAGTTGCAGGTGCGGCGAGGCGTGCCCCGCGGCGGCCGCGCCGGTCAGCAGCCCCAGGATGAGGGAGCCCGTCAGATTGACGACGAGGGTGCCCCACGGGAAGGCCGAGTCGTGCTTCGCCTGGACCGCCCGGTCGGTCAGATAGCGCAGGGGTGCGCCGACCGCGGCCCCCATGATCACCAATAGCCAGTTCACAACGACTTCTCACCTTCCCCGCCCTCGGGAAGGACGATCTCCCAGTCGCCGCGGACGATCGGTCCGCCGGTGACGTTCTCTTCGAGCAGCGGCGCGAACAGCGGCTCGTGGTGGCAGGTGTCGCGCTCGCCGGTGAGGACCGTCACGCGCAGGGCGTCGGCCGTCCGCCCGGTCATCGTCGCCTGCCCGCCACGGTGCGGCGGGTCGTCGCACCGGCGAGCCAGACCGCGGCCAGCGCCGCGATGAGCGTCACGACGAGGTAGCCGAACCCGGTCCAGGGGCGTCCCGCGTCGACCAGTCTCTGGATGTCGACGGCGTACGTCGAGAAAGTGGTGAATCCGCCGAGCACCCCGGTGCCGAAGAAGGGCCGCACCAGCCGGTGGACGGCCCACAGGTCGGTGATGAGGACCATGAAGACGCCCATCACGGCACAGCCGAGGACGTTCACCCAGAACGTGGTCCAGGGGAACCCGGCCGTCTCGGCGGGCCACACGCGTGCGGCGCCGTAGCGCGCGGTCGCGCCGATCGCTCCGCCGAGGGCGACCATCGCGACGACCGGCCGCCGGCCCTGCCGGAGGGACGCCGTCCGCACGGGCATGCGCACGGGAGCGCCGGGCTCCTCGACTCGTTCGGGACGTGGGGCTGTCATGGGCGCACTTCTCCTACTCGCCGGGCCCGGACGGCTCCGGGCACACTTCGTCGCAAGTAGGGACCGTTGGCGGCGGTGCCGCGGTTCGGGTACGGCGGGCCCCACCGCCGCGCCGCGACGCAAGATCGCGGCCGGCGAACAGCCTAACCCCGGGAGGACGGCACACGCACACACGGCCCCGTCCATGACCACTCGTCAAGGCCTCGGGCCTTCGCAGCCGAGGGACCACGGCCTCCCGTCGGACAGGTCGGCGGCCGTCGAGGCTCCACGGATCACCTCGTGGCGGCGGGCAGGGCCCTGATATCCGCGGGGACCCGACGGATCATCCCGTGACGGAGCACAGGGCTCCGGCCGCCGGGCCTCGACGGATCAGCCCCGTCGTGGCAAGCACCGCCCCGCCCGCCGGGCGTCGGCGGATCACTCCGCCGCGGCGGGCAGGTCGCAGACGCCGAGCCCCCGCTCCCACAGGCTCCCGAGGATCAGCCGCCCGTCTGCCTCACAGGCACTGGTGACCATGCGGAACCGGGAGCGGCGACGCGTCAGGTGGTGCAGCACGTCGCCCTGCTCGTCCACCGCGAGGACGCCGATGGTGCCCGGGGGACGAAACGGCGCGCGGACCGCGATCCGTGCGGCGACGCGCCGCACGGCGGACCCCGTCCGGTGCAGCAGTTCCAGCGGGGCGACGCGAGGTCCGGCGAGCGCCACCCAGATCGGGCCGCCGGGGGCGCGCCAGAGGTTGTCGGGCTGGCCCGGCAGATCGTCCACGAGGGTCTCGGCGCTGCCCTGCCGGGGACCGCCGAGCCAGTAGCGGGTGAGGCACCGTGCTCCGGTCTGCGCGAGGACGAGGAAGGTCTCGTCGTGCGCGGCGACGAGCCCGTTGGCGAACTGGAGGCCCTCCAGGAGCACTTCCGGCTCCTTCTCCCCCGGCGCCAGGCGCAGCAGCCGACCCGTTCCGGTGTGCTCGACGAGGTCGCCGATCCAGTGTTCCAGCGGGTGGCTGCGACTGGAGACGGTGAAGCAGACGGTGCCGTCCGAGAGCGCGGTCACATTGCTGCAGAAGCGCAGGGGTTCACCCGCCACGCTGTCGGCGAGGACCCGTACCGTGCCGTCGTCGAGGGCGACGCGCAGCAACCCCCGCTCGGCGTCACACACCAACAGGTCGTCGTCGGCGACGAGTTCGAGGCCCAGCGGTCTGCCGCCGGTTTCCGCCAGCACCTGGACGCGGGTGCGGCCGGGGTCCGCGAGTCCTTCGACGCGGACGATGCGGCCGTCCTCCAGACCGGTGAGCACCCTCCCCCGCGAGTCGGCGACCACGTCCTCCGGCCCTCGGCCGCCGAGCGGCACGAAACGCCGGGGCACCAGACGGGACTCCTCCGGCCATGCGACCTGCGTCCGCCGCGACTTCTCGCCCACGCCGCTACCAACCCTTCTCGAAGAAGAGACCGACCTCGGCGATGCGGTACTCGTCACGGCTGTAGAAGGTGCGTCGTCCGACGCGTTTCGCCCGCAGCAGTCCGACGCCGGTGAGCAGATCGAGGTGGGTGCGCGCCACCGCTCGGCTCACGCCCAGCTTCGCGGCCAGGACCTCCGGGCTCACGCCGTCCTCGACGAGATCACCGTGGCGTTGTACCGGGAAGTGCGCGACGGGGTCCCGCAACAACTCCAGTATGTCCAGGCGCTGTCCTCTGACGGGAGCCCTCAGCATCTCGTCCCCCTCCGTCACGACGGTCTCCCGCTACTGTCCCGCAGCCAGGGGCGGCACGCACGGCGTTCCGCTTCTCTGGCCGGGGCCGATCGGGCGGACGGCGCGGCGGGGCGCATCGCGCTGCGTCACGGCCCGGCCGCCGCGCACGGTCGCCGGGCCGTGACCGCAGCGGTGGCCGAACTTCGCCGTGCCCAGCCCCCTCATGACCCAACGGAGTCATGAGGGGGCTGGGCACGGCTGAGCCCCCTCACCTGTCGGGAGGGGGCTCGATGTCGTGCGCGGTCAGCGGGACGCGGGCGGGATGCTCTGGTCGTACTGGAAGACGTTGTGCGGGTCGTACTTCGCCTTGAGCCTGCGCAGCCGGTCGACGTTCGATCGCCAGTACGCGGTCTCCCAGTCCTGCACGCCGATGTTCGGCACGTTGACGTAGGCACCGTCCACATAGGGGCGCAGTTCCTGGCTGAATTCGGCGATCCAGGCCTGGGCCTGCGGGGTGAGCGGGTCGCAGATGCCCGGCTGGTCACTGCGCTTGCCCCAGCCGGCGCCGGGCTCGGAGTAGAAGAGCGCGTCGCGGTGCGGGAACGCGGTGCCCCCACGGGGGTTCTTCCTGACCGCCCCGCCGAAGGCCTGGACAAAGAAGTTGCTGTCGTCCGTGGGGGCGTCCTTGATGAACGAGGCGACCACGTCGATCGCCTTGGTGGGGAACGGCTTTCTGGCGAACTGCGAGTAGAACTTCCAGTTCGCGGGTTCGTCCTCGGTCGGGATCTGGAATCCCGCATACACGTCGCCCCAGTTTCCCACCTGCGTCGAAACCTGGGGGCTGCCGATCGACAGGATCGGGGCCAGCAGCTTTTCCGCCTCCGCCGGCGTTCCTTCCGCGAGGACCGCGAAAAGCAGGTTCTGGTTCCGGTGGATTTCGAGCTGGGTGCCGAGACGGTCGTCGGTGTACGGAGCGGTGTGCTGGTAGGCCTCGAAGATCCTGCGCAGGTCGTCGATGCCGTCCCACGTGGCCTGCAGATACGTGACGCTTTTCAGCGGGGCCAGTTTGTAGGTGAGCGAGGTGACGATTCCGAAATTGCCGTTGCCCGCTCCGCGCAGCGCCCAGAGCAGATCCGAGTTGTGGTTCAGATCAACCTTGATCACCTTGGCGCACTCGTCGCCTTTCGTGACGACGATCTCGGCGCCGATCAGGCTGTCACAGGCCATGCCGAGCCAGCGCGTGAGGAAGCCGAACCCACCGCCGAGCGTCGCACCCGACAGACCCACGCTCCCTTCGGTCCCCGTCGTCACCGCGAAGTTCTGCTTCGCGAGCGTGGTCACCGCCTCCAGTTGGTTGAGGCCGGAGCCGACCGTCGCGATGCGAGAGGCACTGTCGATGTGGACCGACTTCAGCTCGCTGATGTCGATCACAAGGCCGCTGTCGACGTTCGACCAGCCCTCGAGGTTGTGGCGGCCGCTCCGGATCCGCAGCGCGACGTCGTTCTGCCGCGCCCACGTGAGGGCGTTGACCACGTCCTGGGTGTTCTGGGCGAAGACGATGACCAGCGGATAGTGGGAGAAGAGCTGGTCCCAGCCGAGACGCGCGTCCGTGTACCCGGGGTCCTCGGGGCGGACGATCCGGCCGGTCAGCTTCGCCGGCCCGCACCCCGCCCCGTACTCCTCGCCTCCGGTGGCGCCGGTCACCGCGCTCGCACCGGGGGCTGCGGCGGCCGCAGCGCCCGGCACGACGACCGCACCGGCACCGGCGACCGCCGTTGCCTTGAGCAGTCCGCGACGGGAAAAGTCGTTCATGGTCCGTGTCCTCTCGACCGCCAGCAGACGCGAATCGGTCTTTTGTTGATGATTCGGGCGAAGTGGACGGTAGCAAGGACGACCGGGGGGGGATCGTCTCGACACACTCGCAGGCACGACCAAGGCGCCTGATGTCAGCACACCCTGTGCCGGCCGAGACGGTGCGGGCGCCGCCGGCCGAGATCGAGGGCGCGGACCCCGCGGCGGTGATCCTGCCGACGGAGCTGGTGCGGCGCGCGTCGGCCTGACGCCGGCGGCCGGCGGCCGCAGACGGCTCCGCAGCCCCGCGCGACCGGTCAGGATTCGAGAAGCCGCCCGGGACTGCGGCGATCTAGCGTGAAGGCGTCGGCGGGAGCACCGTCGACGCTCGGAGCGCCCCCGTACGCGACGGGCACCGCACGCAGGACACTTACCACGAAGGAGTCGTCATGACCGACGGTCTCAAGACCATCGTCTATCCCGTCAAGGACCTCACACGGTCCAAGGCGCTGTTCACCGCGCTGCTCGGCGTGGACCCCTACGCCGACGAGGCCTACTACGTGGGGTTCCGGACCGCCGGGCAGGAGGTCGGCCTCGATCCCAACGGCCACGCCAAGGGCATGACGGGGCCGGTTCCGTACTGGCACGTCTCCGACCTCCGGGCGACGCTGAAGGGGCTGCTCGACGCCGGGGCGGAGACGCTTCAGGACGTCCAGGACGTGGGCGGCGGCAAGCTCATCGCCTCCGTGAAGGACGCGGATGGCAACCTGGTCGGGCTCGTGCAGGATCCGGCCGCCTGACCTCTGGCCGCTGGGCGCCGGGCGCCGGGCGCCGGGCGCCGGGGACCGTGAGTGAAGAAGGTCGTGCACGGAATCCCCGCTTGAATGCATCGACACTAGTTGCATGGTCAATGAATGGCCGGATCTCTGTTACCGTTCAGTTATGGCAACGGAAACGTCCGACGCCCGGCTGGAAGACCAGTGGCGGGACATCCTCGCGGTCCACGCGCGCACGATGTGTGAGATCGACCGCGCGCTGCATCCTCACGGCCTCGGGGCGAGCGATTTCGAGGTCCTCGACATCCTCGCCTCGCGCGTCGCGGACCCCGGCGAGCTGTGCCGTGTCCAGAACATCGCGGGCCAGGTCCACCTGAGTCAGAGCGCCCTGTCCCGGCTGATCGGCAGGCTGGAGAAGGAGGGCCTGGTGGAGCGCACCGTCTGCCAGGAGGACCGGCGCGGCGTGTGGGTGGCGCTCACCCGGCAGGGACGCGACCTGCACTCCCAGGTGCTCCCGCTGCAGCGGGCGGTCCTCGCCCGGATGCTGCACGACTAGGACCCGTTCACCGAGGAGCACGGACGGCGGTCGCCCCGCGACGGCAACGTGCGGTTCCGACGGCTTTCACCCCGTGGCGGGCCATGACGAGAGCCGAGCGGCCCGCGCGTGATGGAGCGGGCCGCTGGGCTCGTGGGTTCCGCGGACTCCCGGGCCCGCGCAAGGTCTCGGGTCGGCAGGCTCAGTCCGCCGGCCGGGCCAGCAGGGTGCGGACGCCTTCCGAGGTGAGCGTCAGGCCGTGCGGCGAACTGGCGTCGATGGTGAGCGCCAGGTCGCCCGAGGGCCACTGGGAGGCGAGCGCCCCGAGCGGCACCAGCCGGTAGCGGGAGACGAACGGCAGCAGCTCGGCCATCTCCAGTTCGGAGGTGAACACCGGCACCACCTGGGCGCCGCCCGGCTGGTCCAGGACGGGCAGCGCCACGGCCGAGGGGTCGGCCATGCCCTCTTCGACGGCGTCGTCGGGCACGGGGACCAGCACGTCGCTGCCCGCGAGCGTGTCCAGAGCCGCCGTGTCCTCGGTGTTGTCGGCGAGGGCGTTCAGGGCCTCCTGGGCCGGTGTCGGGGCAACCTTGGGCCGGTCGTGGTTGTTCGAGGGTGTGTCCATGGCAGATCCCGGATAGTCGTGGACGGGACACCCGGGACACGATCGTTCCCGGGCGCAACGCCCGACGCGTACCCACCCTCGTACGCGGCAACCCTCGTGATCGCTTCCGGGCCGGAGCGGCATGCCCTCGGACGGCGGTCCGAGCCGGTCGCGGCCCGTGCGGGGTGCCGGGTCCAGGCCCTCGGGGCCCGGGCCCGACTCGTCCGCCGCGGCGCGGTGCGGGTTCGCTTTCGGTACTGCGCGTTCCGTCGCGGCGGACAGGGACCGTCACTTCAGGTATGGACCGTCACTTCAGGTATGGACCGTCGCTCCCGATCTTGCCGGGACCGTCGAGCACATAGACCCGGAGGTTACCCTTCCCCGGTGCCGGCACCGTGAGCGTGCCGTTGGAGACGGTCTTCACGTCACCCGTGACGGCGTCCTTGTAGGTGCCGTTCGGGATGCCGGTGTAGGTGGCGTCGCCGGTGACCGTGACGAGGGCGAAACTGTCGGTGGACCCGCTGGTGTAGCGGCGCTTGAACGCCATCGAGCCGGTGATGCCTTCGGTGGAGTACTGGCCCGACTGGAGCGCCGGGATCGCGCGGCGGATCCGGTTCAGGCGCTGGAGGTGCTTGACCAGCGGCTGGTCCAAGGTTGTGGCAACCTCACCGCTCGCCGAGTCGGCCCTGCCGAACTCGGATGCCGTCACGGACCCCGCGAGGTGGTCGCCGTAGTAGGCCCGGCCGGTGGTCGCGAGCGGGCATGTGGGCCCGCAGTCGATCTGCTTGCCCTTCTGGAACTCGATCTCCGAGCCGTAGTAGAGGGTCGGAATGCCGCGGAAGGTCCACATCAGGGACATGTTCTCGGCCCAGGCGTCGGTGCCTCCGCTGTAGCGGGTGCTCGACTTGTTGGGGCCGTAGTCGTGGCTGTCGACGTAGACGACGTTGTACGTGGCGTCGTTGACGGAGTCGTCCGAGTCCTTGCCGTTGTTGTAGGCGTTCTGCGCGTCGCTGAAGTTCATGTGCATGCGCATGTCGATGATGTTCATTCCGCTGAACCGGCTGTGGTCCGGCGCGTGGTAACTGTTGCCGCTGAGGAAGGCGTTGGTGGACGTGGGCTGGTTGCCGGTGCCGAGCTGCTCCTCGTAGTCGTACTGCTCGATGGCCGCGGCCGCGTCGTCGGCGCTGTACTCCTTGCGCTCCTTCCACGTGAAGAACTGTGCCGAGTGGTTCACGGAGCCGCGGTTCCACTTGTCGTTGACGAACGCGCCGACCTCGCCGAAGACGAAGAAGTTCCGTGCCGCCTCCGCTCCGAACTTCTGGGTGACGCGCTCCTGGACGGCGGGCAGGAAGCGGCGGTTCCAGGTGACGCGCGGGATGTGCACGGCGGTGTCGACGCGGAATCCGTCCACGCCCATGTCGATGTATTTGTCGTAGGCGCCGATCAGGTAGTTCTGCACGGGCGCCGACTCGGTGTTGAAGTCGGCGAGATCCTCGTGCAGCCAGCAGGAACGGGAGTCCTCTCCCTCCCAGTTGCCGATCCAGCACTGGTGGTAGTACGCCTTCGGGAACATGCCCGACGTGGGGCTCGGCCACTGGCAGTTGTACAGGGTGTAGCCCTCGGCGCTCCTGCCACCGGTGGGCTTGCCCCAGTTGACGCAGGTGTTGCCGGAGGGTTCGGCCGTCGACCACAGGTCGCCGTTGTAGTACGACTTCCCGGACTTGGGCTCGACGGTCAGGCCGTCGTACTCGAAACCGTCGTTCTTCTCGTCGTAGTACCAGCTCCACTGGGAGTCGCGCACTCCGTACACCGTCGGGGTGAACAGGCCCTTGGCGCCCCAGCGGGAGCTGTGGTTGTAGACGACGTCCTGGTAGATCTTCATGCCCTTGGCGTGCGCGGCGTTGATCAGATCCTGGTAGGAGGCGCCGGCCGACTCCAGTCGCGGGTCGACCTTGTAGAAGTCGTAGCCGTGATAGCCGTGGTAGTCGTAGTCCGAGCGGTTGAGGACCACGGGCGTGATCCAGACCGCGGAGAATCCGAGGGCCTTGATGTAGTCGAGCTTGTCGACCAGGCCCTTGAAGTCGCCGCGGAACATGGGGTCGTCGTTGGCGGCGTTGCCGGACTTCACATGCTGGCTGCCGCCACGGTTGTTGGAGCTGTCACCGTCGTAGAAACGGGCGGTGAGGACGAAGTAGACGGGGTCCTTGCGCGGATCGGTGCCCAAGGGGGTGCCGGCCGCGGGTTCGGGGGCCTTCTCGCCGGTCGTGACGGTGGCCCCGGCCGAGGCGGGCGACGTGTTGCCCGCCGCGTCGACGGCCTTCACCGTGTACGTGTAACTGGTCTTCTCCTCCAGGCCGGTGTCGGACCACACCGTCGAGCCGACGTCGGTGACGAGGGTGCCCTGGGCGCCGCCGGTGCGGGTCACCTGGTACTTCGTCACCGCCCGGTTGTCGGTCGCCGGGTCCCAGCTCACCACCACCGACGTGCCGGTGGCGTTCGCGCTGACCTTCGTGGGCGCGGTCGGGGCCTCGGTGTCGGGTTCCTCGGCGGCGCACGGGTCCTGGGCACCGGCGGTGACCTTCTGGTTCTGCACGGTCGTCGTGCCGGCGGGGACGGTGTAGTCGGCGCTGTTGTTGTTGTCCCAGACGCCGTTGCCGTTGTTGAACGCGGCCTTCAGCGAGGTGGCCGTCCCGATGTCGAGGATCTTCTTCCACCAGCCGGTGCAGGCCGCCTCCATGCCGAGTCCGGGGACGGTCGTCCAGGAGCCGCCGGCGGGCGCGTAGTGGATGTTGACGGTGGTCCAGCCGGAGGTGGCGGTCGAGTAGTAGACGGTGGCCTGGTTGCCGCTCCCGGTGCCGCCGTCGGCGCACGGGTCGCTGTGCGCGACCACCCCGTCCTTGACCGTGATGTCGCCCGTACCCAGGGCGTAGTTGCTCCCGCCGTTGTTGTCCCAGGTGCCGCTGCCGTTGTTGAAGGTCGCCTGGAGTCCGGTGGCCGATCCGAGGTCGACGGCCGTCTTGACCCAGTCGGTGCAGGCGGTCTCCATCCGCACGCCGGGGACGGTGGTCCAGGAGCCGCCGTCGGGCGCGTAGTGCAGATAGGTGGCCGGCCAGTTCTTGGTCTTCGTGTAGTAGAAGACGGTCGCGCTGTTCGACGTGGCAGCGGTGGGCGTCGTGGAGGCAGGGTCTTCGCCGGGCGGGACCAGCCCGAACAGTCCGAGCGCCGTCACGAAGGCGAGGAGCGGGCGCAGCAGCAGGGGTGGGGGTCTACGTCTCATCACGGGTCTCCAACGGGAGCCGGGGAGCGGGGAGTTGCTCTGCAAGAAGAACCGGAAAGTTCCTGAAAGCGCTTGCAGGGCGGAAGCTACAGGGACATGACAGAGACGTAAAGAGATCGCGCAGCGCCCGATACGCAGCGCCGTCCTGACGCCCTCGACGGGAGCGGACGTGGGCTCGGCCGAGGGTCTCGCCGGCCGGGCCGGGGCGGGTCGGTGATCCACGGGCTCGGGGGCCGGCGCCGGCCCCCGAGCCCCACCCACGGTCACGGCAGGTGGGCGGGGAGCTACTGGGTCAGGACAGAAATGCGGCCCACATGGCGGTCACGGCAGGTCGTCACAGAGCACCGCGACCACGACAGAACGACGGCGAGCACCTCGGTCACCGCAAGCCCGGCCACTACAGGTCGACGGCGAGCACCTCGGCCACAGTGACGACCCGGATCAACGGCCGGTACAAATCCATCACGCGCAGCGCCCCGGCATGCGCGATGTCGTCGGCACCCGCGCAGGCGTCGGCCACCACGAGGACCTCGGCTCCCGCGTCGGCGGCCGCGAGCGCGGTGGACAGGACGCAGCAGTCCGTGCTGACACCGGCCAGGACCAGCGGTCCCCCGGTGCCGAGGTGCCCCGCCAGTTCCGGCGTCCACTTGCCGAAGGTCGTGGCGTCCATCTGCCGCCCGGCCCGCACCGCGAGCCCGTCCACCAGGTCCCACAGCGGGGACTGCGGCGGCTGGAGCGCGAAGGGCCACCGGTCGTAATACGCCCGCCAGGCACCGGCCGGCTCCTCGGGCGCGACGAAGCGGGTGAAGACGACCCGGTCGCCGAAGGCCGGCAGCAGGCGGCGTACGCCGTCGACGGCCTCGTCGAAGCGGGGCGTGGACCACGGGCCGCCGGGCTCGGCGAAGACGCGCTGCATGTCGATGACGGCGAGCAGCCCGCGCTTCGAGCCGCCCGTCCCCTCTCCCCCGGTGCGACCGCCACCCACGCGGTGACCGTCCCGTCCCCGCGGACCGCTGTTCACGCGCGGACGGCCTCCGCTCCGGCGGCCGGGCTCGGGTCCGTTCGTTCCTGGGCCTTCACGCGGCCGACCCCGAAGGCCAGGGTGCCGAGGAAGCCAAGGGCCAGCGCGACCAGGACGCCCAGATTGGCGTAGGCCCAGTCGCCGTTCCTGCCGCCCAGACCGACCGGGCCGAGGAAGTATCCCTGCCATTCCAGCCAGCCGGCCGCGGAGTTGGTGACCAGACCCCAGCCCAGTGCGGTGGCGACGAGGGTGAGCAGCAGCGGCTGGAGCGGCACGTCGCCGTACCGGCCCCTCCTGCGGAAGAGGTCGCCCTCGTCGTAGTCGCGGCGGCGCACCGCCAGGTCGGCCAGCATGACCCCGCACCAGGCGGCCACCGGGACGCCCAGGGTGGTGAGGAACCCGATGAACTGGCCCAGGAAGTCGTCCGCGAAGAACACGATGTACACGGAGCCCGCCATCATCAGCACGCCGTCGACGAGCGCCGCCAGATAGCGCGGTACGCGCAGCCCCGCGGACAACAGCGCGAGCCCGGAGGAGTAGATGTCCAGGACGGCGCCGCCGACCAGGCCGAGCACGGCGACGACCGCGAAGGGAACCAGGAACCAGGTGGGCAGGATCGTGGTGAGCGCGCCGATCGGGTCGAGGGCCACGGCCTTGCTCAGGTCATCGGAGGATCCCGCGAGGAGGAGGCCGAAGACGAGCAGGAGCAGCGGCGCCGCCGAGGCTCCGAAAGTGGTCCAGCCGATCACGCCCCGGCCGGACGAGGAACGCGGCAGATAACGCGAGTAGTCGGCCGCGGCGTTGACCCAGCCCAGGCCGAACCCGGTCATCATGAACACCAGCGCGCCGATGAACTCCTGCGCGGACCCGGCCGGTACAGCGCTCACCGTGTGCCAGTGGACGTGGTCGGCGACCAGCCCGATGTAGACGACGGTCAGCACGCCGGTGACGACGGTGATCACGGTCTGCAGACGCATGATCAGGTCGAAGCCCATCACGCCGCCGACGACCGTCAGCGCGCCGACGCCGATCAGCGCGACCACCTGGGTCCCGGTGCCGCCGCCGTGCCCGAGCCGCTCGAAGACGGTCGCGGTGGCCATGGTCGCGAGCGCCGTGAGCACGGTCTCCCAGCCGACGGTGAGCATCCACGAGATCACCGCCGGCAGGCGGCTGCCCCGCACTCCGTACGCCGCCCGGCCGAGCACCATGGTCGGCGCGGAACCCCGCTTTCCCGCGACCGCGACGAAACCGCACAGCAGGAAGGAGAAGACGATGCCGATCACTCCGGCGACCAGCGCCTGCCAGAAGGAAATGCCGAAGCCGAGCGCGAAAGCGCCGTAACTGAGGCCCAGGATCGAGACATTGGCCCCGAACCAGGGCCAGAACAATGTGCGCGGAGTGCCCTTGCGCTCGCTGTCGCGGATCACGTCGAGGCCGTGCGCCTCCACCTGGAGCGGCCCGCCCGCGGATCCGCTGCCGGTGGCGTCCGTGAAGCCGGCCATCGTGGACCTCCCCCTGTGGACGTGTCGGCGCGAGGCTAGGTCTCGGCTCCCGGACCGTCAAGGGAGCCTGCTGAACGGGCCGGTGGTCCGGTCCGGCCGGTAATCTCCGTGCCCCACGATGAGAAGCTGTGCCCGAACCGGCGTACTGAAGGTCGAGGGGCAGCGAGCCACCGAGCCCTTCCCTACCGGAGGTACCTCACCCGTGACCATCACGAAGGCAGCCCCGCCCCCGGTCGACCGCGGCGACGCGGACGACCGGCAGAGCGCGCGAGGTTGGCAGTTCAACTCCCCCCTCGTCCTGACGATGGTGCTGCTCTTCGTGGTGGCGGCGCAGGGACCGGTACGGCAGGCGTTGTCCGCGCCGATGATGCAGAGCTGGATGACCGTGTTCGTCGCGGTGGTGGTCCAGGCACTGCCCTTCCTCGTGCTCGGCGTGCTGCTCTCGGCGGTGATCGCGGTGTTCGTGCCGCCCACGTTCTTCGCCCGCGCGCTGCCGAAGCGGCCCGCCCTCGCGGTGCCCGTCGCGGGGATGGCCGGGGCGGTGCTGCCCGGCTGCGAGTGCGCCTCGGTGCCGGTGGCCGGGGCGCTGGTGCGACGCGGTGTCACTCCGGCGGCGGCGCTGGCGTTCCTGCTGTCCGCTCCCGCGATCAACCCGATCGTGCTGACCGCGACCGCGGTGGCCTTTCCGAACGACCCGCGGATGGTGCTCGCCCGGTTCGTGGCGAGTCTGCTCGTGGCGTGCGCGATGGGCTGGCTGTGGCAGCGGCTGGGCCGCACCGACTGGCTGCGCCCGCCGGCCCGTCCGGCCCACGAGGGCCTCGGCAAGGGGGCCGCGTTCTGGGGTTCGGTGCGGCACGACGTCATGCACGCCGGGGGCTTCCTGGTGGTCGGCGCGATGGCTGCGGCCACGCTCAAGGCCGTCGTCCCGGCGAGCTGGCTGCACGCGGCGGCCGGCAACCCCGTGGTGTCCGTCCTCGCCCTCGCGGTCCTGGCCGTCCTGCTGTCGATCTGTTCCGAGGCCGACGCGTTCGTGGCCGCGTCGCTGTCGCAGTTCTCACCCACCGCGCGGCTGGCGTTCCTGGTCGTCGGGCCGATGATCGACCTCAAGCTGTTCGCCATGCAGGTCGGCACCTTCGGCCGCGGCTTCGCCCTGCGGTTCGCCCCGGCCACCTTCGTCCTGGCGATCACCGTGTCGGTCCTGGTCGGGGCGGTGCTGCTTTGAACCGTCAGGCACAGGCGGCTGTCCTCTTCCTCGTCGGCGCGGCAGTCCTCCACGCGGGCGCCACCGACCTCTATCTCCGGTACGTCAAGGCCGGGTTGCGCCCCATGCTGCTGGGGGCCGGCGTCGTCCTGATCGCGGCGGCCGTCGCCACGGTGTGGTACGAGATGCGCGAGCGGGGCTTCCCGTGGCGAAGGGGCGCGCGGGCCGCCCGCGATGCGGGGCACGTCCACGAGGCGGGGCACACCGACGGGAGCCGGCACGAGCGCACCCTCGCCGCCGACGCGGACGGCCGGCACGAGCGCACCGCCATCGACGCGGACGCGGACGGACACGGGCACGGGCAGGCAGCCCTGGACGCGAGCGGGCACGCGGACGACCACGGCCATTCCCACCGCGAACCGCTCGTCTCCTGGCTCCTCGTCCTCCCCCTGCTCGCCCTGATCCTGGTCGCCCCGCCCGCCCTGGGCTCCTACAGCGCCCTGCGCACCGGTACGGCCCTGCAGAAACCGCTCGCCTACCCGCCGCTGGGCGATCGCGACCCGCTCCCGATGGGCCTGGTCGACTACGCGGGCCGCGCCGCCTACGACCACGGCCGTTCCCTCGCCGGCCGGCACATCAGGATCACGGGCTTCGTCGCCCTGGACCACGCCGGGAGGCCGTACCTGGTGCGCATGGCCCTCAACTGCTGCGCCGCCGACGCCCAGCCCGTCAAGATCGGTCTGACCGGCCGGATACCCCCGGTGCTGCGGCCGGACGGCTGGCTGGAAGTCACCGGCACCTACACCGGCAGGCGGAGCAAGGACCCCGTCAACGGCGGTGTCATCCCGTTCCTGGACGTCAGCAGTGCGAAACCGGTCCAGTCGCCGCGGGACCCGTACGACGAGAGCTGGAACAACTGAACCCGGCTCACTGCAGCCCCGGGTGAGCCCGGCACATCGGGGACCGGACCCATACCGTCGATCGGGCATATGCTGCCGCCGATCATGTGCGGGAACTCTCGGGGGGCGTGTCATGGGTACTGAAAGAGCGACGAGCGGTCGAGCCGTTTCGGACGGGGTGAACGAGGCTTCGTACCTGGATGACGTGAACGATACGGAGCGCGACGGCTCCGCATGGCGACGGCGTCTGTCCTGTCTGGTGGTCGCGGTGGCGGCCCTGGCCTTGATCGCCGGCGGCCTGGGCTGGCTGTTCCGGGACGAGTTGTTCCATCCGTTCGGGGACGCCCGAGCCTGTGAGGGCAGCGACATGCAACTGCCAGGTGTGATCCGGGCCGGGGGCGCACCGATTCCCACGGGTGCCTCCGACATCCACTACTTCACCAGGAACGGCGGCGCTGAGGTCACCTTCGAGAGCAACCAGATACCGGACTACCTCCACCGCGCGGGCATCCTCCCGGAGGGCAAGCCGCTGTTCGACAGGAAGTACGGCAGCAAGGGGGTCGCCGATGACGAGATCGAGCTCCCCAAGGGCCTGTGCGGGTCTCCACTGCGGGGCCCCGTCTGGATCTACGACTCCACAAACGCCACCGGTTCGAGCGTCAGCGTCATGGTCGAGGTCTCTCCCACGCTCAGCGACGACTTCCGCTTCCCCGCCCGCGCCGTGGTCACCTATAGCCTCTCCTGACGCGCAATCGGGGCAATCTCCTTAACAAGCGTCTGTGGATCATGGATGGCGCCGCGAGCGCTGCCTCTGGCCGAGATGGATGCCCAACGCCCCGGACCTTGATCGGTCCGGGGCCTTTGCACCGGTCCAAGCATGCGGATGACCTGGCAAGATGCCTCCATGGACATTGGTTTCCCATGGGGGTCCACACCAACCGTCGATCTCCGCCTGTGGCGCTCCGATGCCATCGTGCTGTTCGACTGGCTGATGAGCACCGACCTGAACACCGTACCGATCACGCATCCGGCTCAGAAGCAAGCTCTCGCAGACCTGCTGACGCGCTTGGAAGAGGTGGATGTCATCGAGTCCACCGAGGATGAGATCGTTGCAGCTCAGGAAGAAGTGGCCAAGGACATGGGCTGGTAGGCGTCCGGAGACGATCAAGCGTCGCTGGTACGCGCTCAAGGATCACAGGTACATGCGGAAGAACGCCGGGGTGACTCGTCGACAGCTCACCGATGACCTGTGGAAGTCCATCGAGCCGTACGTGCCGACCGGCACATACGGCACTTGCCGCCTCACCTTCGCCGAGTCCGCCGCCGCGCGCCGCTGCCGGCGCCAGTCTTCACGAACCGCACTCAACACCGACCACCCACGCCCGTCCAGAGCCCGCCACACCTCCTCGGCAGGCGGCAAGATGCCTGGTGAGAAGCCACCGAGGGACGGCGCCCGACGTGGTGTTGTGATCGGGGTCCCCTGCGTTGCCCGGGGAACCCTGGGAGAGACGTAGCGCTGAGAGTTACCGGGGGCACCGAAGGGCCACTGCCGGGTCGAGTCGACAACGTCTTCACCCGTATGAGGTCTCGTACCGTCCCACGCATCCCGCTACATTCGAACGTATGAACGAATGGCGTGACGCGGAAGAAGCTGCCCTCCCAGTGCCCGACGAGGTGCCGGACTGGCGGGACACCGAATTTGCCCGAACGGGACTCACGCTCACGCTCCACAGGGCCGGCCGACGACAGAAGACGCAGGTGCTGGCCTACCGCGACCAGCCCGACGGCCGTCGCGCCCTGCTGGTCATTCTCGACTGGCCCCGGCCCACCATCCGCATGACCTGGGTCCTCTGGGACCCCCACCGCATGAGCCTGCTCTACTCCGAACACCATGTCCCCGCGGCGCCGGAGGCCGGACAGCAGGTCGGCGACGTGGCGATCGCGGGCGACGACATGCTCGACTGTTTCGATGACAGGCCCGTCTCCTACTGGCCGCACCGCGCGGTCGAGGTGCGCGTGGGCGGCCGCTGGCACGAGGGCGGACTACGGGCTCACTTCAACGGTCCGGGCGGTCGGTCAGTCGCCTGGGTGCAACCACGGTTCTACGAACCCGAGTGGCAAGCCCTCATCTCCTTCAGTCGGTACTACGTGTGGGATCCGGCAACCATCAGATTCCGTCACGCTGCCGATTCCTGACGGCATGACGCCTCGGCCGTCACCCTGACCCGCCCCGCCTTCAACCCCTCCCGGCGATGCCGCGGACGGTGCGATGACCGCGGGGGCGGCGACCATTCCGGTCGGCGCCCCCGCGCGTCCTGCCGATCACTAAGCCGGGGCACCACGGAGGGGCCTGGCGGTGAACATGCGGGCCCCGGGCGAGGCTGCGATTTCGGGGGAGCGAACAGTGACGGTCCGTCAGTGACGAGGCGGATTGCCGCGCGGCGAGAGGACTCCGTTCGGCAGGGCGGGAGCGGGCAGTCGGAACCCGCCGTGTCCTTCGACGGTGCCGAAGCGGTCCGAGGCCGCCTCCCACTCGTCGCGCGCCCGGACGATGTCCTCGTGGGTGCGGCCGATGAAGTTCCACCACATGACGATCTCCTCCTCGAACGGCGTGCCGCCGAGCAGGACCGCGCGGGCCGTGTCGTCCGACTCGTTCGTGAGCGTGAGGGCGTCTGCTCCCGTGGGGGCGTAGCCCAGTTCCGCGGGCCGCAGCAGGGTGTCCGCCATGCGGACGTCGCCCTGGTCGACGAGCAGGCCGTGCTCGAAGCCGGGGTCCACGGCGAGCGTGACCGTCGCCCGGGGTTCGAGGAGGATCTCGGCGCCGAGCAGCGGCGTGAAGGTCCGCACCGGGGAGTCGTCCCCGGCGAGGGAACCGAGGAAGACCCTGACCTCCGCTCCGGCGATGCGTACGGGGGCGGGTGCGTGGTGCTGGAAGTCCCGCTCGGCGTCGCGGTGCTCGGCGGGCAGCGCCACCCAGAGCTGAACACCGTGCAGGACGGCGGTCCGCGCGGTGGACACCTCGGAGTGGCTGATCCCGTGTCCGCCGGTCATCAGGTTCAGTTCGCCGGGGCGCACGAAGGCGTGGCTGCCGAGGCTGTCACGGTGCTCGATCTCGCCGCTGAACAGCCAGCTCACCGTCTGAAGCCCGGTGTGCGGGTGAGGTGGCACGTCCATGCCGCCGGTCGCGGACACGTCGTCGGGGCCGTAGTGGTCGGCGAAGCACCAGGCTCCGATCAGCGTCCTGGCGCGCTGCGGCAGCGTCCTGCGCACGGTCATCGCCCGCGGGCCGCCCAGCGGCACGTCGCGCGGCGCGAGTACGTCGACCTGCGGCGAAACCGCCGGCCGGGCGCCGTCCGCCGGCGTCCCACAGCGCACTTCCACGGGTTTGACCTCGACGTTGCTCATCGTGGTCCGCCTTTCACCCACATGATGATTTCACGTTCAACAACTATGCCTGGATCATAGAACCACGACAACTTCGCCCGCACGATCGACAGGGAGCCGGGGAGCGGCCCCGAAGGAGCGCCACATTGACCAGCCCCACGACGGACTCCGCGACCCGGCGGATCTTCATCGACAAGCAGAGCCCCAAGGCGTACCACGCCATGGTCCAGACATCCGAGGCGGTCCGCGCGATCGCCGCCGACGCGGGACTCGGCCGCACGCTCGTGGAGCTGATCAACCTCCGGGTGTCGCAGATCAACGGCTGCGCCTACTGCCTCGACACGCACACCAAGGCGGCCCTGCGCCTGGGCGAGTCGACACAGCGGCTGGGCGTACTGGCTGCCTGGCGGGACACCGAGCTCTTCACTCTCCAGGAGCGCGCCGCTCTCGCCCTCGCCGAGGCAACAACCGATCCCACGGATGCGGCCGCGCAGGAATCCGCCCTCGACGCGGCCCACCGGGCGCTCACCGACGATCAGGTCTCCGCGGTGATCTGGGTGGCGATCACCATCAACGCCTTCAACCGCGTCTCGATCATGAGCAAGCATCCGGTGCGCAGGATCGAGGGCCCCCGGGCGCACATCTGACAGGCGGAACCGGGGAGGTCAGGCGGTCGGCCGTCGGGACAACGCCTGCGTGAAGGGCGTCGACGGCCGCTCGAGGCGTTCACCGTCCACGACGATGTCGACGACTTCGTTGTAGAACGCCAGGAGTCCTCTGACGGCGCCCACCGCGGGCAGCGGCTCCGGGTAGCTCCAGACGACGTCCGGCGGCACGTCGGCCGCGCCGCGCCACGACCAGTACTCGGCGGTCCCCTTGTAGGGGCAGCCGCTGCTGTGGTCCGTGGGCGTGAGCAGTTCGAGGCGGACGTCCTCGCGGGGGATGTAGTAGCGGGTCGGCAGGCCGGTCTCGAAGAGCAGGACCGGGCGCCGGGTGTCGGCGACGAGGGTGCCGTCGATCTCGACCTGGACATGGCGGCTGCTGGGCAGGGCGTCCACCCGTTTGTGCGGGTCACGGGGATGGATGAAGATCTCTTCCTCCTCCTCGTACCAGTGGTCGAGCCCGCGGCCCGTGCGCCGGAACCACTCGAAGGCGATGTGACCGGCCAGGTCGTCGGCTGGGAAGGTCCAGGCGGCGTTCTCCAGCAGGGCGCCGTCGGTCTCCAGGTCGTAGAAGATCCGCGATCCGGTGTGGGTGCCGGTCCGCGGGTTCTGGGCCGGGCGGAGCAGGTCCTCGCGGACCTCCGCGCGCGGGAAGGCGTACAGCGGTACGGGCACCCCTGGCTCCCAGACGAGGACGGGGTGGCGGCTGTCGACGACGATGACGTCGCCCGTGCGGCCGCGCACCCAGCGTTCGCTGGGCTCCCAGAGCAAGCCCTCCGGGGTGGTGCGGACGGACTCGGCGGTGCGCAGTGCGGTCATGGCTGCTTCTCCTGGAGACATCGCGCCAAAAGGACGATGCCAAGACCTGCGGGACGGGGGTGTCCGGGCCTGCCCGTGGGCCTGCCCGGACACCCGGTGCCGTCAGACCAGGTCGAACCGGTCGAGGTCCATGACCTTCGCCCACGCGGCGACGAAGTCGTTCACGAACTTCTCCTTCGCGTCGTCACTCGCGTAGACCTCGGCGAGCGCGCGCAGCTCGGAGTTCGAGCCGAACACGAGGTCGGCGCGGGTGCCGGTCCACTTGACCGCGCCGGAGGCGTCCCGGCCCTCGAACGTGGTCTGGTCCTCGGAGGTCGACTTCCACGTCGTGCCCAGGTCGAGCAGGTTGACGAAGAAGTCGTTGGTCAGCACGCCCGGCGTCTCGGTGAGGACACCGTGCTTGGACTGCTGGTGGTTGGCGCCCAGGACACGCAGGCCACCGACCAGGACCGTCAGCTCGGGGGCGCTGAGGGTGAGCAGGTTCGCGCGGTCCAGCAGCAGGTACTCGGCCGGCAGCCGGTTGCCCTTGCCGAGGTAGTTGCGGAACCCGTCGGAGGTCGGCTCCAGCGCGGCGAAGGACTCCGCGTCGGTGTGCTCGTCGGTCGCGTCGACACGGCCCGCCGCGAACGGGACCTCGACGGCGACGCCCGCGTCCTTGGCCGCCTTCTCCACAGCGGCGGAACCGCCGAGCACGATCAGGTCGGCCAGGGACACCTTCTTGGCACCGGAGTTGAACTCACGCTGGATGCCCTCCAGGACGCGCAGCACCGAGGCGAGCTGGTCGGGGTCGTTGACCTCCCAGCCGCGCTGCGGCTCCAGGCGGATGCGCGCGCCGTTGGCGCCGCCCCGCTTGTCGCTGCCGCGGAAGGTGGAGGCCGAGGCCCACGCGGTCGAGACCAGCTGCGAGACGGTCAGGCCCGAGTCGAGGAGCTTGGCCTTCAGGGCCGCGATGTCGGCGGCGTCGATGGCCTCGCCCTCGGCCTGCGGCAGCGGGTCCTGCCACAGCAGGGTCTCTTCCGGGACCTCCGGGCCGAGGTACAGCGACTTCGGGCCCATGTCGCGGTGGGTCAGCTTGTACCAGGCGCGGGCGAAGGCGTCCGCGAACTCCTCCGGGTTCTCGTAGAACCGGCGCGAGATCGGCTCGTAGATCGGGTCGAAGCGCAGCGACAGGTCGGTGGTGAGCATCGTCGGGAGGCGCTTCTTCGACGAGTCGTGGGCGTCGGGGATGATCTCCGCGGCGTCCTTCGCCACCCACTGGTGGGCGCCGGCCGGGCTCTGGCTGAGCTCGTACTCGTACTCGAACAGGTTCTTGAAGAACCCGTTGCTCCACCGGGTCGGCGTGGTGGTCCAGGTGACCTCCAGGCCGGACGTGATCGCGTCGCCGCCCTTGCCGGTGCCGTAGGTGCTGGCCCAGCCGAGGCCCTGCGCCTCGATCGGGGCGGCCTCGGGGTCGGCGCCGACGTTGTCCGCCGGACCGGCGCCGTGGGTCTTGCCGAAGGTGTGACCTCCGGCGATGAGGGCGACGGTCTCCTCGTCGTTCATCGCCATCCGACGGAACGTCTCACGGATGTCGCGGGCCGCGGCGATCGGGTCCGGGTTGCCGTTCGGGCCCTCCGGGTTGACGTAGATCAGGCCCATCTGGACCGCGCCGAGCGGGTTCTCCAGCTCGCGGTCGCCGGTGTAGCGCTGGTCGTCGAGCCAAGTGGTCTCGGGACCCCAGTAGACGTCCTCCTCGGCCTCCCACACGTCGGCACGGCCACCGCCGAAGCCGAAGGTCTTGAAGCCCATCGTCTCCAGCGCGACATTGCCGGTGAGGACCATCAGGTCGGCCCAGGACAGGCTCTTGCCGTACTTCTTCTTGACCGGCCACAGGAGGCGGCGGGCCTTGTCCAGGTTGCCGTTGTCCGGCCAGCTGTTGAGCGGGGCGAAGCGCTGCTGGCCGGCGCCGGCGCCGCCACGGCCGTCACTGATGCGGTAGGTGCCCGCGCTGTGCCAGGCCATACGGATCATCAGCGGCCCGTAATTGCCGAAGTCGGCGGGCCACCAGTCCTGGGAATCGGTGAGGACCTCGGCGATGTCCCGCTTCACGGCGGCGAGGTCGAGGCCGTTGAACGCCTCGGCGTAGTCGAACTCCTCGCCGAGCGGGTTGGCCACGGCGGGGTTCTTGGCAAGAATCTTCAGGTTGAGGCGATCCGGCCACCACTGGCGGTTCCCGCCACCCTGGGTCGGGTGCGCGGCACGGCCGTGCGCGACCGGGCAGCCGCCCTCGCCCTCCGATTTCGCGTCAGTGACGATTGCGTCATGGTTCTCAGACATGGGAATCCTTCCGGGCTGGGCGGATCACGTTGTTCAGGAACTGAGCGATTACTAGGCAGCGGCAGAGCAGGCGGAGCACAGGCCCCAGTAGATGACCTCGGCCTCGTCGATCGCGAAGCCGTGGTCTTCGGACGCGGTGAGGCACGGAGCCTCACGGACCGCGCAGTCGACGTCGGCGACCACACCGCACGAGCGGCACACGACGTGGTGGTGGTTGTCCCCGACACGTCCCTCGAAGCGGGCCGGACTCCCGGCCGGCTCGATGCGGCGTATGAGTCCCGCCGCGGTGAGCGCGTGAAGGGCGTCGTACACGGCTTGAAGTGATATGTGGCCCACGCGGTCGCGCACGCCGGAGGCGATCGCCTCGACACCGAGGTGGTCACCGTCGCGGACGGTCTCCAGCAGTGCCACGCGGGCCGCCGTCACCCGCAGGCCGGCACCGCGCAGTTCCTGGGCGGTGGACGGATTCCGGGATGCGGTCATGCCACCGAACCTACCCTCATAAACACGAGCGATTCAAGAAAACGAACCGTGCCAGTCTGGTGTCGTGCACCTGTCGGCCACGAGGCCGAGTCGTCGCCGCCGACCGGGGCGCTTGGGCTTGCTGGGAGGGCCCGCACCTCCGAAGCGCCTGCCTGCCGGAGTGATCGCCTCCTGCCGTAAGTCGATGGACACCTGGTCGTCCCTCCCGGGCACGTCGCGGGGATCAGGGTCCCGTTGCCGAGCGCGCCGCCGTAGAAGGGCGAGCTACGCAGGCGCGGTGGTGGCTGCCGGTGACACCAATCGGGGCACTCCGGTCACGGAGGAGGCACCACTGAGCGAAGCTGCCTTCGAGAGCTGACTCCGAGCTTCGCGAAAACGTTGCCGAGGTGCCATTCCACCGTGCGCGGACTGATGAACAGCTGGGCAGCGATCTCCTGGTTGGTATGCCCGTCTCGGGCCAGCCTGGCGATCTGGGCTTCCTGGCCGGTGAGCTCGGTGTCGGTGCCGTTCGCCCGCTTGCGTGCGGTTTCCCCGGTCGCCAAGAGCTCCTTGCGGGCGCGCTCGGCGAAGCCGCCGGCTCCGAACCGAGTGAACGCCTCGTAGGCGGACCGCAGCTGAACACGGCTTTCCTGGCGGCGGTTACGACGACGTAGCCACTCGCCGTACAGCAGTCGGGCACGGGCCAGGTGGATGGCGATGCGGCAGCCCCCGAGATGCTCGATCGCCTCCTGGTAGAGCGCCTCGGCAGCCTGGTCGTCGGTCACCAGGGCACGCGCGCAGGCCCCTACCCCCAGGGCCCACCGGGTTCCGCTCGCACGGGTGCGCTCGGTGAGGTCGTCCAGTGCCGTCCCCGCGACTTCCGGCTGCCCGTTGCGGACGGCCGCCTCGATGAGCTCGGACAGGGCCCACCCGAAAAAGGCCAGATCCTCGTATCGGCATGCGCGCGTCGCGGCTGCCAGCGCGGCATCGTAGCGGCCGAGGCCGTTGTACAGAACTGCGGTCGAGTACTCGGCAAGGCCCAGACTGCGCCCCTCACCCCTGGCGCGCACTTCTTCGATGGTGGCCTCGATGAGATCCCTTGCCCGGCGCTCCTGACCCCGCAAGGCGCCCAGCACGAGCGATGTGTACATCATGGGTACGCCGCCCACGGCGTCCGAGATCGCCGTGGCCTCGTCGATCAAAGCCGCTGCGGTGTCGAATTCGCCGGCATGGACGTGGGTGAACGCCTGGTAGGTCAGCGCCATCGGGAGGATGGTGAGCGCCCCCGCTTCGCGGGCGATGCGGACGGCACCGACCGCCAGCTGGTGCCAGGCGTCGTCGTCCCACAGCTCGGACGCGAGAGGCTCGGGTATCAGACGGAAGGCGAGCCACAGCCAGCGCCGGTCCTCATCCGTCGCGCCGGATGCCTGCTCCTGCTGTACGGCTTGCAGTGCGTGTCTGAGAGGGGCGACGCCGGCGGTGTAGCCATCGATGATCCGGCTGACCACGCTGTCCAGAAGGATGTCGACCGTCCGCGGTGCCGTCGACGGCGGCGGTCCGGCGCGGGCCGCCTCGGCCACCTCCCGAAGCCCGGGGCCCTCACTCAGACGGCCGGCGAAGATCGCCGCGCCGACCGCTTCCAGGAGGGTGTCACGGGCGAGGGCGGCGCGGAGAGGCGCCAGCCGATGAGCCGCGTCGAGCAAGAGCCGGGCCGCGTCGCCACCTCGCACCTGGGATAACACCAGTCGTGCTCGCAGCCGCTCGAGTCGGGCGCGTCGCAGGTCGTCCAGAGGGCCGGCCTCCGCGGCCGTCAGCATCGTGCAGGCCTGGTCGGCCGCGCCGGCATCGATCGCGGCCCGGGCGGCGGCCAGTGCGCGGGCGACACGGCGTGCGGGATCGGGCGTCAGTTCCGCCGCCCGCCGCAGGAACGAGGCTGCCGCGGCGGTTCCTCCCCTGCCTTGTGCCCGGCCGGCCGAGCGCTCCAGGTCGACGGCGACGCTCTCATCCGGCCGGGTGGCGGCGTGAGCGTGGTGCCACGCTCTGCGATCGGGGTCGAGGTGGGGATCGGTGGCTTCCGCCAGTGCTCGGTGTGCCGCACGGCGATCCGGCGCAGAGGCCCGCCGATAGATGGCCGAGCGCACCAAGGGGTGGTGGAACCGCACCCCGGCGTCGAATTCGACGAGCCCTGCGGCCTCGGCCGGCGCCGCGGCGTCCTGCGGTATCTCCTGCAGGCAGGCCGCGCGCCACAGCAGGGACGCGTCTGCGGTCGGTTCCGCCGCGGCGATCAGCAGGAGACGCCGGGAGTCCTGCGGAAGTGATCGGAACTGCTGGTAGAAGGCGTTTTCGATGCGGCCTGCCAGGGGGCGCCCGCCGGGTAGCCGGAATCCGCCCGCCAGCTCCGCGGGCGCTTGGGGCAGCTGCAGCAGCAGGGCCATCGGATTGCCGTGGGCCTCGGCGACGATCCGGTCCCGTACCAGTGGGTCGAGGGGCACCCGGAGAGCCGAGGCCAGCAGGGTACGGGCGGCGCACTCGCTGAGGCCGCCGAGGATCAGTTCCGGCAGGCCGGTCAGCTCACGATGATCGTCAGGTTCCCGCAGGGCAAAGACCAACGCCATCGGTTCGGCCATCAACCGCCTGGCGACGAACGCCAGCGCTTCCATGGACTCCCGATCCAGCCACTGCGCGTCATCGATGAGGCAGACCAGTGGCTGCGCCTCGGCGGCGCCGGCGAGCAGATCGAGCGCGGCCAGGCCCACCAGGTACGGATTCGGCGCCTTGCCCTCCCGTAGCCCGAACGCCACGGACAACGCATCGCGCTGCGGCTCCGGCAGCTCTTGAAGCCGATCCAACGCGCAGGTGACCGTGCAAAGCTGCTGAAGGCCCGCGAACGGAAACCTCATCTCCGACTCGACGCCCGCGATGGCGGCGGTCCGGAACCCGACGGCCCGGCCGGCCGCGTAGTCGAGCAAGGCGGTCTTGCCGATCCCCGCCTCGCCGCGAAGGGCCAGGACCGCGCTGCTGCCCGCCTGCGCCGCGGCCAGTACCCGCTCCAGTGCGGCCAGCTCCCGGTCCCGCCCCAGCAGTCCGATCTGAGCATCGAGGCTGGGCACGCCCATAGTCGATCTCCTGACCCCGCTCCGACGAGGAGAAGGCGGCAGTGGAGCAGCTGGACTTCGTGTACCGGCACGTCTACTTCGCCTACCTGATGGCGTCGCGCCCGCAGACGCTGACCGGGCTGGTGGATTCTCCCGTCGGTCTGGCGGCCTTCCTGCTCGACCACGACGCGGCCAGCCTGGCCATGATCTCCCGGTCCTTCGCCGGTGAGAAGGAGGGTCTGACCCGGGACGATGTCCTCGACAACATCACGCTCTTCTGGCTGACCGGCACGGCGGTCTCCGCGGCTCGCCTCTACGCGGAGAACAAGAACTCCTTCTTCGGGGTCAAGGGCGTCGCCCTCCCGGTCGCCGTGAGCGTCTTCCCCGACGAGATGTACCGGGCCCCGAAGAGCTGGGCCGAGCAGGCTTACCCGAACCTCGTCCACTACAACAAGCTCCCCAAGGGCGGCCACTTCGCCGCCTGGGAGCAGCCGGAGCTCCTCGTGAACGAGATCCGCTCGGGCCTGCGAAGCCTGCGGTGACCGACCACGCCTGACGCCTGAACACGCCCCGCGGGGCGGCCGAGCGGCCCACTCCGGGTCCACCCGGCCGCCCCGCGGGGCGTTCGCGGAGGTCGACCGGGCCACCGCGGACCGGAACAACTCGCCCGTCGGTACCCGGCGTTCCGGCGGCTGCTGTCCGTTCTGGGGCATGTACCGCCTCGCAGGCGGTAGTTGGGGTACCGAACGAGGATCCATCACTAACTATTAATTTAGGAATTATTATTGACGTGCGCCGGTGGCCGCTGCAGGATCCTGGCAACCAACCCGTAGGCGAGCGGGCGTTGACCGGTCCTGGGAACGACCGCCGCACCTTCCGCCGGGCAGCGGTGCCTCAGACTCACGACCGTGACGGTTCGGCACGCCTGATCGGACAGCGAAGGATCCGATGTGAAACGACATCTCACCGTCCTCCTGGCTCTCCTGACCGGCCTGCTGGTCGTGCAGGCACCCGCCCACGCCGCCCCTCCGGCCGACAGTGCCGCCGTCACGGCCCCGGCGCCTCGGCAGGAGCTGAGCCCGACGCCCTACATGGGCTGGAACACCTACTACGCGCTGGGTGGCGATCCGACCGAGGCGGAAGTCAAGTCGACGGCGGACTTCCTGGTCAGCAGCGGACTGCGCGACGCCGGCTACCAGTACGTCTGGATCGACGGCAACTGGGCGGCGCCGACCCCGCGCAACTCGGCCGGCGACCTGGTGGCCAACCCCGACCAGTTCCCGAACGGGCTGAAGCCGCTGGTCGACTACATCCACGCCAAGGGCCTGAAGGCGGGCATCTACACCGACGCCGGACCGTACATTCCAGGCAAGTGCGGACTCGGCAGCCACGGCCACTACCAGCACGACGCGAACCAGTTCGCCGCCTGGGAGTTCGACGCGGTCAAGGCGGATTACCTCTGCGGGATCGCCGCGGACCTCGACCCGAAGACCGTCTACACCCAGTTCGCGCAGGCGCTGCGGAACAACGCCGGCGGGCGCCCCATGATCTTCAACCTCTGCAACCCGGTCACTTCCCCGGACTGGGGCAACTACCCGGAGACCCAGCAGTCGACGTACTCCTGGTCCTACGCACCGGCGATCGCGCAGTCCTGGCGGACGTACACGGATGTCGGTTTCGTCGGCGAGATCAAGTACAAGGACGTGCTGCGGAACTACGACGCGAACGCGCGGCACCCCGAGGCCGCCGGGCCGGGACACTTCAACGACCCGGACTACCTCGGACCCGAACTGGGGATGACCGACGAAGAATTCCGTACCCAGATGACGCTCTGGTCGGCGGCGGCCGCGCCGCTGATGATCGGCAGCGACGTCCGTAAGCTCAGCAAGACCTCGCTCGGCATCCTCTCGGACCGCGACGTCATCGCGATCAACCAGGACCCCGCCGGTGTCCAGGCCGTTCGCGTGGGCCCCGCGGGCACGACGGAGACCTGGGTGAAGCGGCTGGCCGACGGTGACCGCGCGGTGGTACTGCTGAACCGGGGCGACAGCCCTGCGACCCTGACCACGAAGGCGTCGTCGGTCGGGCTGACCGGGGATCGGTTCACCCTCAAGAACGCCTGGACCGACCAGGTCACCGAGAGCGCCGGCACCATCAGTGCCGCCGTCCCGGCCCACGGCGCGGCCCTGTTCCGGGTCGCCCCGGCGACGGGCAAGCCCGGCGTTCCGCACGTCGTCGCCGGCCTGCCGCAGGTGACGGAGGTCGGTGACGACGCGGTGCCGGCCGGAGTCGCCCCGGTGGTCGCCGGCGGCGACCGGGCCCGGGTCGAGGTCACCGTCCGCAACGACGGTGCGCGGCCGGTCTTCACGCCGCGCGTCGAGCTTGCGGTGCCCGCCGGGTGGACAGCCCGTCCGCTCGGTAGGGCGCCGAAGCTGCTGGCGTCCCAGCGCTCCGTGACCCTCGCCTTCACGATGACCCTGCCGACCACCGCCGCGCCGGGCAGCGCCGCCCTGACCGCCACCACCTCGTACGAGGTGACCGGCGTGGGACGGCTGCGGCAGGAGACGGCCACGTCGCTGGTCGTGGCACCGGCGGCACCGGACGGCGACGTCGTCCTGTCCCATCACGATTGGATCAGCGCCACCAGCGGGTGGATGAGCCCGACGGTCGACCGGAGCGTCGGGGGCTGGACCCCGATCAGCATGCTCGGCCAGGTGCACCCGACCGGTATCGGGGTCGCCTCACCCTCCACGGTCCGCTACTACCTCGGCGACCGGTGCACCCGGCTGACCACGACCGTCGGCATCGACGACGCAGTGCGCAACGTCGGCCCGGAGGGCGGCACGTCGACCTTCCAGGTCATCGGTGACGGCCGGGTGCTGTTCGACAGCGGTGTGCTGAGCCGCGACGACATCCGCCAGGCCGACATCGACCTGACCGGCGTCCGGGTGCTCGACCTGGTGGTCGGCGACGCCGGCGACGGCGGCTACAACGACCGCGCCGACTGGGCCGGTCTGAACGCCACCTGCTGAATCGGCTCCCACGGGGCCGATCACCCTCGAGCCCGTGCGGGGACCGTCCCCGCACGGGCGGGGGTGATCCGGCGCAGGCGAGCGCGAAGGTCCGCGCCTCGCCCGGCCTCGGGCCTCACCGGCCCTCGATCCGTTTTCCCCCTCCGATGTCGCAGGTTCGAGTCCAGACTCACGTCGGAAGCAGCGGTCAAGCTGGGCAAGTACATCCTGCTCGGGTACGCGGACGGAAGTCGGTCCCCCGCGGGGGGCGATCAGAGCCCGCCGGGGCACCCGTCGTGACGCGCAGGGCGGACTCCCCGCCAGGAGGCCCATTCGTTGCCTGCTCGTGCTTGAACCGTCGTCAGGACGCACTGGAGGCTTAGCCGCCCCCTCCACATCTTCCCATTCGCATCTCGAAGATGGGCCTGCCCCATGCGTACCCTCATCCGCGCCGGCGCGCTGACCGCCGGCGTTTCGACCGCACTGCTCCTCGCGCCGGTCGCGCACGCCACCGCTCCTGGTGACAACGGGACGGTGAAGATCCACGACGCCAAGACAGGCGAAGAGCTGCGCCGCAACGAGCCGCACGTCTGCACGTTCTACCTCGACGCCTTCGGTTTCGACGCGGCCCAGACGATCGACTGGCACATCGAAGCCTGGGCGCCGACCGCCACCACCAAGGGCGAGACCGTGAAGTCCGGTGCCATCACTCTGTCTGGCGACGGCCATGGCCGTACGGCGGACCTCTCGCTGCCCGACGGGCACTACAAGCTGTTCTGGAACTTCGACGGCGAGAAGGGAGCCGCCAAGCACAAGGTGTTCTGGACAGACTGCAAGGGCTCCGAGGGCGGTGGTGGCAGCACGGCACCGTCCGCGTCGGCGTCGCCCTCCTCGCCGACATCGTCCTCGCCTTCGGATTCAGCCGGCGCGACCAGCGCGCCAAGTGCCTCTTCCAGCGAGGGCGGGGCGGCACCGTCCCCCGCCGCCTCCCCGTCCGCGCAGAGCGGCGGCGATCTGGCCGAGACCGGTAGCAGCGCCCCGGTGGGCCCGCTGTCGGGCGTCGCGGCGGCGCTGGTGGCCGCGGGCGGTTACCTGGTGCTGCGGCGTCGCAGGGCCTCCCGGGGCTGACTTCACCGTGCATGAGGGTGCCCCCGCGCTCGTCCAGGTGACGAGACGGGGGCACCGTCGTGTCCGGGGGACCAAGCGTCGTACCGGGCGAACGCTCGCCGTAGCGCATCCAGCCGGACATCAGGCCGGGTGCCCCCTTGAGCAACGTCTCTTCACTCGCCGTTCGGACCGGCGCGGTGCGCCGCCGCTGAGCTTGTCGTTGCTGGGGCCCGCCCTCGCGGTCGGTCCCCCAGCGGCGTCGCCGGTCGTCACCGTCCAGCCCTTCGCCGGCGAGGCGGAAGCCTTCCGGAGGGCGGACGACGTGCCCCAGGGCCTCGCCGCGAGCGTCTGGGCGCGAACGGCGCCCGTCCCCTCAGAGCTTGGCGCCGAAGTCCTGCGTCCACCACGGGCCGCCGGACCCCCTGTGGACACCCACGCCGATGTTCTTGAACGAGCAGTTGAGTATGTTGGCGCGGTGGCCGGGGCTGTTCATCCAGGACTCCATCACCGCCTCGGGGGTCTGCTGCCCCTGCGCGATGTTCTCGCCGTACGTGGACCAGCGGTAACCGGCGGCGGTGATGCGCTGGCCGGGGTCGGTACCGTCCGGGTTGGTGTGCTCGAAGAAGTTGCGGGCCGCCATGTCGTCGGAGTGGGCCTGCGCGGCGTCCTCCAGTTGAGGGTCCTCCGTGAGCGGCCCGCAGCCGGCGGCCGCCCGCTCCTTGTTCACCAGCGCTACCACCTGCGTGACGGTGTTCGTCGGCGCCGACTGCGCCTCGATCGTCCGGGAGGCCGTCGGAGTCGGCCGTGCGCTCTGCCGGGAGGTCGACACGCTCTCCTTGGCGTGGGTCGGGGTCCTGGAAGGGCTCGGCTTCTCGGACGCGGACGCCGATACGGACGGCGACGGGGTAGCCGAGGGCGAACTCTCGGCGGGACCGGACGCGGAGAGGTCCACCACGTGCTGGTCGTCGGGCTGCACGGCGGTCGCCTCGTCGGATCCGCCGCCGTTCCCCGGGTCCGTGCCGAAGTACCAGAGACCACCGCCCGCGACGCAGACCGCCACCACCGCTCCGCCGACGGCCCGGCGCCGGACACGCCGCAGCCGGCGGGCCTCGCCGCGGGAGGTCCCCCGGCCGCGCCCGGCACGGTGGCGCGCCCCGGCACCCGGCCCGGCGTGGCCGCCGGACGCGCCGAGCGAGGAGGCCGAGCCGACCCCCTCCAACTCCCGGCAGGCGGCGCGCACTCCCTCCAGCAGCGCGGGTGAGGCCGCCACCAGCGCCAGGCCCGCGAGCAGCCCCTCGGCCGGCATCAGCCCGCTCCACAGTCCGGAGCAGTAGACGCAGCCGCGGGCGTGCCGGGCTATTCGCTTGCGCCACAGGGCCGAGGGCCGGCCGTCCCAGGAGGCCAGCGCGCCCCGCAGTTCCTCGCACGGCGGCCGGGCGTCGAGCGCGCGCACCACCACGCGCGCGGCCTCCAGTTGCGCCTTCATCCGCTGAACTCGGACCGCCGCGTGCTGAGGTGACAGCTCCAGCGCCGCGGCCACCTCGTCGCGGGTCAGTTCGCCCGCGCACTCCAGCCACCACAGCGACAGCAGTCCGCGGTCGTCGGGCTCCAGCCAGCGTGTCGCACGCGCCGTCTCCTGCCGCTGGCCGGACAGCTGGAGCCGCACCATCGTCAGATCCACGAAGTCGGCGCCCGGGTCGGCGAAGTCCTTGGTGTCCTCCACGGCGTCCGGCGCGACCTGCCGGTCCCGCCAGTGCGCCCGGACCTGATTCATCGCGATCGCCACGAGCCAGGAGCGGAAGCTCTCAGGGGTGCGCAGGTCCTCGAGCGCGTCGAGGGCGCGGAGCATGGTCTCCTGCACCACGTCGTCGACGTCGACCGAGCCGTTCAGCGCCCGCCCCACGATGTTGTAGACCAGCGGGAGGTACGCGCTGACCAAGGCGTCCTGGGCTTCCGGGTCGCCTTTCCGCGCGGCGGTCACCAGTGCCACCGACGCCGCCGTGCGCTGTGTGCTCATCAAAACTTCCCCGTCCTCGGCTCCGAACGATGCTGTCCGACACATGGGAGACCGCTCGGCGAGCCCCGGATAACAGTTATTCGGTCACTCGTTTCCCGAGAGGCTGTCCGCAGGGGCGGGCGACCGCAATGGAGGACGTCACATCGGCACACCCGGCGGACAAGAATGCCGCTCCCGGTCGAGGCCCCAAAGACGGACGAAGGGGCATGACTTGACGGAAATGTGCCGCGCTCCCGGGTCCGCTCGGCGGGCAACTGCGCCCGGACGGCACGGAGACGGCGATCGACGCCGTAGTCTCCGGCATCCGCGCGGCCACATTCTTTCCGTCGTGCCGCGCGTACCGGTGGCCTTCACCCACGTCGTCATCGCCCCGGTCTGCCCGGCGGTGGCGACACCGGTGTCCGCTCCGGGTGGTGGTTGACTTCGGGGGTGACGTTTCGGCAGCGGCCCCGACGGGGACTGCTCCCGGCACGTCGAGCCGGTCGTGACGGGCCGCGCCTTGTCTTCCTTCAGGGCCTCGGCCTCGCTCGCACGCGCGGGTCGGAACGGGATGGGCAGCACGCCGGGAGGGCGACATGGGCAGGACACGGGTGACGAGCCCAGGTGGCGGGCCGGCCGGAAGGCTGCTCGCCCGGTGCGCCCTTCTGGCGGCGGCCGCCGCCGCGGTGGTCCTGCTGGTCGCGCTGGGAGCGGGCGGGCTGCTCATCGTCGGTGCAGGGCTTCTCGGGCTGATCGTCTGCGCTGCCGGAGGCTGGTGGTTCCTGGCGCACCGGGGCGCGGTGCGACTGTTCGGGGCCGTCGTCGCGGTCGCCGCGCCCGTCGGTGTCCTGGTGCTGTTCGCGCACGGCGGCCTGTGGCTGACGGCACTGGCCTCGAGCCTGTGCTGGACCGCGGCCCTGGCCTGCGGCCGGTCGGCGCTGCGCAGGGCGCGTCCGCCACGGTCGCAGCGCCCCGTCCCCGCGCCCCGCCCGAGGCGGGCGGTCATCGTCATGAACCCGAAGTCCGGTGACGGGAAGGTCGGCCGATTCGGTCTCGTCGAGCGCGCGGAGGAGCTCGGGGCGCGGGTGATCCTGCTCGACCCTTCCGCCCCGGCCGACGTCGCCGCGCTGGCCCGTCAGGCCGTGGCCGAGGGCGCCGATCTGCTCGGGGTCGCGGGCGGCGACGGCACCCAGGCGCTGGTCGCGGCGGTCGCCGCCGAGCACGACCTGCCCTTCCTCGTCGTCTCCGCCGGTACCCGCAACCACTTCGCCATGGACCTCGGCCTCGACAGGTCCGACCCGGCACGCTGCCTCGACGCGCTCACGGGCGGCGAGGAGATCCGGGTCGACCTGGGCGACGTCGCGGGGCGCGCCTTCGTCAACACGGTGTCGTTCGGTGTGTACGCGGACATCGTGCAGAGGCCCGAGTACCGCGACGCCAAGGCGGCCACCGCGCTGAACCTCATGCCGGATCTGCTGGCGGGCGACCAGGCACGGAGGCTCGACGCGCGGGTCGACGAGACCGTGCTCTCCTCCCAGCAGGCGCTGCTCGTCAGCAACAACCCTTACGTCTCCCCCGAGGAACTGAGCGGCGCCGGACGCAGGGCACGGCTCGACGGCGGCGAACTGGGCGTACTGGCGGTGCGGGTGGAGGGCGCGGCGCAGGCCGCGGACGTGGCCGTGCGGGGCTCGCAGGCGCAGGGCCTGACCATCACGACCGCGCGGCGGGTCGAGGTGACGTCCGACGAGGACACGATCCCGGTGGCGGTGGACGGTGAGGCCCTGCGGATGCCGACGCCGGTGGTGTGTTCCCTGCGCGCCGGCGCCCTGCGGGTCCTGGTGCCCCACGACCGCCCGGGCGTCGCGGTTCCCGCACCGCCCGTGAACTGGCGAAGGCTCGTCGACCTCGCGTTCGCGCCCACGGAGCGCAAGCTCCCGGGAGCGACCCGCACCTGACCGAGCTCAGCCCCGGTCGCCGATCCCGCCGCGGTATGGCCGGCGGTCCATCACCTGGACCGGCCGCTCGGACGAGGACTGGTCGAGAGGGTGGAGCCGGGGCGCTTCCGGGCGGCCTGACCCCTCGCGCGGCAGCACATGCGCGTCGCGCCCAGCCCTGATCGAAGGGTCATCGCGCGATAGGGCACCGCCCTCAGGCATCGCTGTCCACCGCCGGGTTCACCGCCCTGCCAGCACCGCTCTCCGCCGCCTGATGAAGCGCGCTGCTGGTACCGCCACGGCGCCGAGCCCGGGGGCGAATCCTCGGTGGTGACACAGCGTGAGTCGACACCACGTACGGTTGATCGACCATAGACAGTTCACCTGAGCGGATGAAATCGCCTAAGTTGTTCTAATTAGGTTGGATGCGATGAATGTAGACCGCTGTGGGTCCATGTCCGATCGCATACGGCTCAGCGGGTGCCCAAGCGGTGAGCGGAGGCGACAGTCGACAGTGGTGAACACCAGAGGCGGCGACGCGGAGAGAACCGACTCGTCCATACCCCACGTCCCCCGTCCGCTGCGCCAGACACACGGCCTGCGGACCCTGCAGGCCGTACCGCCCATGGACCGACACCGCATGCGCATGCTGCTGCTCGACGCCGTCGACGAGGGCCGGCGCGATGTCGACGTGCTGCTGACCGCGCTCCAGCAGGCGGTGGCCGAGGTGCACGGCCTGGGCGGCATGGTGCATCTCCCGGGCGGCGGCATGAGCGGCATCCTCTACATGGTCTCCGACAGCGGCCTGCCGGAGTCGATGACCCGGCCCTGGGTCATCATTCCGGTACGGGGCACGGCGCCGCCCAGCAGGGCCGCCCGCTACGACACCATCGCCTGGCAGCCCGAGCTTGCCCCGCCCGACCCGGTACCGGGTCGGGACCCCGCGGTCATGTGGCCTGCCCGGCTCACCGCCGGCATCGGTCACCTGGCCGTCCCCATCGCGGGCTGTGGCTCGCGCCGCGGCGCGCTCTCCGTTCTCTTCGCGCCGGGCGCCACGGTCGGCGCGGCGGAGCGCGCGTTTCTGAGCGAGGTGGCGGCCTGGATGTCCGCGAGGCTCAGGTCGTCCGGGATCCTCAATCCGTCCCCCACCCTGCTGCGCGCCCTGGAGAACGAGCCAGGACCGCGGGAGGCCTCCCCGTGGGACGACAGGGAAGGGACGCCCACCCTCACCTACACCTGGGACCTGCGCACCGGCGAGCTGACCTCCGACCTGCCCGTCGAGGAGGTGCTGCCCGGCATCGATCCGGAGGTGATGGGCGGCGGCATCGAGGCGTGGGCGGAGCTGATCCACCCGGACGACCTGCCGGGTGCGGTGGCCGGCTTCGACACGGGCATCCAACTGCGCGGCGGCTTCCAGAACGAGTACCGGATCCGTCGCCAGGACGGCACGTACGTCTGGATCGAAGCCGGTGCCAGGACGATCACGGACGCGGAGGGGACGCCGGTGAAGGTGATCGGCACCCTTCGGGACAGCAGTGAAACGCATGCCGCCGCCGAGTCGGTGGGGCGGGCGCTGCAGCACATGAGCGACGGCTTCGTCTCTCTGGACTCGGACTGGCGCATCGGATTTCTCAATCAGGCCGCCGAGCGGCTCCTGGGCGCCGCGGGAGATGTGGCCGGAGCACTGCTCTGGGACATCCCCGCGGTACGTGCCGTGCCGGGGCTGGAGCAGCGGTGCCGGGCCACGGCGGCCGAGGGCCGGCCGGCCGGATTCGACGTACCGGGTTCGGACGGGGCGTCCTGGTACCACCTGCGGCTGGTACCGGTGCCGGAAGGCCTCACGCTCTACATCACCGACACCACCGAGCGACACCTGCGGGAGGCCGAGCGCGTCGCCGCGGAGCGTGCGGCTGCGGAGCGCGCTTGTCTCGTGCAGCGGATCACGCGGGAGCTGGCCGAGGCCGTCACCGCCCAGGATGTGATGACGGCGGTGGCCGACGGCGTGATGACACCCCTCGGGGCCAGCGGACTCATCATGCTCGGCGTCGTCGGCGACCGACTGAACGTGATCGGCTCCCAGGGGTATTCGGAGCACTTCACCCGGCTGCTGGACGGGCAGTGGTCGCTGCGGGACACCGCGAGCCCGGTGGTGGACGCCCTGCGGACCCGCACGCCCATCTGCGTCTCCTCCGCTGAGGAGTTCCTGAAGCGGTACCCGGGGACCGAGATCCTGATCCAGGAGGGCGGCAAGCAAGCGTGGGCCTTTCTGCCGTTGGCCGTATCGGGGCGCGGGATCGGCGCCGCGGTGATCGGCTTCCACCGGCCGCGCGTGCTGGACGATGACGAGCGGACGCTGCTGACCGCGCTCAGCGGACTGACCGCACAGGCCCTGGAGCGGGCCGGGCTCTACGACGAGGCGACGACCCGGGCCCGTACGCTCCAGCGCAGCCTGCTTCCGCAGGCGCTCCCCGTGCTGCCCGAGGTGACGACGGCGGCGCGCTATCAGTCGGCCAAGCAGGGAGCCGACGTCGGTGGCGACTGGTACGACGTGATCCCGCTCTCCGCGGCCCGGGTGGCGCTCGTGATCGGCGACGTGATGGGCCACGGCATGGCCGAGGCGGCCACCATGGGCAGGCTCCGCACCGCCGTCCGCACCCTCTCGGAGCTGGAGCTGCCGCCCGACGAGATCCTCGGCCACCTCAACGACATCGTCGGCGAGCTGGGCACCGATGCCTTCGTGACCTGTCTGTACGGCATCTACGACCCGGTGACCCGGTGTCTGTCGTACGCCAGCGCCGGTCAGGCGCCCCCGGCGGTGGCCCACCCCGACGGCACCGTCACCTTCTTGTCCATGAACCCCGACCCACCGCTGGGCGTGGCCTCTCCGCCCTTCGAGACCCGCGAGACCCTCCTGCCCGCCGACAGCCTGCTCGCCCTCTACAGCGACGGCCTGGTCGAGAGCAAGGACAGGGACGTCGCCACCGGTATGAACCGCCTCGCCGAGCTCCTCCGTGAGTCCGTGCAGGCCATGCCGGACGCGACGGCGGACGCGTCGGACCTGGACGCCCTGTGCGCCGCCCTCACCTCCGCGCTCCTCCCCGCCCATGGCGCACTGATAGACGACGCCGCCCTGCTGCTGGTCCGCACCCACTCGCTCGACGCGGAGAACGTCGCCGAGTGGCCGTTGCCCGAGGACCCGGTGGCCGCCGGCCAGGCCCGCAGCCTGGTCCGCGCCCAGCTCACCGACTGGGACCTCGCCGACGAGGACTTGATCATGACCACCGAACTCCTGGTCAGCGAGCTGGTCGGGAACGTCGTCCGGCACGCCTACGGGCCCATCCGGCTGCGTATGCTCCGCAGCCGCGCACTGATCTGCGAGGTCTCCGACGCCAGCCTGACCACACCGCACATCCGCCACTCCTCCGCCACCGACGAGGGCGGCCGCGGCCTGCAGCTCATCTCCGCGCTCTGCCAGCGCTGGGGCACCCGGCACACCCGCGCCGGCAAGTCCATCTGGACCGAACAGCCCCTCCCCACCACCTCGGTCTGATCATTGCGCCCCAAGCGGCGCTGCTCTTCTCGACCTTCGAGGCTCCGAACCGCCCTTCCATGAGACGGCATAGGGGTTGCACGCACAGACCGCCCCCGAAGTATGTTGTCCCACCACATGTGCGCCCGACCTGCGTGTTCCTAACGTGTGCCGACACGTACCCGTCCCCACCGCACACGAGGAAGTGGCGCACATGGCCTCCGCAGCAACCGCTCCCCCATCCCCGGGCACTCCCGCCAGTCTCAAGCGCATCGTCGCCGCCAGCCTCATCGGCACGACCATCGAGTGGTACGACTTCTTCCTCTACGGCTCCGCCGCCGCCCTGGTGTTCAACAAGCTGTTCTTCCCGGGGTCCGACCCGCTCGTCGGCACCCTGCTCTCGTTCCTGACGTACGCGGTGGGGTTCGCCGCCCGGCCCGTCGGCGCGCTCGTCTTCGGGCACTACGGCGACCGGCTCGGGCGCAAGAAGCTGCTGGTGCTCAGCCTGTTGATGATGGGCGGGGCGACGTTCGCGATCGGACTGCTGCCCACACACGCCACAGTCGGCTCGGCCGCGCCGGTGCTGCTGACCACGCTGCGCCTCGTGCAGGGATTCGCGCTGGGCGGCGAATGGGGCGGCGCGGTCCTGCTGGTGTCCGAGCACGGGGACGCCAAGCGCCGGGGTTTCTGGGCCTCGTGGCCGCAGACCGGCGCGCCGGCGGGGCAGCTGCTGGCCACCGGTGTGCTGTCGCTGCTCACCGCCACCCTGTCGGACGACGCGTTCGGCTCCTGGGGATGGCGTATCCCGTTCCTGCTCTCCGGCCTCCTGGTGATGGTCGGTTTGTGGATACGTCTTTCTGTCGATGAATCCCCGGTGTTCAAGCGGGCGTTGGCACAGGCCGAGGCCCGCAAGGCGGCCCGCACCTCGGACGACTCGGAGGTGGAGAAGCTGCCGCTGGTCGCGGTACTGCGGCACCACTGGCGGGACGTGCTCATCGCGATGGGCGCCCGCATGGCGGAGAACATCAGCTACTACGTGATCACTGCCTTCGTCCTCGTGTACGCGACGACCGCCGCGGACGTCTCCAAGCAGACGGCGCTGAACGCCGTACTCATCGCCTCCGCCGTGCACTTCGCGGTGATTCCGGCCTGGGGCGCGCTGTCGGACCGGATCGGCCGCAGGCCCGTGTATCTGCTGGGCGCCGCCGGCGTCGGTCTGTGGGCCTTCCCCTTCTTCTCACTCGTGGACACCGGCAGCTTCGGGAACCTGATCCTCGCCGTCACCGTCGGCCTGGTGCTGCACGGCGCGATGTACGCGCCGCAGGCGGCCTTCTTCTCCGAGATGTTCGCGACGCGGATGCGCTACTCCGGTGCGTCCATCGGCGCGCAGTTCGCCTCGGTCGCTGCCGGTGCGCCCGCGCCCCTCATCGCCACCGCGCTGCTGGACTCCACCGGCGGCTCCACCATGATCTCCCTGTACGTGATCGCGGCGGCCGTCCTGACGCTGGTCGCGGTGGGCTGCGCCAAGGAGACCAGGCACCGCGATCTGGCCGACGTGGACGCACCGGTCGAGGACCGTCCCGTCGCGGCGGAGAAGGCGGACGCCCGCACCGCCTGATCCCCCGGCCTTCGGCCCGGTCCTCGCACCGCGCCGAAGAGCTGCCCTTCACCGGCCCCCGTGCGCGCGAAGCGCACGGGGGTCAGTGCCGTGTGGTGGTCGACAACCGGTGCAGCCGCAGGGCGAGTTGGATCTCCAGGGCGCGCGCGGGGCTCTGCCAGTCGTCCCCCAGCAGCCGTCCGACCCGCTCCAGGCGCTGCGCCACCGTGTTCACATGCACATGCAGGTCGTCCTTCGTGCGGGCCGGACTCATGCCGCACGCGAAATAGGCGTCCATGGTGCGCAGCAGATCGGTCCCGCGGCGTTCGTCGTAGTCCACGACGCCGCCGATGGTGCGCTCGACGAATCCCGAGATGTCCCGGTCCCCGGCGAGCAGCAGTCCCAGGAACCCGAAATCCTCGGCGGCCGCGCCGTCCCCGATCCGGCCCAGCAGCCGCAGGGCCTCCAGACAGCGCTGCCCCTCCGCGTACGCCGACGCCACCGCGTCGGGGCGGGCGGCGAGCTGCTCGACGGGGGCGGAGGCGCCCACGGTGACCCCTTCGCTCACCGCGCCGCCGAGGTGCCGCGCCGTACGCCGGGCCAGGTCCGTCGCGGTGTCACCGGGCTCCAGGGGAAGCAGCAGTACGGTGCCGCCGTCCCGGGCGGCGGCCAGTCCGTGCCGGGTGGTGGCGAGGTGGGAGGCGGCGGCCCACAGGCGTCTGCGCCCGGCCGCCTCGCGGTCGGCGTCCAGGGCTGCGGTGTCCAGCCGGGCGGCCAGCACGACATGGGGCCGGTCGAGATCGGCCTGGAGTCGGGCGGCCCGCTCGCGCAACAGACGCGGGTCGCGGTCACGCGCGTCCAGCAGGTCGTCCAGCAGCTCGCCCCGGACGCGTTGTTCGGCATCGGACGCCGAGCGCCGCGCGAGCAGGAGGAGCGAGGTGACCATCGCCGCGCGCTCCAGGGTGCGCTGGTCGACCGGGTCCAGGCCCGGATGCCCGTGCAGCACCAGCGCGCCGAGCAGCTCGCCACCGGCGGCGACCGCGGCGACCCAGTCGTCCTTGTGCCGCACGGCGTGGCCGTCGGCACGGGACGCCTCCACCGCGGCGGCCGGTGCCTCGTCCGCCTCGGTGAACTCGACGGCTCCGTCGAGGACCTCCGACACGGCGGCGGCCACGTCGTGCACTCCGCCGCCGCGCAGCACGAGTTCGGCGAGCCGGTCGTGGACGTCCGACGCGCGCTCGATCACTCCGCTGCGGTCCCTGATGATCTCGTGGGCGCGGCCGAGTCGGTCCAGTGCGGAACGGGTCTCCGCGAGCCGGTTCGCCGTGTCGATGGCGGCGGCGGCCAGGGCCGCGAACGAGCCGAGCAGGGCGATCTGTTCGCGCTCGAACACCCGCGCACGGCGGTCCGCGGCGAACAGGACGCCGATGACCTGGGATCCGATCATCAGCGGAACACCGAGGATCGCGACGAGTCCTTCGTCCCGCACGCCCGCGTCGATGGTGTGGGTGTGCTGGAAGCGCGCGTCCTTGAAGTAGTCGTCGGTGACATAGGGGCGGGCGGTCTGCGCGACGAGCCCGCCGAGGCCCTCGCCCATGCCGAGGCGCAGCTGCTGGAAGCGCGCGGCGACCGAGCCCTCCGTGACTCTCATGTAGGTGTCGCCGCGGTCCGGGTCGTTCAGGCTGAGGTAGGCGACGTCGGTGCTCAGAAGTGAGCGGGCCCGCTGGACGATCGCCTGCAGCACGGCATCGAGGTCGCGCAGGCCCGCCAGGTCGTGCGCCGTCTCGAACAGCGCCGACAGCTCCGCCTCACGCCGGCGCCGGCCCTCCATGTCCGAGCGCACGCGCAGGGCGAGCAGCCGGGCCCGGTCGAGCGCGGCGACGCGCTCGGCGGATCGGCCCTCGGCGCGGGCGAGCAGCACCGGCTGCTCGTACGCGTCGGCGGACGCGCCGCGGGCCAGAAGCTCCAGGAACGGCGCCTCGGCGCTGTCGGCGGAGGGCTCGACGGAGGGGACGTGATCGCGGGACATGGTCACAGGATCGCGCATCTCAGGGCCGGTGCCACCGGCCTGTGGACAACTCCCCGGCCCGCACCGGACGCCGGCCGGTCGCACGCCTCGGCCCGGGCCGCTGCCCGCGAGCGGCGGACGGCGGCACGCGGGGCGCTACGGCAGGGGGCCGACAGCGCGGACACCGGTGCGGGCGGCGCTCCGGCCGAGGCCAGGCGGCACGAGTGGCGGTGCGGCCGGCGTGGAGGAGGGGGAATCACGGTTCAGTGGGCGGTCCAGCCACCGTCCAGCACCAGGGACGTGCCGGTGATGAAGGCCGCCTGCGGGCTGCACAGATAGGCCACCGCCTCGGCGACCTCCTCCGGCTCGATCAGCCGCTTGACCGCGCTGTCCTGGAGCAGCACCTCGCTGAGGACCTGCTCGCGCGGGATCCCGTGCGCCCGCGCCTGATCGGCGAGCTGCTTCTCCACCAGGGGGGTCCGCACGTACGCGGGGTTCACGCAGTTCGAGGTGACTCCGTGGGGCGCGCCTTCCAGCGCGGTGGTCTTGGAGAGCCCTTCGAGACCGTGCTTCGCGGCCACATAGGCCGACTTGAACGCCGAGGCGCGCAGCCCGTGGACCGAGGAGACGTTGACGACACGGCCCCAGCCCTGCCCGTACATGTGGGGCAGTGCGCCGCGGATGAGCCGGAACGGCGCCTCCAGCATCACGGTGAGCACGGTGTGGAAGACGTCGGGCGGAAACTCCTCGATCGGGCGCACCAGTTGCAGTCCGGCGTTGTTGACCAGGACGTCGGTGCCCGCCGCGGCCTGTTCCGCCGCGTCGAGGTCGGTGAGGTCGAGGACGTGCGGCTCGACGGTTCCGGCGAGGCCGTGCGCGTGCTCGGCGAGCGCGTCCAGGCCCGCGGAGTCCCGGTCCACGGCTCTGACCTTGGCTCCGGCGGCGGCCAGCCGCAGCGCGCAGGCGCGGCCGATGCCGCCCGCGGCGCCGGTGACGAGCGCGGTGCGGCCGCCGAGATCGAGTGCGGGGGCGTGGGGGCCCTGGTGGGCGCTGGGCGCGGTCATGACTTGACCCTAAGCAGCGCCCACGCGCCGACCGATGTGGTCATCACACACAGTTCGGCGTCAGGTCGTAGGGTCGAACCATGTGGGTCCGTCGGACAGGGCCTGCTTGATCCGGAAGACCGCGGTGTCCCGCAGTTGCGGCAGGGCGTCCACGTCGAACCAGCCGACCTCCAGCGACTCGTCGTCGTTGACCCGGGCCTCGCCGCCGACCGCACGGCACCGGAACGTGGTGTCCATGAACTGGCAGATGTCGCCGTTGTCGAAGGTGATCTGCTTCCCGGCCCCGACCAGGACGACGCGCTCGACCACGCAGCGTACGGCGGTCTCCTCGTAGACCTCGCGCACGGCGCAGGCCGCCGGCTGCTCCCCCGGGTCCGGGATGCCGGAGATCAGCGCCCACTCGTGGTTGTCCGAACGCTGTCCGAGCAGCACTCGGCCGTCGTCGTCGAAGACCACGGCGCTGACGCCGGGGAGCCAGAGCAACTGGTGACCCGCGGAGGCCCGGATCGTGCGGATGAAGTCGGGAATAGCCATGCCCCGACACTAACGGCCCGCTCGGCCGCTCCCGCCAGGCCCTGTCGGATTCCGCCTGCCCGGCGACGCCGCGAATGGTCAGACCGGTCCTAGGCGTCGGAGCCGCGCCGCCCGCGGACCGCCGTGGTCGCACCCCAGCCGAGCCCGACCGCGGCGAGCACGACCAGGAGCATCTCGGGAAGGATGCCGAGCTTCGTCGCCGGGGTCTCGGAGGTCCGCAGGGGCACCTTCTGGACGAGCGAGTCGGCCACGAACATCCCGGTTCTCCGGGTGATCCTGCCGTCCGGCATGATCACGGCGCTGACGCCGCTCGTCACCGGCACCGTGACCGTGCGGCTGTGCTCGACGGCGCGGATGCGGGACATGGCGAGCTGCTGATAGGTCATCTCGCTGCGGTCGAAGGTCGCGTTGTTGCTGGGGACCGAGATCATCTGCGCGCCGTCCGTGACGGTGTCGCGCACGGCCCAGTCGAAGGCCGCCTCGTAGCAGGTCGCGAGGCCGACCTTCGCGCCGTCCATGGTGAACACGCCCGGCTCGGTGCCGCGGCTGAAGTCCTGGCGCACCATGGTCGTCCAGTCCTTGTTGATGGCGCCGAGGAGCGAGCGCAGCGGGAGGTACTCGCCGAAGGGCTGCACCTGCCGCTTGTCGTACGTGTCGACGGCGCCCTTCTCGGGGTCCCACAGGATCTGCTCGTTGTAGAGCTTGCCGTCCCGTTCGACGACGCCGCCCACCGAGATGGGGGCACCGATCGCCCGGGCGGCACCGTCGATCACGGCACGTGCGTCGGCGTTGGTGAACGGGTCGATGTCGGAGGAGTTCTCCGGCCACAGCACGATGTCCGGCTTGGCGACCTTGCCGGCCCTGACCTCGGCGGCGAGTCGTTCCGTCTCGCGCGCGTGGTGGTCGAGGACGGCACGCCGCTGGGAGTTGAAGTCCAGTCCCGCGCGCGGCACGTTGCCCTGGATGACCGCGACGGTCGTCGTGCCCTTCTCCGCTTTGTCGCTGACGAGCGCTCGAGCGGCGAGCGCACCGGCGACGGGCACGGCCACGCCGAGCAGCGCCACCGCCGCGGCACCCTTGTGGACCGCTCCGGTGCGCCGGCCCTCGACGGCCAGGCGCACGATCTCGTACAGCCCGAATCCGCAGAGGACGACCGCGAAGCTCAGCACCGGAGTACCGCCCACCGCGGCGAGCGGCAGGAAGACTCCGTCGGCCTGGCCGAAGGCGATCTTGCCCCAGGGGAAGCCACCGAAGGGAGCACGCGCGCGTGCCGCCTCTCCCGCGATCCACACCGCGGCGGCCCACAGCGGCCAGGCGGGCAGCCTGGACACGAGCGTGATGCCCGCGCCGACCAGTGCGACGTACAGGGCTTCCACGGCGACGAGCGCCAGCCACGGACCGGGACCGACCTCGACGCCGGTCCAGACGAGCAGCGGCAGCAGGAATCCGAGGCCGAACAGGTAGCCGAGACCCAGCCCCGCCTTCCAGGTGCGACCGCGCAGGATCCAGGCGAAGAGCGCGAAGGCCGGAAGCGCGAGCCACCACAGCGTGCGGGGCGGGAAGCTGACGTACAGCAGCACTCCGGAGAGCGCCGCTACGGCGGCCGGGACGAGGCGTCGCACCCATGCGGCCCCGCGCGAGGCGGGCGCGGCCTGGGGTTCGAGCTGGTCCGGCTCGTCTACGGTGGTTGCGGTGGCGGTCACCCGGGGAGTGTACGGCGCGTGACCAGGGCGCCGACAGCACGGTCTCGTCCGCCCTGCGGGAGTCCGGCCGGCCGCCGGGGCCCTCCCCATACGCGTGCTGCAACGTTTCTGCGCAACATGTCCACAAACCGGCGCATCACCCGTTACGGTGTGCCCGAGCCTCTGACGTGCGGCCGGATGTGGTCACGACGGCCGGGGCCGGCAGAGTCGGGGGGTCGACGGAGTGGGGTCCACCGGGATGGCGTCCGCGGCCGATCCCGCCGCCGCGGGCGAAAGACGCAGTGCTTCGGACGGCCTGGGCGTGGTCGTGCTCGCGGCCTGCGCCGTCTGGTCCCTGGTCACGGCGACCGCGCACGGCGGCCGGCCCGAGGGCGTCCTGCTGGCAGTGCTCGCCGTGGCGGCCGGTTACGCGGCGGGGCGGATCTTCGGGGTGCTCCTTCCGGTCGCCGCCCCCTGCGCGGGCGCGCTCGCCGGACTCGGGCTCGCGATAGCCACCCCCGGTCCGCAGATCACCCTCCAGCTCGGTCATTCGGGCGCCACGGCGGCACTGCTGACACTCGCCACGGGCGCGGCCTGCTGCGCGGCCTGGGCGGCGCAGACTCCGGGCCCTCGCCTCGCCCTGCGTCTGCTCGCCGCCGGGATCACCGTGGCCGCGGCGGTACTGGGGTCGACCACCGGTTTCGCCACCAGTGCCGGTGTCCTGCTCTGCTCGCTCGCCGCCGCCCGGATGCACCACCGGGCTCTGGGACTCGCGGGTCTGGCCGGCGCGGCGACGCTGGTGACGGGCCTGACCTGGGCGATCGCCGAGGACGCCCTGCCCGACGGTCCGACGGCCTCCCTGGAGGGACAGCTGACCCCGCACCGGGTCCTGCTCTGGCACGACGCGCTCCGGCTGGCCCACCAGGACTTGGTCCTGGGTGTGGGACCCGGACGTTACGGAGAGCTCAGCCCGACGGTCACGCAGTCGCTGCTCCCCGACGGCAAGCCCCACTCCGCTCCCCTGCAGCAGGCGGCCGAGCAGGGCGTGATCGGCGTGGCGCTGCTCGCGGCGACGTTCTGCTGGCTGCTGTACGCGCTGTGGCGCACCCCGCGCCCCACTCCGGTCGCGCTGACGGCCGGCGCGGCACTGACCGCGCTGGCGGCCATCGCCTCGATCGGCAACGCGCTGAGCTTCACCACGGTGACGGCGGGTGCGGGTCTGCTGGCGGGCCTGGCCACGGCGCGGCCGCTGGCCGCCGAGGGGCCGGACGGCCTCCCTGACACCATCCGCTGATCCGGCGACCGCCGGACCGGTGAGGAAGCTCCGACCGGCGCGAGCCTCAGTGCGCCGTGCCGGGCGTGCTGGGCCGCAGGCGATCCCGGATGATGCGTACCGCGGCTTCGGCGTTGTCCACCGTGATCGTGAAGGTGTGTCCGTCGCCGAGGCGCAGCACCACGCCCTCGCCGCGCCGGACGACCACCGCGGTGCCCTTCTCGGGCCGCCAGCGGTAGCCGAAGCCGCCCCACTGCCGTGGGGTGACCTTGGGCGCGAATTCCGCGCCGACGACGCTGGAGAGCGGGATGCGACGGCGCGGCAGTCCGATGTGACCGCAGCGCACTTCGAGGCAGTCCTTGTCCACCTTCACGGCGACGTGCAGGAAGGCGAGCGTGCCGAAGATGATCAGAAGTCCGGCGGCGATGCAGCCGACGACGGACATGATGAGCGGGGCCGATCCCGACGTCCACGCGGAGTCGACGGCCAGCTCGATACCGAGCGCCAGACAGGCGGCTCCGCCGAGGGCGGGCAGCCACTGGACGCGGTTCGTCGCACGCCCGGTCCAGATCTCCGGATGCGGGGTGCCTTCGCCGTGGGGGTGGTCCCTCATGTCTACGAGAGTACTCAGCTTCCGCTGCGCGGGCACGGGCTTGCGGAGCGTCACCGGCCCCGGCGGGCGTGCCGCGTACGGAAGGGATTCACACCGTGACCGACAGTGCCCGGACGTCACACGGAGCGCGCCCGGTCCGTGACAGGAAGTGTTCGCAAGGCTGGCGCTGCTCAGCGTGTCGAACGGTGACCTTCGGTCAGCGCGGGAACGGCGGCAGAGAGCACGCGGCCTTCCTCGTAGCTGAGCGCGGTCGCGGGCAGCGGCCCTTCTTCGCCGCCGAGGAGCACTGTCACGACGGAGTCGGCGGGTGCCTCCGGCCTCGGCGCCTCACCGATCCTGCGCAGTGCCTGCGCCGCGACCGCACCGGCCGAACCGTGCAGGACGAGCGGCGGGCGTCCGGGCCGCTGCACGGCGGCGCGGATGCGTTCGGCGACCAGTTCGTAATGGGTGCAGCCCAGGACGACGGCCCTTACGTCCTCGGGAGTGTGCGCGGCGGCCGCCGCGATCGCGGCGTCGATGGCGTCCTGGTCCGCGTGCTCCACCGCGTCGGCGAGGCCCGGGCAGGCCACCTCGGTGACGCTCACCCCGTCCGCGAACTCGGCGATGAGTCCGCGCTGGTAGGGGCTTCCGGTCGTGGCGGGCGTGGCCCAGATCGCGATGGGGCCGCCGCCGGCGGCGGCCGGCTTGATCGCGGGCACGGTGCCGATGACGGGCACCTCCGGCTCCAGGCGGGCCCGCAGCGCGGGCAGGGCGCGTACGGAGGCCGTGTTGCAGGCCACGATGAGGGCGTCGGGACGGTGTCGCGCGGCAGCCTCGGCGACGGCGAGGGCGCGCGCGGTGACGTCCTCCGGCGTGCGGGGCCCCCAGGGCATGGAGCCGGGGTCCGAGGAGAGCACGAGATCGGCGTCGGGCCGCAGTCGACGCACCACGGCGGCAGCGGCGAGCAGTCCGATTCCGGAGTCCATCAGCGCGATCTTCACCCGGTCACCATAGACGATCCGCCTCGTCACCCGTCGTGGGGCAGACTGCGGTGAGTGAGCGCCGTGGTGTTTGTCGCTGTGATATCGCTGATCGCGTGGCTCTGGCTGCTGCTCGGCCAGGGCTATTTCTGGCGTACGGATGTACGACTGCCGTCACGCCGGGACCCGGACGAATGGCCGAGCGTCTGTGTCGTCGTGCCCGCCCGCGACGAGGCCGCCGTCCTGCCTAAGAGCCTGCCGTCCCTCCTCGCCCAGGACTATCCGGGGCGCACCGAGGTCTTCCTCGTCGACGACGGCAGTTCAGACGGCACCGGGAAGCTGGCCCGGGAGCTGGCGGAGCGCCACGGCGGGCTGCCGCTCACCGTGGGCTCTCCCGGTGAGCCGCCCGCGGGCTGGACGGGCAAGCTCTGGGCCGTACGACACGGGATCGCCCTGGCACGCGCGCGTGAGCCCGAGTACCTGCTGCTGACGGACGCGGACATCGCGCACGCTCCCGACAGCCTGCGGGAGCTGGTGGCGGCGGCCCGCACCGGGGGGTACGACCTCGTCTCACAGATGGCGCGCCTGCGCGTGGAGAGCACCTGGGAGCGGCTCGTCGTGCCCGCGTTCGTCTACTTCTTCGCCCAGCTCTACCCCTTCCGCTGGATCTCCGTGTGGAGGGCGCGCACGGCGGCCGCGGCGGGCGGCTGCGTCCTGCTGCGCGCCGACGCCGCCGAGCGAGCACAGGTCCCGGACGCCATCCGGCACGCCGTGATCGACGACGTCGCGCTCGCGCAGGCGGTCAAGCGGAGCGGGGGTCACATCTGGCTGGGGCTCGCCGAGCGCGTGGACAGTGTGCGCCCCTACCCGCGACTGCACGACCTGTGGCGCATGGTCTCGCGCAGCGCCTACGCGCAACTGCGGCACAACCCGCTGCTGCTGGCAGGGACGGTCCTGGGCCTCGCCGTCGTGTACCTGATGCCGCCGGTCGCCTTCGTGGCCGGTCTCGCCGCCGGGAGCGTGTGGGCGGCGGTGGCCGGCGGGCTCGCCTGGATCGTGATGAGCGCGACGTACGTGCCGATGCTCCGTTACTACCGGCAGCCCGCGTGGCAGGCCCCGCTGCTGCCGGTCACCGCCTTCCTGTACCTCCTCATGACGATCGATTCGGCGGTGCAGCACTACAGGGGGCGCGGTGCCGCCTGGAAGGGCCGCACCTACGCCGGCCCCGACACCGCGCTCGAGGAGAGCTGAGTGCCTACTTCCTGCCGGGAGTCCAGTTCATGCCCCACCCGTAGGTGTAGTCGACGGTGCGCTGGGGGCTCACTCCGCGCTCCGGGACCAGGTAGCGGGCTTCGCGCTGGACGATGAGGTCGTTGCCTGTGTTGGTGATGAGGGCGAGGGCGCACACGGTCGAGGGCACGGTGCACTCGTCGAGGGAGAACTCGACCGGAGCGCCGCTGAACGGCTGGAGCGTCACCGTGGCGTGCAGGTCGGCGAAGGAGCGCGCCCCTTCATAGATGGTGACGAAGATGAGGATGCGGCGGAAGCTCTGCTTGTGGTCGAGGTTGATCGTGAGGTTCTCCCCACTGGCCACGGCCCCGGTGCGGTCGTCCCCGTCGAGATGGATGTACGGCGGCTGGTGCAGCGCCCCGAAGGCGTTGCCCAGGGCCTGCACGACGCCCTTGCGTCCGTCGGACAGCTCGTACAGAGCGCACAGGTCGAGGTCGAGGTCCGAGTGCATCGCGACGGCACGGCCCCGCTTGCTGCCCCATCCCGAGAACTGCTTGCGCACCTGCCAGTTGAGGTTGACGCGCATCGCGCCGGAGGTGCCGCCCTGCTTGGTCAGCGAGACCGAGGGGGCCTCCTTGGTCAGCGTCACCTTGGAGAGGCTGACCGGCACCGTGGGAGGCGGGGGCGTGCTCCCGTACGGGGCAGGAGGCGGCGGGCTGCCGTAGGGGGCCGGCGGCGGAGTGCTGCCGTACGGCGCGGGCGGCGGGGTGCTGCCGTACGGCGCGGGCGGCGGGGTGCTGCCGTACGGCGCGGGCGGCGGAGTGGTCGCGTAGGGCGAGGGGGCGACGGGCGGTACCGGCGGCGGCATGGTCACGGGCGGGGCCACCGGCGGTGCGGCGGGGGCCGGGGGCGCGGCGTGCTGGGGTTCGTCCACCGTGATCCCGTAGTCGGTGGCCAGTCCTTCGAGCCCGCTGCCGTAACCCTGTCCCACGGCGCGGAACTTCCAGGCGCCCTGGCGCCGGTAGAACTCGCCGAGGACGAAGGCTGTCTCGACGGTGGCGTCGGTGCTGTCGAACCGCGCGATCTCCGTGCCGCGCTGTGCGTCGAGCACGCGGACGCCGAGTCCGGGCACCTGCCCGAAGGTGCCTCCGTCGGTGGAGGCGGCGAGCACCACGGTCTCGATGGCGGGCTCCACCCGCGTCAAGTCGACGAGCAGCGCGTCCGTGACCTGCCCGCCCGCGTCCCGCTTGCCTTCGTGCCGCACGGCGCCGGACGCGTGCCCGGGCTGGTTGTAGAAGACGAAGTCGCCGTCCGAACGGACCTTGCCCGAGACCAGCAGCAGCGCCGAGGCATCCGCGTCCGGCACACCGGGTCCTGAACGCCATCCCAATTCGACGCGCAGCGCGGTCGTCGGCACGGGAACATTCGCTCCCTTTGACATTGACATGTACGCCCCCATCACGTGTCTCCGCACCGGGCCGCCGCGCGGCCGGTCCGCCGGCTCCGTTTCCCGCACAACCTAATCCCCCACCCCGGAGAACTCCCATGACCCGTACAGGAAGATCCGTGGTCAACCGCCGGTAACCCACCTCGAACTCGGTCTTTACACGATCCGAGCGCCGTTCGACGTCCTTTTTTGCCGAGTTCGCTCGGATTGGGGATCCCGCGTCACTGCCGACACGGAAAACAACCCTCTTATCGGTCTCCCCAACCAGCACATCGTGGGCTTAACTTATGTGCCATGACCTCCCCCCGCTCCACATACGGCGGCGGTTACTACTCCGCGCCGTCCTTCTTCCCGGACACCCCGATCTACGACTCTCTCGTCGCCGAGCGGGGCACTCCCCAGATCGCACCGATCCGGGTCCCCTCCGCCTACGAGACGGGCAGCCATCTCCCTGCCCTGCCGTCGGCACTCCCCGCACTGCCCGCAGGTCCGTCCCAGCAGGCACCCGCCTACGGGTACCCGCAGGCCCAGCAGCCCGCTCCGCTGCAACAGGCCCCCGCTCCCTACATCCCGCAGCAGGCGGCCGGCCCGCGTGGCTACCCCGGCCCCCAGCCGCAGCAGCAGCGCCCGATGGCGACCGGCACGGGCTACGAGGCGATGCGCCCCGCGGCCCCGCGCCCCGCACCGGCTCCCTATCAGGATCCGTACAACGGGCAGCAGTACCGCGGCTACTGAGGCGTCCGCGACGGATCACCGGTGCCGGCTGGCACCATGGCGGTCATGGGGAACGCGCAACTGCACTCGATCCATGTCCATCCGGTCAAGGCGTTCCGGGGCGAGTCGCCCCGGGATGCCGTCGTGGAGCCCTGGGGGCTGGCCGGAGACCGCCGCTGGGCACTGATCGACGACGGGGGAAAGGTCGTCACGCAACGCCAGCAGCCACGTCTCGCACTGGCCGCCGCCGAGCTGATGCCCGGCGGCGGCCTGCGGCTGTCCGGGCCCGGCCGCGAGCCGATCGACGTCACCGTGCCCGCGCCGGCCGGCGCGACCGTGCTCGACATCTTCGGGGACAAGGTGGAGGGCGTCCTCGCCGACGACGCCGCGCACGCGTGGTGCAGTGCCTATCTGGGCACCGACGTGCGTCTCGTCCACATGGACGACCCGGCCACCTGCCGCCCCGTCGACCCGGACTTCGCGCGCCCGGGTGAGACCGTCAGCTTCGCCGACGGCTATCCGCTGCTCGTCACCACGCTCGCCTCGCTGGACGCCCTCAACTCACTGATCGCGCAGGGCGACCACGCCCACGAGGGCCCCCTCCCCATGAACCGCTTCCGGCCGAACGTGGTCGTGTCCGGAACCGACCCCTGGGCCGAGGACGACTGGTCGAGGATCGCCATCGGCGAGGTCAGCTTCCGGGTGGCCAAGATGTGCGGCAGATGCGTCGTCACCACGACGGACCAAAGCTCCGCGGAGCGCGGCAAGGAGCCCCTGCGGACGCTCGGGCGCCACCGCCGCGTGGGGAACCAGCTGATCTTCGGTCAGAACCTGGTGCCCGAGTCCCGCGGCACGCTGCGCGTCGGGGATCCGGTCACCGTCCTCGAATAGCCTCGCGGCCGAGTTCCGTGAGTATGGGCGCCGAGGGGAACCCCTGCCCGGGGCACGAGCGTTGAGAGTATGAGAAGTCCATGAGAGGGCCACGGGAAGGGTGATTTCGCTCTCTCTTCCCCGGGCTGCCGCGTGGACGGACCGGCTGCGGGCTATCACGGACGCGGAAGGGGGGTGCGGGACGGTGCGAGCAATCAGCGGACTCTGGCGCTGGCGGCACAATCCGCTGCGCCGCACGACCGATCTCGTGGAGGCCTGGCTGAGCCTGGCGGCCGTGCTGCTGGTCCTCGCCGTGGCACCCCTCGTCGGGGCCGCGGTCGGCGCCTTGGCCCAGGACGCCCTCCAGCAGTCCGTTCGGGACCAGCACAGGACGCACCACGTGGTGGCGGCCACCGTCGTCACGGAGCTGTCCCGCAGTCCGCTGGAACCCGATCCGGAGACGTCGTCCTCGCGGGACGCCCACAGCCGCGTCCTCGCCGACTGGACGGCACCGGACGGCACGGCCCGGCACGGCGCGGTGATATCCGACCTCAAGTCCCCCCGTCGCGGGGACCACTTCAAGCTCTGGACCGACACCCACGGCAACGTGGTCGGCCGCCCGCTGGACAGCGCCACCGCGACGACACACGCCGTGCTGGCCGGATTCGGAGCGGGACTGCTGTGCGCGGGAGTTGTCGACGGGGCCAGGCGCGTGATCGTCTGGCGCATGGTCCGCAGACGGTACGCCCGTTGGGACCAGGCATGGGACAAGGCGGGTCCCGACTGGGGCAAGGCCGGCACCGGCAGCTGACGGCCTTCCCGCTACGGTCATCCCGGTGCCCCCGCGCACGCTACGGTGGACCGGCCGAGCGGTTCGGCACCGTCGTGAGAGGCTGTCCGGCAGGAACCTGGGCGACGGGCTGTCAGCAGGGCCTCGCAGGACCCGCGTACGACGAGGTGGGGGCACAACAGCGCCATGGCACAGGGCACGGTCCAGGTGACGCACACCGGCACCTCGCGGTGGCGGCGCCGCACGGGTGAGTACGCATCGCTGGCCGCCGCCCTGGAGGCCGCGGCCGACGGAGACGTCCTCACCGTCGCTCCCGGCACCTACCGGGAGAACCTGGTGGTGCAGCGCGCGGTGACACTGCGCGGCCCCGAGGGCTCCCCCGGCTCCGTGCGCATCGCCCCGGTGGACGGGGTGCCGCTGACCGTGCGCGCCTCCGCCGTGGTCCAGGACCTGCACGTGGAGGGCCAGGACTCGGCCGCACCCGCGCTGCTCGTCGAGGAGGGCACCCCCGAGCTGCTGGACGTCCGGATCGTCACACGGTCCGCGGCGGGGATCGAGGTGCGGTCCGGTGCCCGGCCCACCGCGCGCCGTTGCACGGTCGACAACCCCGCCGGCATCGGCATCGCCGTACTGGACGGCGGCGGTGGGGTGTTCGAGGAGTGCGAGGTCGTCGCGGCCGGCCAGTCGGGCGTCGCGGTCCGCGGCGGCGCCCGTCCGCGCCTGGACCGCTGCCGGGTGCACCACGCTTCCGGTGCCGGTCTGTCCGCCACCGGCGAGGGCTCCTCGCTCGAAGCTGTGGGCTGCGAGGTGTACGAGGTGAAGGGCTCCGGGGTGCAGATCACGGGGCGGGCCACGGCCCATCTCACCGACTGCGACGTGCACCGCACGACGGCGGACGGCGTCACGCTCGACACGGACGCGGTCCTCACGCTCGCCGACTGCCGCATCCACGACATCCCTGAGAACGCTGTGGATCTGCGCTCGCGTTCCGTGCTCACCCTGACGCGCACCACCGTGCGGCAGTTCGGGCGCAACGGCCTGTCGGTGTGGGACCCCGGCACCCGCGTCGACGCCAACCAGTGCGAGATCTTCGACAGCACCGGCGACTACCCGGCGGTGTGGGTCAGCGACGGCGCGACCGCGGTCCTCGACTCCTGCCGTGTGCACGACGTGCCCGACGCCCTGTTCGTCCTCGACCGCGGCTCCCGTGCGGACGTCGTCGACAGCGACATCTCCCAAGTACGCAACACGGCGGTCTCGGTGAGCGACGGCGCGACCGCCCAACTCGACGACTGCCGGATCCGGGACGCCGCGACGGGTGCGTGGTTCCGTGACCACGGCAGCGGCGGCACCCTGTCCGGCTGCACCGTCGACGGCACACAGACCGGTGTGATCGTCACCAAGGGCGCCGATCCCACCATCGAGCGCTGCACGGTCACCTCGACCGCCGAGGCGGGTTTCTACGTGTCGGCCGACGGCCGGGGCAGTTTCCTCAACTGCCGGGTCACCGACAGCGGGGGCTACGGCTTCCACGTGATCGACGGCTGCCGCTCGACGCTCAGGAAGTGCCGCACCGAGCGGTGCGCGCGCGGGGGTTACGAGTTCGCGGACGGCGGCGCAGCAGGTGGCCCGGTCGTCGAGGACTGCACGAGTGACGAGAGCGCCGGGCTGCGTCCGCCGGTGCCCGAGACGGCCGTCCAGACGTCGAGTCCGTCGTCGGGTCTGCTGGGTGCCATCCCGGGCCAGCGGAGCACGGAGCACGAGCCCCTCGTCACCGCGGAGGCACCGGCGCAGCCCGCACGCACGTCCAAGGCGGTCCTCGGTGAACTCGACGCGCTGGTGGGCCTGGAGAGCGTCAAGCGGGAGGTGCGAGCGCTCACCGACATGATCGAGGTGGGCCGGCGCCGGCAGGAGGCGGGCCTCAAGGCCGCGTCGGCCCGCCGCCATCTGGTCTTCACCGGCTCCCCCGGTACGGGCAAGACGACGGTGGCCCGGCTGTACGGCGAGATCCTCGCCTCGCTGGGCGTCCTGGAACAGGGCCACCTCGTCGAGGTGTCCCGGGTGGACCTGGTCGGCGAACACATCGGCTCCACCGCGATCCGCACCCAGGAGGCGTTCGACCGGGCACGCGGCGGCGTCCTGTTCATCGACGAGGCGTACGCGCTGTCGCCGGAGGACTCGGGGCGGGACTTCGGGCGCGAGGCCATCGACACCCTGGTGAAACTCATGGAGGACCACCGGGACGCGGTCGTGGTGATCGTCGCCGGCTACACGGAGGAGATGGAGCGGTTCCTCTCGGTCAACCCCGGTGTGGCGTCCCGTTTCTCACGCACCATCACCTTCAATGACTACGCGCCCGACGAGCTGCTGCGGATCGTGGAGCAGCAGGCCGAGGAGCACGAGTACCGGCTCGCGCCGGGCGCGGCCGAGGCGTTGCAGAAGTACTTCACGGCGATCCCGAAGGGCCCCGCGTTCGGCAACGGCCGCACCGCGCGGCAGACCTTCGAGGCGATGGTGGAGCGGCATGCGGGACGGGTCGCCCAGCTGGCGGAGCCGGACACCGACGACCTCACGCTGCTCTACCCGGAGGACCTGCCGGAGCTGCCCTGAGGGCCGCTGTCCTGCGGACGGGGAGCGGGGACGTCGGGCCTCAGCCGGCTCAGCAGCCGCGCCCGCTCGACGTCGAAGGCCGGGTCCGCCTGGTAGTCGGAGTGGCCGAGGATCGGTGCGGGCAGCGGGTGTTGTTCGGTCCGTCCGTAGGCGAGCGGGTCTTTCAGGGGTTCGTGGTCGACCTGGGGGCCGCAGTCGCCCGGCAGCAGGACCGGGCCGCCGATGGGGTCGGTCCGACGGTAGAGATTGCGCCAGCAGGCGACCTCGTGGTGCAGAGCGGTCAGGGCGGCCGGGCCGAAGTGGGCCGGGAACCAGCGGCCGTACAGGCGCTCCAGCGGCGAGCCGTAGGTGAGCAGGGCGATCCGCTTGCGGACCGACGGCTTCAGCTGCCATGCCGCCGCGGCCGCCAGCACACTGCCCTGCGAGTGCCCGGACAGTACGAGCCGTCCGCCGGTGGTGCGGATCCACGTGGCCATGCGCCAGGTCAGGTCGGGAACGGCGCGCTCGGCGTAGCAGGGCGGTGCGAAGGGGTGGGCGGCGCGCGGCCAGAACGTGCCGACGTCCCAGAGGATGCCGATGGTGCGGCGGGCCGCGGGGTCCTTGTAGGCGCGGCGGCCCCACGTGACGAACAGTATGAAGCCGAGGCCGATCAGCCAGGAACCGAGCGCCTGTGCGGTCTGCGCTCCGCCCCGCACGAAGCCGTAGGCCCCTTGCGCGGCGTCGCCCGGGGCGTCGCCGGTGGCGAAGGCCCCGACGAGCGCGGCGGCACCGAGCAGCAGCGTCACGGACGACAGGACGCCGGTCATGACGGGGGCCAGGTCGGTGAGCGTGGCCATCGCGCGGACGCCTGCGATGCGGCGGGTACGGGCGATGTCCAGGGGCTGTCCCTCGTGGTCGAGTGCGACGGCGGCCATCTCACGCTCGCGCAGTCGCCACGTGTGCCGGGCGAGCCGGCCGCCGAGCACGAGGAGCACGAGGAGCAGCGGTGGGATCGCCGAGGCCTGCCAGGTCAGCAGGACGGGCGGGCCGGGGAGCGAATCCCGGGTGCCGTCCAGCCAGTCGGCCACACGCTGGGAGACCCCTCCGGACATGACACCGCCCAGCGCGCAGGCGAGCATCGCGACGGCGGGCCCGGCGATGCCGCGCATCGCGGTGCGCGGGTCGGGACGTGTGCGGTACAGGATGTGGGCCACCCCGCACAGGGCGATGACGATCAGGCCCTGCAGGAAGGCGATGCCGCCGAACGTCAAGTCGCCGGGCAGACGTCCCGTGGAACGCCAGCTCGGCCGGGACCAGCCGGCGTACACCGAGGTCAGGACGAGGAGAACGAGCGATCCGACGGGCAGCAGGCGCACCAGCATGTGGTCCAGCTCCTTGTCGAGCCGGTTCTCGCTGCGTCCGCGTCGGCAGACCACCCACAGCACGAAGAAGGCGCCCGCCACAAGCGTCGCCTCCAGGAGCGTGCCCAGCGCGTCGAGGACGGCGGGACCGCCGGGCCTTCGGTCGTGGCGGGCTGCGGAGCTGCCGACCGCGGCGGCGACGGTCAGGAAGCCCGCCGCCGTGTGGGCGGCGCGCAGTCGGGCCACCAGACGGCGCCCGTACCAGAAGCCGGGACGGCCGAGTCCGGTTCGGCCGGTCCCCTCGGCGGGCTCCGCGGCACGGGACATCGGCCGGTGCGACTCGTACGCGCTCCAGGTGCGGTGCGACAGATACCACAGCAGTCCGGTCAGCGCGGCGGGCACGAGGCCGGCGAGGGCGAGCCGGCGGCCCGGCTGGCTCCACCATCCGCCGCCGGACACGGCCGGTGAGAGGAACCCGAGCCAGGTGTGCTCGCGGGCGCACGCGCGCGTGCCCGCGCACTGCCAGGCGGTGAGGTCGAGGGCGACCTCGCAGACGGCGGCCACCAGGAGCACGGTCAGGCTGAGCGCGGCGAGGCGTACTAGGAGACCGTAGAGGCGGACGGTGCGTGTGCGTCCGCGTGCGGCGGGCCGCATCCAGTGAGCGAGGTTGACGACCATGAACGGCAGCAGCAACAGCCACAGGGCGCGGGACCCGTTGCCGGACGTGAGGTTGCACCACACGTAGGCCTCGCGCACCGGCCCGTCCCGGTGCTCGTCGGGATGCCGTTCCGCCTCCGCGTCGTCCACGCGGCGGTAGACGGCGGCCGTCTCGTCCCCGGTGACCCGGACCGTCCGTGGATCGTTCAGCATCACCTCGGGTGTCGTGCCGCCCACCCCGTGCACCAGGAGTTCCAGGGCGGCTCCGCCTGCCGTGGGCCGCTGCGCGAGGACGTCCGGCTCCCCCGTCGAGGCCTGTTCCCTTGCACGTTCCACTGTTTCGCACTTCCCCCGTGCCGCGTGTGTCGCATGCGTCGTGTGCCGGCACCAGGATCTCCACTCCGAGGCGTGTGCACACGCGTAGTCACCGAATCTCCCCGATACGTGTGACAGTGGCGGCGCGGGGTGCGCTCCCGATGTCCTTGCGGGCAGTGGAGCGACTGTCGGTGACCCGTGCGAGGATGGGACGTCCTCCAGACCTCGGACAAGGAGAATGTCCACGTGGGAGTGGGTTCGGACGGAGTGTCGGACAGCGTGCGGCGAAAGGACCGGAGCGGACGTGAGTGAGAATCAGAACCTCCTCGCGGAGCAGCGCCGCGCCCTGATCCTGGACGAGGTGCGGCGCCGCGGTGGCGTCCGTGTGAACGAGCTGACGCGCAGGCTCGGCGTCTCCGACATGACGGTCCGCCGCGACCTCGACGCCCTCGCCCGCCAGGGGGTCGTGGAGAAGGTGCACGGGGGTGCCGTGCCGGTGGCCGAGGCGAGTACGCACGAGCCGGGCTTCGAGGCCAAGTCCGGGCTCGAACTGACCGCCAAGGAGGACATCGCGCGCGCCGCCGCCGAGTTGGTGGCGCCGGGCTCGGCGATCGCGCTCTCGGGCGGCACGACGACGTACGCGCTGGCGCATCAGCTCCTCGACGTCCCGGACCTGACGGTGGTCACCAACTCGGTGCGGGTTGCGGACGTGTTCCACACGGCGCAGCGCACGTCGGGTCAGCGGCAGGGTGCCGCGACGGTCGTCCTGACCGGTGGTGTGCGCACACCGTCCGACTCCCTGGTCGGGCCCGTGGCCGATCAGGCCATCGGGGCTCTCCACTTCGACGTGCTGTTCCTCGGCGTGCACGGCATATCGATCGAGGCGGGTCTGTCGACTCCGAACCTCGCGGAGGCCGAGACGAACCGGCGGCTCGTGCAGTCCGCACGACGCGTCGTCGTGGTCGCCGACCACACGAAGTGGGGCACGGTGGGCCTGAGTTCGTTCGCCGCGCTCGATCAGATCGACACGCTGGTCACCGATGCCGGGATGCCCGCGGCGGCGCGTGTGGAGATCGCGGAACACTTGAGGCGCCTGGTGGTGGCCGGTGAGCCCGGAGACGGTACAGACATCTGACGGCCCGACAGCTATGGTGACGTGGCCCGTGCCGCCGCCGCTGCGCCGAACGCACGACGGACGCCGTCGCCCGTGCGGCCGGTGGGTCGGGTGCGCAATGGTCATCGCCCGCTGACTGCCACCCGGGACTCCGTTCCCGCTAGGGGGTTTCGTTCATGGCACGCCGTCTGCGTCCCGTGGGACCCGACTTCGTCGAGACCGCACCGCTGCGTCTGGTGTTCGCCCGGGTGGTGAAGGCCCCTCCCGAAGCCGTCTTCCACGCGCTCGCGCAGGACGTGCCCGGCTGGAGCGAGTGGTTCTCGGCGGTGACGCTCGCCCGGCCCATCGCGGACGGCGCCGGCCGCGAGGTCCGGCTCAGGGGCGGCACGCGCTTCACGGAGTCGGTCCTGACATCCCGTGCGCCGGAGGTGTACTCGTACCGGGTGGACGCCACGAACGCGCCGGGGCTGCGTGCCCTCGTCGAGGAGTGGCGGCTCTCCCCCGACCCGACGGGCACCCGGGTGCAGTGGACCTTCGCGGCGGACGGGACGGCTCTGTTCAGAGCGGCTCTCACGCTCGGCCGCGCGGGTCTCGGCCGCGCCTTCCGCGACGCGGTGACGGCCCTGGACCGCCGGTTGGCGTCGGCGCCCGCCTGACCTCGACGGACGTCGCCCGACGCGGTGCCGGGCCGACGGCGTCCGCTGTTCGACCCGTCGGCACAGAGCGGGAGGTGTACGCCGTGCCGACCGTCGGCAGAAAACCGTAGGTCGGTGTACGCCGTGCCCCCGACCGCGCGGCACCGAAGGTTCGGGGTGCGCCGTGCGACCCGACCACGCGGAGTCGAGGATCCGGTGTGCGTGCCCCCGTGGGCGCGAAGCCGAGGTCGACGCCGTGACGGCCGGACGCGACGGCAGCCCAGTAGGGCTGACGCACCCCGGCCGGACGGCCGCGGGCCACCCACGACGCCGCATCCGCCCGCTGCGCTCCCGGTGCCGCGGTCCGGCCGCCTTCGCCCGTGCCACAGGCCCGGGGCCACCCGCGCCGTCGCCCCGGCTCCCGATGCCGCTGCCCCGGCCCCGTACCGTCAGTCCGGCCAGACGCCCGTCTCCAGGAGGGACCTGATCGCCGCCGTGTACGGCTCGATGTCCAGTCCCTGTTCGGCCAGCCACTCGTCGGAGTAGTACTTGTCGAGATACCGGTCCCCGGGATCGCACAGGAGCGTCACCACGCTCCCCTTCCGTCCCTCGGCCACCATCTCGGCGACGATCTTCAGGGCGCTCCACAGGCCGGTGCCGGTCGAGCCGCCGGCCTTGCGTCCGATGGCCTGTTCCAGGGCGCGTACGGCGGCGACGCTCGCCGCGTCCGGCACTTTCATCATCCGGTCGACGGCACCGGGCACGAAGCTCGGTTCCATGCGCGGTCGGCCGATGCCCTCGATCCGCGAGCCGCAGTCGCAGGTGACCTCGGGATCACCAGTGGTCCAGCCCTCGAAGAAGCAGGAGTTGTCCGGGTCGGCGACGCAGATACGGGTGTCGTACTGCATGTAGTGGACGTAGCGCGCGAGGGTGGCCGAGGTGCCGCCGGTGCCGGCCGTGGCGACGATCCACGCGGGCTCCGGGAAGCGCTCCAACTCCAGCTGACGAAAGATGGATTCGGCGATGTTGTTGTTGCCGCGCCAGTCCGTGGCCCGTTCCGCGTAGGTGAACTGGTCCATGTAGTGACCACCGGTCTCGACCGCGAGCGCGGCGGACTCCTCGTACATCTTGCGCGAGTCGTCCACGAAGTGGCATTGCCCGCCGTGGAACTCGATCAGGCGGCACTTCTCCGCGCTCGTGGTGCGCGGCATGACCGCGATGAACGGCACCCCGATGAGCTTGGCGAAATAGGCCTCGGAGACGGCGGTCGAACCGCTGGAGGCCTCGATGACGGGGCAGCCTGGACGGATCCAGCCGTTGCACAGCCCGTACAGGAACAGCGAGCGGGCGAGCCGGTGCTTGAGGCTGCCGGTGGGGTGGGTCGACTCGTCCTTCAAGTAGAGGTCGATGCCCCACTTCTCGGGCAGCGGGAAGCGCAGCAGGTGGGTGTCGGCCGAGCGGTTCGCGTCCGCCTGGACCTTGCGGACGGCTTCTTTCAGCCAGGCCCGGTAGTCCGCGTCACTACGGTCGACGTCGAGGGTTGCGCCGGTCCGGATCTGCTGAGGAGTGGTGCTCACGGCGAGGCTCCTTACGCATCGTGCCGACGCCGTTCAACCGTGTCGGACACCTCGATGATAATCAGCTCCCACACGCTTCTCACCTGCATAAACACACCTTTGAGCACCTCAAAGGCGGGCCTGGGGAGCGGGCCGTGCGGCCATGGGGGCGCACACCGGCGCGCGCTCCCGTCGCGCCCACCGGACCGTCATGCGCACTGGTGCTCGCCGCAACCTGCGGGCAGACTGCACCGCACGGAAGCGTCCCGCGTGCCGCCCGCGGCGCGGGACCACGGTCCGGTGCGGTGCACACTGGATCACGGACGGACGCGGGACCGCGACAGGGCAGAGCCGAAGCGCACAAGGGGGCGGGGCATCATGGCGGAGCCGGAGTTCACGGCCACGGGCGTGCGGATCGGGAAGAGGCTGCGCTCGCTCACCCGGGCGGGACAGGTCCGGATCAGCGACGGCAGGCTGCAACTGCTCACCAGCTACGGCAGCGAGATCGACAGCGCTCCCGTGCAGGCGGTGCGCGCGTCCAAGCCGTGGTTCGCGCACGAGGACCGCGCGTTGGCGGACGTCAACGGCACCCGCTACTCGCTCACCCTCGGCGAGCACGACCCCGCGCCCGGCGCTCCGGGGCCGCCTTCGGCGCGCCGTTTCATCGAGGCGGTGCGCAAGGCGGCAGGGCGCAGCGGCTGAAGCGGCACCCGGCGGCGGCGCACCCGGGCCACGACCCGGAGCGCACCGCGGTCGGAGGGCAGCAACCCGGCCGCGGCGGGCCGGACGGCCGCAGGGCACGGCTCCCGCGCTCCTCCCGCCGCGCAGCCGCGGAGCTCCACAGCCTCGGGACAGAGGAACGAAAGGGCACCCGGAACGGACCGGCGGCACCGCGGGACCCGAGCCGGTCAGCACCTCAGGACACAGCATCCGAAGCAGTACGCGAGGGCGGTCGGCCCAGGTGGGCGCACACGGCGTAGGCGACTGACAGCGCCGCGAGTTGCGGGACCGCACCCCCTGAGTCACGCTGTTCTCACATCACTCTGGGTTTACCGGCGATAACGCTGCGAACCAGCCCGCCGGCCACCACAGCAGGCGGCCGTTCCACTCAGCCACTCTGCTGGATCCGATCTCCGCCTTCTTCCGGACCTCAATTCGGGGAGTCGCAGCCGTGATCAGCGAGCCAAGCAGGCATTGCACGGTGGAGCTCCAAGCCCTGCCGTCGCGGATCGGCCAGGTCCGCAGAATCGTATCTGCGCAGTTGCGCTACTGGCATATGGACGCCCTGATAGACCGGGCCGCGCTCGGCGTGACCGAGCTGCTGTCCAACGTCCATCAGCACGCCCAGCCCGACAAGCTGTGCACCGTGAGCATCGAGCTGCTGCTCGACCGGCTCACGGTCTCGGTGTACGACCACGACCCCCGCCTGCCCGAGGTGCGGGACGTGGACCCCACCTCCACCTGTGGCCGTGGCCTCGCCATGGTCGCCGCGGTGAGCGAGAGCTGGGGGGTGCGACCCGAGGGCGATTCTGGCAAGGTCGTGTGGTTCACGCTCCCGGCGCCCGCGGCGCCGGCACCGACGCCTGTGATCGCGGCGCCCGCGGTGGCCGCGCCCGCCCGCACCCCGTACGACACCGCCTGCGCGACCGCGCTCCGCCAGACCGTCGACGGACTCCGGCCGGAACACGCTCCCGCCCGGTCAGCCGTTGCCGGCTGACCGGGCGGTGAACAACCTCTCGCACATCGCGGGGGCACGTGCGCCGTCCGGCCTCCTGCGGCACGCCCCGCCGCCGGGGCCGCACGTCCTTCAGCGACTCAGTCGGTGGCGATGGCGCGCAGCACGTCCAGGCGCGCGGCCCTTCGCGCCGGGCGCAGGCCCGCGAGGGCTCCGGCGGCGAGGCCCACCAGCGCCACCACGACGAGCCGCACGGGCGGCATCGCGAAGACGAAGCTGCTGTCCGACGCGCCGTCGGACGCCTTGACGAGCACCCAGCCGAGGAAGGCACCGAGGGCGAGCCCGCCCGCCGTGCCGAAGGCCGCCACGAGGACCGACTCCCAGCGGACCATGGCGCGCAGCTGGGCCCGGGTCTGTCCGACCGCCCGCAGCAGGCCCAGTTCACGGGTGCGTTCGTGGACCGCGAGCGTGAGCGTGTTGGCTATGCCGAGCAGTGCGATGAGCACGGCGAGGGCGAGCAGGGCGTAGACGAGGGTCAGCATCATGTCGATACCGCCGGCCGAGGACTGCGCGTACTCGTCGCGGGTCTGCACCTCGGGGTTGCCGAACCTCTGGGCGACCCTTTCCACCGCCGCCCTGCCGTCGGCCGTGCTCACCCCGTCCTTGAACGAGACCGCGACGAGGGTGTCGGAGTCCTGGATGCGATGCGGGGCCCAGGCGGCACGGGTGATGACGTAGTCGCCCGCCAGTTCGGACCGGCCGTAGACGGCGCGGACGGTGAATTCCCGCTGCTCGCCGTCGGTGAAGGTGAGCCGGGCCGAACCGCCGGTCCTGAGGTGCTGCCGGTCTGCCTCCTGCTCGGTGACCGCGATGCCGTCGGTGCCCAGGCCGGCCAGGGAGCCGCGGACCTCGCCGAGGTCGAAGACCTTGCCGAGTGCGATCGGATCGGTGACGGTGAGGGCGCGCCCGCTGCCGTTCACCTCGGCGACGCCGCGGCCCAGGCCGACGGCGGTTTCGACGGTGGGCTGCCGGGCGATGGCGGGGGCCAGTTCCGGGCTCAGCCCACTGCCTCCGGCGCCGAACGACGGGGTGCTCACCGCCACGTCGCCCGCGAAGGACCGGGAGACGGTCTGGTCCATGGTGGCCTTGAGCGAGGCGCCGAAGACCGTGAAGAGCGAGACGACGGCGACGCCGATCATCAGGGCGCTCGCGGTGGCGGCGGTCCGTCCGGGGCTGCGCAGGGCGTTGCGCCGGGCGAGTCCCCCGGTGACGCCGCGGAGGGTGGCCAGGAGGCCGCCGAGGATCCGTACGGCGGTCGTGGACGCGACCGGGCCGAGCACCACGAAGGCCGCGAGGGCCAGGACCGCGCCGAGCCCGGCGAGCCACAGGGACGAGCCCGCCAGTACGCCGGTGAGGGTGCAGCCGAGCGCCAGCGCGGCCAGACCGCCACCGATCACGGCACGCGTGCGCGATGTCCCGGACCGGTCGACCGACGTCTCCCGCAGGGCGGCGAGCGGCGAGGTGCGCCCGGCGCGGACGGCGGGGAGCAGCGCGGAGCCGAGGCAGACCACGACGCCGACCGCGAGCGGCAGCAGCATGGACAGGGTTCCGATGACCAACGCCCCTTCGGGGAAAGGGAATCCGATGGCCGGGAACAGCGCCTGGAGTCCGGCGGCGATGCCGACGCCGCCCGCGAGTCCCACGGCCGACGCGATCACGGCGACGACGATCGCCTCGGCGAGGGTCGAGACGGTCACCTGGCGACGGGAGGCCCCGAGGGCGCGCAGCAGGGCGTTCTCCCGGGCGCGTTGGGCGACGACGATCGCGAAGGTGTTGTGGATGGAGAAGGTCGCGACGAGGAGGGCGATCCCGGAGAAGACGAGCAGGAAGGTGGTGAAGAGGTTCAGGAACTGACTGGAGATCATGTCGGTGTTCTCCTGCGCCGACTCCTGGCCGGTGATCGCCTCGACTCCCTCGGGCAGGACCGGCTCCAGGTCCCTGACGAGGGTGCGCTGATCGACACCCGGGCCTGCCCGCACGCGGATGCTCGCCGCCTCGCCGGGCTTCGCGGTGAGGTACTTCTCGGCGTCGGCCTGCGTCATCCCCGTGAAGGTGACCTGCGCCATGCCGTCCTCGCCGCCGAAGGTGGCGAGGCCCACGATCGTGACCGGGACGGGGTCGGGCGTGCGCAGGATCGTCGTGTCACCGATCTTCAGGTGGCCCTTTTCGGCGGCACCCCGGTTGACGACGACCTCGCCGGACATCGCGGGGGCGCGGCCCTCGGCGAGCCGGTAGGCGTTGAGCCGCGAGTCGTCGATCCAGTTGCCCGCGAGGGTGGGCGGGCCCTGGCCGCCGACGGGTTCGCCGTCGGAGCCCACGAGTTGGCCCGCTCCCTGGATGTCGGGCGCCGCTGCGGCCACCCCCGGGGTCCGTTCGATGGTCTTCACCAGGGCGGTGTCGACGGGCCGCCGTACGCCCTGGCTCTCGCCGGGCGTGGTGATGGTGTCGGCGCCGCGGACGACGGCGTCGGTGCCCTCGGCCGCGTTGCCGAACATCGAGTCGAAGCCGGCGCGCAGCGTGTCACCCATGACGAGGGTTCCGGCCAGGAAGGCGACGCCGAGGAAGACGGCGAAGAACGTGCCGGCGAAGCGGCGCTTGTGTGCCCTCAGGGAGGAGACGCTGATGCGGAGCGCGGCGTTCATGACGCTGACCCCTTGGTGTCGAAGGCCTTCATCCGGTCGAGGACCCTGTCGGCCGTCGGCGACTGCATCCGGTCCACGAGGCGCCCGTCGGCGAGGAAGACGACCTCGTCGGCGTGTGCGGCGGCGACCGGGTCGTGCGTGACCATGACGACGGTGCGATCCATCTGGCGCACCGCGCGGCCGAGGAGGTTCAGGACCTCCTCGCCCGAGCGGGAGTCGAGGTTGCCGGTGGGCTCGTCGGCGAAGACGACGTCAGGCTGTCCGGCGAACGCCCTTGCCACCGCGACGCGTTGCTGCTGTCCGCCGGAGAGCTCGGCGGGGCGGTGGTGGAGCCGGTCGCGCAGCCCGACCACGTCGACGAGGGCGTCGATCCAGTCGCGCGAGCCCTTGGTCCCGGCGAGGTCCATGGGCAGGGTGATGTTCTCCGCGACGGTCAGCGTCGGGACCAGGTTGAAGGCCTGGAAGACGAAGCCGATGCGGTCGCGGCGCAGCAGGGTCAGACGGCGGTCGTCGAGGGAGCCCAGTTCGGTGCCGCCGATCCGGGCGGTGCCCGAGGTCAGGGTGTCCAGGCCGGCCGCGCAGTGCATGAGGGTGGACTTGCCGGAGCCCGAGGGCCCCATGATCGCGGTGAAGCGGCCGGCCGGAAAGCCGACGCTCACCCCGTCCAGGGCCCTCACGGCGGTGTCCCCGCTGCCGTACACCTTGACGGCGTCGGTGACGCGGGCCGCGTCCCGGATGGCGGTCGTGGTGGTCACGCCGCACCGCCCTTGCCCGTGCGGCCGAACTGCTCGTCGAGGACGGAGAGGCGGCGCCAGTATTCGTCCTCGTCGATCTCGCCGGAGGCGAAGCGGCGGCCGAGCACGGCGATCGGCTCGTCGCCGGCCGGACGGCCGTCGACGGGGCCGAAGGCGCCCGTCCCGCGCCACGGGCCACGCCGGCCGCGCCAGGCGGTGCGGCGCAGTGCGGTCACGACGCCGATCACGACGGCCGCCCAGATCAGCGGGAAGAAGAGGATCCACGGGCCGGGCCCGCCGTCCCAGTTCGCCAGGGTCTGCATCCAGGGTCATCTCCTCGGTGGGATGCGATGGGTTCGTTGCGATGCATCGAGACTGGCTCCGGGAGGGGGTCCGAGTCGTCGTACGGCCAGCGGCCGTACGCGTACCTCCCCGGGAGTACGCGGGGCGCCGTCGGCTGCTTCCCGCACGACCTCGACTCTGTACCTATCGGTATGTACAGTGGGGTCATGAGCACCCAGGAGCGACTGATCGAGTCCACTCGCGAGCTGCTGTGGGAGCGCGGTTACGTGGGCACGAGCCCCAAGGCCATCCTGGAGCGCGCGGGTGCCGGACAGGGCAGCATGTACCACCACTTCAAGGGCAAGCCCGATCTGGCCCTCGCCGCGATCCGGCGCACCGCCGAGGAGATGCGGGCGGGCGCGGAGGCCGTGCTGACCGCACCGGGGTCACCGTACGAGCGCATCGAGGCGTATCTGCGCCGTGAGCGCGACGTGCTGCGCGGCTGCCCCGTCGGGCGGCTGACGATGGATCCGGAGGTGATCGCGAGCGACGAACTGCGCGCGCCCGTCGACGAGACACTCGACCGGCTGCGCGAGCGCCTGGCCGGGATCGTCGAAGAGGGCAAGAAGCTGGGGCAGTTCGCGCCGGCGCTCGACGCGGAGGAGATCGCCGCGACGATCCTCGCGACCGTCCAGGGCGGCTATGTGCTGGCACGCGCGTCCGGATCGCCCGCCACCTTCGACACAGCGGTGAGGGGACTGCTCGCTCTGCTCACCCCGCTGCGCTGACACCGGGCGCGGACGCTCTCCCCCGGACCCGACACCTCTCACCGAAGGGGCATCGCATGCACGCCATGCAGTACGAGCTGACCTTCCCCGCCGACTACGACATGGGCATCATCCGCGACCGTGTCGCCAGGGTCGGGCACCTGCTCGACGACTGGGACGGACTCGGCTTCAAGACGTATCTGATGCGCGAGCGCGGGGTGGACGGCTCGCCGGTGAACCAGTACGCGCCCTTCTACCTGTGGAACACCACCGAAGGCATGAACCGGTTCCTCTGGGGCGGCGCGTTCCAGGGGCTCGTCGACGACTTCGGCCGGCCCGTGGTCCAGCACTGGACGGGTCTGGCGTACGAGGAGGGCGGCGCCGCCGGCTCGCCCGCCCGGGTCGCGGTGCGCCGAAGGGAGCACCTGGAGCCGGGAGTGGAGTTGTCCGAGGCCATGGAGGAGGCGGTGCGCGAGGCCGGTCGGACCGCCGCGCTGGACGGGGCGGTCTGCGCCGCCGCGGCCGTCGACCCTCGGCACTGGCAGCTCGTCCACTTCTCGTTGTGGGACCACGACTTCCCCAAGGCCACGGGCGACACCTTCCAGGTGCTGCACATGTCGGCGCCAGGGCGTGACCGGCTGCCACGCGGACGGCAGTGGTGAGCATGCCTCCCGCCGCGACGGTGCGCACGGTCCTCGGTGACGTGCGCCCCGAGGACCTCGGGGTGTGCGACGCCCACGACCACCTCTTCTTCGCCAGCCCGCAGCTCCCCGGCCAGGAGCTGAACGACGCTTCGGCCGCCCGCGCCGAGCTGGCCGCGTTCCGCGACCGGGGAGGCGCCGCCGTGGTGCAGTGGACGCCGTACGGTCTCGGGCGGCGCGCCGCGGACCTGCCGCTGCTCGCCCGCGACACCGGCGTCCACGTGGTGGCTGCGACCGGGCTCCACCAAGCGGTGCACTACGGCCCCGAGTTGTTCGCGGAGCTGCGCGGCGGGCTGGCTGAGGTGTTCGTCGCCGAACTCACCTCGGGCATCGGCACTTCGGGGGTGCGGGCCGGTCTGATCAAGGTCGCGGGCGGTTTCCACGCCCTGGACGCGCACGCCCGCTGGACGATGGGCGCGGCGGCCGAGGCCCACCACGCGACGGGTGCACCGATCGCCGTCCACCTGGAGCTGGGCACCGGGGCCCTCGACGTACTCGACCTGCTGTGCGGCGAGTTGGGGGTGCCGCCGGACCGGGTGGTGCTGGGACACCTCAACCGCTCACCGGACTTCGTCGTGCAGCGCGAGGCCGCCGGGTCGGGAGCGTTCCTCGCCTTCGACGGCCCCTCCCGTACCCATCACACCACCGACTGGGCCATGCCCGACGCCCTGCGGGCCCTCGCCGACGCCGGCTTCGGCCACCGGCTGCTGCTCGGCGGTGACACGACGACCGCCGCGGCACGCTCGGTCGACGGCGGTCCGGGCATGCCGTATCTGCTGCGGCGGGTGCGTCCTCGGCTCGAACTCGCCGTCGGCACGGACCTGGTGGACCGCATCCTCACCGAGAACCCCGCGCGGGCGTTCGCCACCACGTGGTGAGGTGCACATTCTCGGGGGAGGGCGCCGTCACACCCGCGGCCGCCGCGCCGGTCATCACAGCTAGACGCCGACCAGCGCGGCGGGCGGGTCGTCGAGCACCGGCTGCCACGCCAACTCGGCAGCTCCCACAAGGCTGTTGTGGTCGAGGGTGCAGGCGAGGATGGGTACACCACCGCTCTGGCCCCACAGACTGCGGTCGGCGACGACGGCGCGCAGCCGGTCCGGGTCGGCGTCGAGCAGGGTCCGGTGCAGTCCGCCGAGGATGATGCGGTCCGGGTTCAGGATGTTGACGAGACCGGCGAGTCCGAGACCCAGCCGGTCGATCAGTGCCTCGACGGCCGTACGGACGCCGGGATCGGCGGACTCGTCGCGGATCAGGTCGTTCGCCTGCTGGAGCAGTGACACCTCGGGACCGGGTTCGCGGCCCGCCGTCGTGAGGAAGGCCAGTGGGTCCGCCTCGACGTCGAGGCAGCCGCGGCTGCCGCAGTAGCAGGGGCGGCCCTCGGGGTTCACCGTGAGGTGACCGACCTCCAGGGCCAGACCCGAACTGCCGGTGTGCAGACGCCCGTCGAGCACCAGGGCGCCGCCGACACCCCGGTGGCCGGTGGCCACGCACAGCAGGTCGCGGGAGCCTCGGCCCGCGCCGTGCCGGTGCTCGGCGAGGGCGGCGAGGTTCACGTCGTTGGCGGCGAAGGCAGGCCCCTGGATGCCCGCGGCGCGCACCCGCTCCGCGAAGATCCGGCGCACCGGGGAGCCGGCGGGCCAGGCGAGGTGCAGGGGGTTGAGGGCGAGCCCGTCGGGTTCGGCGACGGCGGACGGCACGGCGAGTCCGGCGCCCACGCAGCGCCGCCCCGTCGCGCGCAGCAGCTCCGCGCCCGCCTCGACGACCGAGCCGAGAACCTTCGCCGGGTCGGCGTCGACGGTCTCGCAGCCGGGCGCGGTCGCCACGATCCGGCCGCCCAGGCCCACGAGCGCGGCACGGAAGCCGTCGGCGTGCACCTGCGCCGCCAGCGCGACGGGTCCGTCCTCGGCGACCTCCAGCCGGTGCGAGGGCCGGCCCTGCGAACCCGCGGCCGCTCCGGGGCGCGCGTCGACCCGGATCAGCCCCAGTGCCTCCAGCTCCGCGGCGACCGCACCCGCGGTCGCCCGGGTGACGCCCAGCTCGGCGGTGAGCACGGCTCGCGTCGGCGCACGCCCGGTGTGCACGAGCTCCAGCGCCGGCCCGAGCGCCCCGCGCCCCCGGTCCAGCCGCGTCCGCGTGTTCCCTTCCCCCGTCGCCCGGGGGCCCGCCTTGCCGTTCATGAGGGCGAGTCTGTCATGATCCGCTCGTTCGGTCGCCCGTGCGGTCGCCGGGCGGCCGCGTGCGGTCCGGTGTGCGCAATCCGCTGACCCTGAGGGTGACGTTGAGACGTCCGGTCAGCCCCAACTCGGGCGGCGCGGTGCCCGCGTGCACCCGCGGCACTCCGTAGTACGCGAGCCGCGACGCCCCGCCGAACACGAAGAGGTCGCCGCTGCGCAGGTCCACGTCGCGGTACGGGCGGGCCCTCGACTCGGTGTTCCCGAAGCGGAAGACGCAGGTGTCGCCGAGGCTCAGGGACACCACGGGGGCGTCCGACTTCTCGTCGCTGTCGCGGTGCATGCCCATGCGGGCGTCGGCGTCGTAGAAGTTGATCAGGGCGATGTCGTACGTCGCTGTCGTGGCGGCTTCTGGCCCCAGGGCCGCGTGGACGGCGTCACGGCCGAGTGCGGCCAGCCACTGCGGGAGGGGCTTGACCGGGGACCCGTCACCGTCGACCACCGTGCGGGCGTACCCGTACGGGTACCAGTGCCAGCCCAGGCAGACCTGCCGGGCGGTCATGGCGCCGCCGCCAGGTGTGCGGACGGTGCGCAGCCCCGCCGGTGGGCGCGCCCATGCGCGGCAGGCCTCCAGGAGCTGCCGCTGGCGGTCTGCGTCGAGCCAGTCCGGGACGTGCACCGCGCCCGGCGCGATCTCCGTACGGGCGCGCGGAAACAGCTCACTGTCCATGGCCCCCATCATCACGCACCCGGCGGACGGGTACTGAGCTGCGCCTCCGTTAGCCTTGACGCACCATGAACGACCGTATGACCACTCCGTGGGGCGAGTACGCGCTGGCCCGCTTCCCCGAGGACCCCCGCGACCGGCTGCGTGCCTGGGACGCCGCCGACACGTATCTGCTGCGGCACCTCGCCGAGAGCGGGACCCCGCTGACCGGGTCCGTCGTGGTCGTCGGCGACCGGTGGGGCGCGCTCACCACGGCGCTGGCGGCGCACCGGCCCACGCAGATCACCGACTCGTTCCTCGGGCAGGAGGCGACGCGGGCGAATCTGGCGCGTGCCGGTGCCGAGGATGCCGGCGCACGGCTCCTCACCACGCAGGACGCCCCTCCCGGGCGGATCGACGTGCTGCTGGTCCGGGTACCGAAGAGCCTCGCCCTCCTGGAGGACCAGCTGCACCGGCTGGCGCCCGGCGTGCACGAGGGCACGGTCGTCGTGGGCACCGGGATGGTCAAGGAGATCCACACCTCGACGCTGCACCTGTTCGAGCGGATCATCGGTCCGACCCGCACGTCGCTCGCTGAGAAGAAGGCCCGGCTGATCTTCTGCACCCCGTACCCGGGCCTCGCGCGGGAAGCCAACCCGTGGCCGTACAGCTACCGGCTCCCCGACGGCGTCGGGCCGGTCTCGGGCCGCACCGTCGTCAATCACGCGGGCGTCTTCTGCGCCGACCGACTCGACATCGGCACCCGGTTCTTCCTGCAGCACCTGCCGCGCAGCCGCGGCGCCGAGCGGGTCGCGGACCTGGGCTGCGGAAACGGCGTGCTCGGCACGGCGGTCGCTCTGGCCAACCCCGAGGCCGAGGTGCTGTTCGTGGACGAGTCGTACCAGGCGGTGGCGTCGGCGGAGGCGACCTACCGGGCGAACGCCGACGGGAAGGCTCAGTTCCGGGTGGGTGACGGTCTGGCGGACGTCCCCGCCGGGAGCGTCGACCTCGTCCTGAACAACCCGCCGTTCCACTCGCACATGGCGACGACGGACACCACCGCGTGGCGGATGTTCACGGGTGCCCGGCGGGCGCTGCGGCCGGGCGGTGAGCTGTGGGTGATCGGCAACCGCCACCTCGGCTACCACCTGAAGTTGCGCCGGCTGTTCGGCAACAGTGAACTCGTGGCCGGTGACGCGAAGTTCGTGATCCTCAGGGCTGTCAGGACGTAGTCCCGCGCAGCGCGCGGGGGGAGGCGCCCAGTTCGCGGCGGCACGCCTTGTTGAAGGCCTGCAGGTCGGGGATGCCGACGGAGGCGGCCACGGCCGGGATGGACAGGGTCGAGGCGCGCAGCAGGTGATGGGCGCGTTCCAGCCGGCGGCGACGGATGTAGGCCACGACCGTGGTGCCCGTCTCGGCGCGGAAGAGCCGGGTGAGGTGATTGTGGGACACCCCGGCGGCCCGGGCGATCCGGGGGATGGTGAGCGGGGCGGCGAGGTGGGCCTCGATGTGGGCGATCGCCGTGCCCACCGCGGGGTGCGGGCCTGCTTCGGCGACGGCGCGCGGGGTGAGGTCGGCGATGCGCCACAGCGCGGTCCAGATCTCGGCCCGGGTGCGTTCGGGCGCGCCGGGGGCCGCCGCGATCGCGTGCCGCATCAGCTGGGAGAGCGCGGGAAGTTCGGCCCCGGTGTCCTGCACGACGGGGAGCGTTCGCGAAGGGCCGCACGGTGTGATGCGCAGATGGGCGTACAGATGTTCGGAGCGGCCCTGGTAGCGGTACCTGACGGTGGCGCCGGGCGGTACGAGGCTCACCCGGCCGGGGCGGACGAGGTGTGCCGTGCCGTCGACGGTCAGTTCGGCGTCGTACTGGTACAGGTGCAGCTGCCACAGTTCGGGCAGCCGAAAGACGTCCGTGGGGCTCGCCACGCCGTGCACGCCGACCCCCGCGTTGACGACGGCGGGCGGCTCCCCGAGGTGCAGCCGCGTCTCCCGCATGGTGAGAAATTACCAGTAGTGGTGAATGGGGCCAACGCGCCGAAGACGCGGGCGGACCTATGTTGGCGCTCATGACCACCACGTGGGAGCAATCGACAGGCAGCACCCTTCTCAGTTCGGTCGGGATGGCGCACTTCGTGGCCCACGGCTCCTTGCGACTGGACGCCGTGGTGCCCGCCGAGATGAATGCCGAAGGGATGGAGGTGCTGCGCGGGGGACTTCCCGACGTGCCGTACGGCACACCCGTCACGGACGCCTACCCGGAGGGGTCGTTCGTCCGCAGGCTCCTGGAACTACCGGTCGTCGCCGGTGCGTTGCGGAGTCTCGTAGGCCCGGGCCCGTCCGTCGACCATCACGCCGTGCACATCCGCGAGCCCCGCGAGGGGCAGGCGCAGCCGCTGCACGGTGACGCGATCATCGACGTGCGCACCGACGCCTTCGACGTCCAGTTGATGTACTACCCGCAGGACGTCACGCTCGACATGGGCGGCACCCTCAGCGTCCCGGGCAGTCATCTGCGCCGCACGAACGAGTCGGACACCGGGCGCTACCAGAATCTGCGCGGGCAGAACCGACTCGTCTGCCCGGCGGGCACCGTGGTGTTTCTGCACCATGGGCTGTGGCACGGCGGGCGGCGCAACGACAGCGACACGGCCCGCTACATGTTCAAGATCCGTTTCAATCCGTCGGTACGCCAGCGGCGGCTGTGGGACACCTCGGACCTCGGGGACCCCCGGGTGGCGGAGGAACTCGCCACGACGTTCCCCTGGTACGAGCCGGCGACCGGCCGGCTGGAGGTGTACAACCGCGTCCTGCTCTGGCGCTCGCTGACCGGGGACGACTCCTACGACCTGGATCACTGGGTGACCCGGGTCTCCAACCGCCCACAGGGGGAAGTCGTATGAGTGCTCGTCAGCAAGTCCTGGTGCTGTACCTGGCCACCTCGGCGCTCGATTCCGAGGTGGTGGGCTGGTCGGCCTACGACGGGACGGGCCGTACCTCCCCCACGACCGGGGACGGCGACGAGCCGCCCTACAAGACGGGTGTGCACGCCCTGGAGGACGGCTGGCGGCTGTTCCAGGCGGCGCAGCTGCTCCCGCCGCATCCGGGGCACGAGTACGACGTGTCGTTCCTCAAGCACGAGTTCTTCTTCGAGAAGCTCGTCGAGGCCGGCACCGGTTCGGGCGGCGGCCCCGTGTGACGTCAGGCCCGTAGGACGCCGATGAGCCGCGCGACGGTCCGGGCCATCGCCTCCCGCCCCACGCCGAGGTACTTGCGCGAGTCCACGGCCTCGGGGTGGGCGGCGAGGAACTCGCGGACGGCGCCGGTCATCGCGAGGTTCAGAGCGGTCCCGACGTTGACCTTGGTGATGCCGCCGGCGACGGCCGCACGGAGCTCGTCGTCCGGCACCCCGGAGGAGCCGTGCAGGACGAGCGGCACACCGAGCGTCGCGGCCAGCCGTTTGAGCAGGTCGTGGTCGAGGGCCGCGGTGCGCGTGGTCATGGCGTGCGAACTGCCGATCGCGACGGCCAGTGCGTCCACGCCGGAGTCGGCCACGAAGGCACGGGCCTCGGCGGGATCGGTCCGGGCCCCCGGTGCGTGCGCGTCCAGCGCCGGCTCGCCGTTCTTGCCGCCGACCTCGCCCAGCTCCGCCTCGATCCACAGGCCTCGGGCGTGGGCCCAGTCGGCGGCGGCCCGGGTCACCGTGAGGTTCTCGTCATAGGGCAGGCGCGCGGCGTCGTACATCACGGAGCTGAATCCGGCGCCGGGTGCCTGCCGCAGCAGGTCGTCGCTCTGCACGTGGTCGAGGTGCAGCGCGACGGGCACCGAGGCCCGTTCGGCTGCCGCCGAGGCGGCCCGGGCCAGTGGGAGCAGCCGTCCGTAGCGGAACTTGACCGCGTTCTCGCTGACCTGGAGGACGACCGGAGAGCCGGCGGACTCGGCGCCCGCGATGACAGCCTCGACGTGCTCCAGCGTGATGACGTTGAACGCGGCGACGGCGGTCCGTGCCGCGGCGGCCTCGTCGACCAGTTCACCGGTTGCGGCGAGTGGCACAACTCCTCCTTTGCTGCCGGCGGTCGGGCCGGTTCAGTGACTCGCCGGGCTGAGGATCACGGAGCGGGTGAGGTGGCGCGGCCGGTCGGGGTCGAGGCCTCGGGCGGAGGCGACGGCGACGGCGAGCCGCTGCGCGCGGACGAGTTCGGCGAGCGGATCGAGGCCTCCGTCCACCCACTGGCCGCCGGTCTCGCGCACCTGGCCGGCGAGCCCTTCCGGCGCGTCGCCGAGCATCCAGGTGGCGGTGCCGCGGGTGGTGACGCTGATGGGGCCGTGCCGGTACTCCATCGCGGGATAGGCCTCGGTCCACGCGAGGGAGGCCTCGCGCATCTTCAGGGCGGCCTCGTTGGCGAGGCCGACGGTCCAGCCGCGGCCGAGGAAGGTGAACTGCGTGCAGTCGACGAGACCCGCGGGCAGCGGAGTCCGAAGCGCGGTGCGCGCGTCGGCGACGACGGCGTCGCTGTGCAGGCCGAGGTGCGCCCGCAGCAGGGTGAGCGCGGTGGTCGCGAACCGGGTCTGGACGACGGAGCGTTCGTCGGCGAAGTCGAGGACGACGACGTCGTCCGCCGACTCCATCACGGGCGTGCGCGGGTCGGCGGTGATGGCGGTGGTGCGTGTGCTCCCACGCAGCCGCCCGAGGAGTTCCAGTACCTCGGTCGTGGTCCCCGACCGAGTGAGGGCGACGACTCGGTCGTACGCGCGGGAGCCGGGGAACTCGGAGGCGGCGAAGGCGTCGGTCTCGCCCTGGCCGGACTGTTCGCGCAGTGCGGCCACGGCCTGGGCCATGAAGAAGGAGGTGCCGCACCCAACGATCGCGACGCGCTCCCCCGCTGCCGGCAGAGCCGCCCCGTGTGCGGTGGCCTGTTCCGCGGCGCGGATCCAGCACTCGGGCTGGCTGGTCAGCTCGTGCTCGACATGGGTCATGTCGTACCCCTCCCACTGGTGCTTGTTCATGCAAGATATAGCGATGTTTCGAGCACAATCAAGCATCCATGGTGGGAGTGGGGTGCGCTAGGGTCACGGAGGAACGAGGAACGGAGAGTGCGGATGTCGCGCGACGCCCGCTGGAAGGCGCTGCTGGAACTGCTCGTGGAGCGGGGCCGGTTGGATGTCGAGGAGGCCGCGGCCCAGCTGAAGGTGTCGGCCGCGACGATCCGGCGCGACTTCGACCAGCTCGCCGAGCAGCAGATGCTCGTGCGCACCCGGGGCGGCGCGGTGGTGCACGGCGTCTCGTACGAACTGCCGCTGCGCTACAAGACCGCCCGCCACGCCTCCGAGAAGCAGCGCATCGCCACGGCCGTGGCCGGACTCGTCTCCCCCGGTGAGGCGGTGGGCCTGACCGGCGGGACCACGACCACCGAGGTGGCCCGCGCCCTGGCCGTGCGCCCGGATCTGGCCTCGGGGTCCCCCGCGCTGACCGTCGTCACGAACGCCCTGAACATCGCCAACGAACTGGCGGTGCGCCCCCAGTTCAAGATCGTGGTGACCGGCGGGGTCGCCCGTCCGCAGTCCTACGAGCTCATCGGCCCCCTCGCGGACGGCGTGCTGGGCCAGATCACCCTCGACGTGGCCGTCCTGGGCGTGGTCGCCTTCGACGCCACGCACGGCGCCGCCGCCCATGACGAGGCGGAGGCCGCCATCAACCGCCTCCTGTGCGAGCGCGCCGAGCGCGTGATCGTCGCCGCCGACTCCAGCAAGCTCGGCCAGCGGGCGTTCGCGCGGATCTGCGCGGCGGACTCCGTGGACACTCTGGTCACCGACTCCGCGGTACGGCAGGAGACGGTGCGGCTGTTCGAGGAAGCCGGGGTGGCGGTCCTCGCCGTGTGACGGCGGGTCTGATGGTCACCGTCCGCCGTTGCGGGACATCGGCTCAGCGTCCGCAGGTGCGGGACGTCGTTTCACCGACCGCAGGTGCGGGGCATCGTTTCACCGACCGCAGGTGGGGGGCGTCGACCCATCGTCGGCCGTTGCACAACGTCGGACCGGTGCCGCACGCACGTCGGTGTCCGCGTCCCGGCGGCGGTGTCCGCCCGTACGACGAAGAGGGGCACGGGACGCGGAGACCACCCCGGCCGGCCGGGGCCGCCACGGGAAGCCGGGACCGCACGAAAAGCCGGGGCCGCCGCGGGACCTGCGCGGCGGCCCACCGCGTCACGCCCGGCCGGTCACGAAACCGTCGATCGCCATCGTCAGCTCCTCCGGCTTCTCCACCGGCAGTTCGTGGCCCGCGTCCAGGATCCGCACCACGGCGTCCGGGTAGGCCTTCGCCATCCGCAGCATCTGCGACACCGGCAACTGGATGTCGTGGTACCCGTGCACCATCAGGGTCGGAGTGCTGATCTCACCGACCCGGTCGAGGACGTCGAAGGCCCGCATGGCGCCGTAGAGCGTCATGACCACCTCGCGCGGAGTGTCGCCAGAGGCCCGGACGTACTCCCGGATCTCCTCGCGCGGATGGCCTGGTGCGAACGCGCGCTGGATGTTGGCCGCGATGAACAGCTTGAAGGGGGCGAGGGCGGACGCCGCCATGAGCAGCCCCCTCCCCCGGCTGTAGGTCATCCGGCTGATCGAGTTCACCAGCACCATGCGCTCCACCCGCTCGGGGTGGGACAGGGCGATGGTCTGCGAGATCATCCCGCCCATGGAGTGACCGATCAGCACGAACCGCTCGACCTTCAGGTGGTCGAGGAGCGCGAGGACGTCCTTCGCCAGCTCCGCGATCGTCCGCACCCCCGCCCCGCTGCTCTCCCCGTGCCCGCGCAGGTCGAGGCGGATCACCCGCCGTCTGTCGGAGAAGTGCGCCACCTGGTGGTCCCAGCGGTGCCGGTTCGCCGTCCAGCCGTGGACGAAGACCAGGGGCACGCCGTCGCCGTCGCGCGGACCTTCGTCGTCGTACGTCAGGACCGCGCCGTCGACTTCGAGCTGCGGCATGGGGCTCCTCCTGGAGTGAGGTCCGGTTACTGGCGAGTACGGTAGCTGTCGGCCCGGCCCGGCGTCATCGGCGTTCGCCGAGGAAGTCGAGGATGTGACCGAACACGTCGAGGGCGGCGCCCCGGCCGAGGAACGTGTCCAGGTGCCCGTAGCCGGGGATCTCGGTGTAGGACACGTCCAGTTGGGGCTGCCGCCGGGCGAGGACGTCGCGGCACAGTTCCTGGGAGTCAAGCCACAGACCGTTCTCGCTGCCCGCGAGGAGCAGGACGGGGGTGTCGATGCGGGCCGCCGCGTCCAGCGCGTTCGCCGGCAGGGCCCGGTAGCGGTGGTCGGTGTCGTGCCAGCGGACCACGGTTCGGGCCAGTTCGATCCGGCGCAGATGCGGCAGGATCCACAGCGGGGCGGGGCCCAGCAGCTCCGCGAGCCGGTAGTGGGTGGTCTCGCAGAGGTGCTCGTGCACGAAGAGCGACGCGCCCGTGCCCCAGGCGGAGTTGTGCAGGATCTGGCAGGTGGGGTCCGGGCAGCTCGCCTTCCGGCCGGCCAGCGCGAACAGCGGCGTGTACTTCGATCTCAGACCGACCGCTCGGAAGTCGACCGGTATGTGGTCGATCCGGCCCTTCAGCAGTTCCCCGGCCACGGACATGCGCAGCGAGGTGCGCCCCGCGAGTTTCGGCGTCAGGAACACGCCCTGCGACACCACGCCCGCGAGTCCCGGCACGAGCCCCGCCGTCATGCTCAGCGACAGGGCGAGGGAGCCGATGCAGTGGGCGACCACGAACAGCGGCCGGTCGCCGATCCGTCGCCTGATGTGCGCGACGGCCTCGGGGACGTCGTACAGGGCCACGTCGTCGTAGGTGTACCTCCGGCCGGTCTCGTTGTACGGCAGCCGGCAGCTGCCCCGCCAGTCGAGCAGCCAGGGCTCGTAGCCGTCGTCGAGCAGGACGTCGACCAGGTTGCGGGTCTCCGGCAGCAGGAACATGTCCGCGGACGCGGTGTGTCCGTGCAGCAGCAGCACCGCGGGGCCCTCGCCCGCCCCTTCGCCGACGCGGGTCAGGCCGAGCCTGACGCCGTCGCCCGCGTGGAACGGGATCTCCTCGACGGCCGCCGGATCGAGGCGGTGGCGCAGGGGGCGCGGGACCGTGGCGGTCCTCGTCCCGCGACGGGCGGCCCGGGCCGGTGAGCCCGTCGTCCTGAAGATCATCGCTTGTGCTCCGTGAGGGTGGGGGTGCGGCGCAGGTCGAGGAGGTCCGCGGCGGCGCGGGCGAAGGGGCCGAGCAGTCCGCGGCCCACTTCCGCGCCGAACCAGGCGAGCCAGGTGAGTTTGGCGGCGCGCTTCTCCCGGCCGGTCAGGCGCGGGTCGACCTTGATGCCGTCGATCTGGTCGCGCACGTAACGGTCGGCGGGTACGACCATCTCGCCCGCCAGGGTGGCCGGTTCGCCCTCGCGGCCGATCTCGACGGTCAGCGCGCGGGCCTGCCGCCAGACGTCGCGGCGGGCCCGCGCGTACTTGTGGCCCTCCAGCCACCAGCGCCCGCCGTCCGCGTCCCGCAACGACAGTCTGTAGCGCAGGAGTTGGTGGCGCATCCCGTGCTCCTGCGGAATACCCTCCTCGGGGCGCACCCAAAGGTCGCCGAGTTCGACCGTGAGCGGCTCGGGGTGCAGGGCAGTGCAGGTCAGCGTGCCGGCGACGTCCACCCGGCGCTCCTTCACGAGCTGGTACATGCTCGCGATGGACAGGGTGAGCGCCATGGAGCAGGGCACGTCGGGCGGAGCGCCGACCGGACCGACGCTTCCTTCGGCCGTCTCGGCGAACCAGAGGTACGGGTGGTCGTCCTTGCCGGGCAGCCGGGCGAGACCGTCCTCGGCGAGCCGCTCGAACGTGCCGAGCTGGGCCCGCGCATCGTAGCGAGCCGCCCCCGGCAGTCCGAGCGACTCGACGAGCGCCGCCGTCCGGTCGTCGGTGGCCGCCGGTCCGGTGAGGGTCGCCTCGCACAGCTTGAGGGCGGTGGGGCTGCGCAACACGCGGCCGAGGAAGGCGAGTTCGGGCACCGGTTCGGCGTCCAGCCGGTCCAGGGTGTCGCCGCGCCACTCGTCCCAGCCCTGCACGCGCACATGCATGCCGCCGAGGGCCATGTCGCGTACGACGTCGTCCAGGGTGTTGGGCACACCGGTCAGGTTGTAGTCGTAACCCCAGGCGTCGGGGTCGCACACGGCGGCGACCGCGACGCGGCTCACCCAGTCGACCGGGGCCGCGTTCAGGTGCCGGAAGGCGGGCACGGTGCGGAAGCGGCCGAAGGCGGAGATGAGGCCGCTGCTGAGGTCCTGGGGGTTGTGGGCACCGGTCCTGGTGTGACCGCCTATGCCGCCCGGACGCAGGGCGGTGACCACGAGGCCGTGGTCACGGGCCCGGCGGAGCGCTACCTCGGCCACCCACTTGCTCTGGTCGTAGCCGGAGACGAGACGGTCGACGCGGGCGAGGGGATCGTCCTCGCCGATCGAGGCGATGCCCACCTCGTTGAAGACGGCGATCGAGGAGATGTGGTGCAGCGGTTTGGGCCGTCCGGTCGCGGCGAGTTCGGCGAGGGTCAGGGCGCCGAGGACGTTGCTGCGTCGCAGCGACTGGTAGCCGCGCAGGAAGTCGACGGCCGCCGCCACGCCGACGACGCTGTCCAGCTCATCGGCGAGGGTGTCCCACAGCTCGTCGGACAGGCCGAGCCGTGGGCTCCGGATGTCGCCGGGCAGCACGGTCACCCGGCGGCGGACCTCCGACGACCAGGGAAGCCGGTAGCTCCTGAGCTGCTCGCCGAGCCGGGCGGTGGCCGTCTCCTCGTCCGCAGCGCGGACCAGGCAGTGGACGTGGGCGTCGGTGTGCCGCAACAGGTCCAGCAGCATGTGTCCGCCGAGGAAGCCGGTGGCGCCGGTCAGCAGGATGCGGCGGGGCGGCAGCGGTTCGGGGGCGCCGGTCCAGGGGAGCCGGTCCGCGAGAGCGAGGTCGGCGAGGATCTGGTCCAGATCCTCCGAGCGCGCCGTCGCGAACGCGGCGGCGCGGCCGTCGGGTTCGGGGGCGGACGCCGAGACCGGCGGGGTGCGCGGGGACGGGACGCGGAGGGGGCGCGCGACTACGGCAGGGAGCGCACGCGCGGTGCACGCGAGTCGCGGACCGGCGGGGGGCGCCGGGCTGGCGCCCTCGGAGATCGCGGGGCCGGTGGTCGCGACAGCCGTCCGCTCGTCCGCGTGTGTCGCGGGGTGGGTGGTCACGGCAACTGCCCGACCGTCGGCGGAAGTCGGGCTGCCCGTCGCGGGAGCCGAAGGGCGGGTGACCCCGGCATCCGCCTTGCCGCCCGCCGGGGTGGACGGCGCGGCCGGACTCGTCCCGGCCACCGGATCTTCCGGCGTGATCGGGATCGCGAGGACGGTTCCGGCCCCGTTGGCCGAGAGCCACCGCCGTGCCAGGCTGCGCGGACGGGCGTCGGCGAACACGTCGTCCAGACCGACCTCCGTCCGGAGCATCCGCTCCAGCTCCGCGACGAGTTCCACGGCGCCCACGGAACTGCCTCCGGCGTCGAAGAAGTCGGCGTCGAGCGGCAGATGCCCGTCGGGCACGTACGGAGCCGCGGCGGCGGCGATGGCCGCGGCCAGCGCTTCCACGTCCCGCAGGGCGTCGGCGCCGTCCGGGCGGAGCGACGCCGGGCCCGGTGTCCTGCCGGTGCCGGGTGCCCTGCCGGTGCCGGGCGACTCCGTATCGGTACTGGTGGAGGCCGTATCGGCGCTCCTGCGGGAGGCCGTGCCGGCGCCGCCGTCGGAGGTCGTGCCGGGCGAAGTCCCCCTGCTCCGGGCCCCGGAAGCCGTACCGCTGCCGGGTCCACCGGCACCGGCGCCGGAGCCAAAGTCCGCCCCCGCGGTGTCGCCGTCACCACGGCTCTCGGGGGCGGGTACGCCCATGGCCACCGCGGCTTCGGCCGGAGCGTGCGGGCCGGTCCCCGGCGGTGTGGTGGCCGACCGGACCCTGGCCAGCAGGGCGTCCACGTCGAGCCCTGAGCCGCCCCGCTCGATCGACTCGGCGGTCGCGCGCTGCCCGGTCTGCGCCGGGGCGTCGTCGTTCACGTCAGGCATGAGAACCCTTCACGGTGTGCACGGTCGTGTTCTTCACTGCTGCCGCCGGGACTTCACTGCTGCCGCCAGGAGCGGAAGGCCCGCAGCTGTTCCGGTGCGACCACGCTCTCCAGTCGCTCGTCGTCCGGATCGCCGCCGCCGAGCGCGGCGAGGAGCCGACGGGCCGGCGCATTGCGCGGAGTGCGCTCCGCGGTCAGCCGGACCTTGGCGCAGCCGAGCCGGTCGGCGTGGTCGGCCAGTCGGCGCAGCAGGTGTTCCTCCACACCCCGGCCGAGCGCACGGCAGCTCAGCATCCAGGCCAGCACGTCCAGTTGGTCGCCCTCGGCGCGAACGGCGAGCAGCCCGACCTGGCCGTAGTCGCCGAAGCGGTCCCGGGCCGCGGCTGTCCACACCTCGCCGCACTCCCGCCACCGGGCGAGATCACCGCCGTCGGCAGATCGCGCGCGGAGGGTGAACTGATTGGTCCGACGCACGAGTTGCTCGGCCCGCGGCACGTCCGTCCCGCTCAGCTCGCGGATGTCGACCTCCAGACCCAGTTGGCCGAGGAACTCCTCGAATCCGGCCTGGCCGCGCGCGGCGTCGCGTTCCCGTTCCTGTTCGTAGAAGCGGGCCCGAAATGCGTCCTCGGCTGTGACGGCGGCCGGGACCAGCGGCCACAACCGCCCGAGGAACTCCTCCAGTTCTGCGGCCGGTGGGCAGGTCACCGACAGCACCTCGGGCAGCGCCGACCGCATCCCCGCGATCTCCACCGGATTGTCGTCGAGGAACAGGAAACTGTCCGGTCCCAGGTTGAGCGCGCGCGCCGCCTGGGCGAGGCGTCCGGGCTTCGGGCCCCAGGTGGCGGAGAGCACGCTGAAGTGCTCCGCCTTCAGGAGGCTTTCGGGCCGGTCGAGGACGGACCGGACCGTGTCCTCGTCGTTGTTGCTGACCAGCGCCAGCAGCGCGCCCGCGGCACGCCATTCGAGCAGCCGCCGGGCCAGCAGTGCGCGCGGGCCGGTCAGGTCCACGGCCGACGGACCGATCTCGCCGGCCACCCCGCCCCACAGGGTCTCGTCGCCGTCCACCGCGATCACCTTCGGCGCGGGACGGCGTACGGCCCGGACGACGTCGGCCAGGCTCAGGGCCACCGCCGCCTGGAAGCGCGGGGTGAAGGGGAGGTGGGCGAGGCGCTCGGTGCGCTCGTCGAAGCGGTCCTCGACGACGTGCCGAGTGGTCCAGTCGTCGGTCCGGAGCACCGCGACGCCGGACAACCCGGCGAGTTCGGCGGCAAGTTCGCGCTCCCAGCGGGCGAAGCGACCGTCCTCCTCGCGGGCGGACGGCAGGAAGCCGAAGATCAGCGGATTCCTGGTCCGCTCGGTCAGGTCCCGCACCGCGGCGGGATACGCGGCGCGCAGCTCGGCGAGCAGCCCGTCGTCCACCGGCCCGAACCGTGTCAGGTCCGCGGCGCGCAGCAGCACGACACCGATCTCCGCGGCGGGGTCGGCGAAGACGCCCGACGGGTCCCGCAGGGCGGCGAGGACCTGGTGGTACGGGGCTTCCGTGACCGTGAGACCGCCGTCCGGGGTGTCGTCCCGCACCGCCGCTTCGCACAGCCGGGGCAGGTCGCCGAGGGCGAAGGTGGCCGCGAGGGCGAACGTACCCGGCACGGTGACCTCCACGGTCGTACTCCTGCCCCTACCCTGAGCTTCACCTGCCGCGGCCGTGTCTCCCGCGGCCCCCGCCGTGTCTCCCGCGGCCCCCGCCGTAGCCGCGGCGCCCGCCGTCGCCGCGGCGCCCGCCGTCGCCGTGCCCCTTGCGGCATCGATCGTCGTCGTCGGATCCTGCGCCGCCTCGGCGAGCAGGCGCAGGAACTCCTCCCCGAGTCCGGTGGAGGTGGCCGCGTCGAGGATGTCGAGGTTGTGGTCGAGCCGGACGCGGCGCGCGTCGGGCGTCATGGTGACCATCAGGTCGAGGTCGGTGTAGCCGGTCCCGGCCGGGAGCACTTCCAGGCGGGTGAGGCCGCCCGCCGACGAGCGGACGTAGTTGAAGTACACCTCCACCAGCGGGGCTTCGGGGCGGTGCAAGCCCTGCGAGGCGAGGGCCGACAGGACGTCGGAGAACATGGCGCCACGGGCGAGGATGCGGTCGAGGCCGCTGTCGGTGCGGCGCACCACGTCCTCGACGCGTTCGTCCGCCCCGGCCCGGGCCGGGAACGGCACCGGCACGCCGAAGAAGCCCACGGCGTCGTGCGCGTCGGCGTGGATGCGAGTGTCCACGGGCACCGCGAGGACGAAGCGCTCCCGCTGCCGCGTCCTCGCGAGCAGCACGGTGAGGACTCCGAGGCAGAAGGCGGCGGGGGTTACGGCGAGCCGGCCCGCAGCCTCCGCCACGCGCTCGGTGAGCCCGGCGGGGATCTCCAGGGTGACGCTGCCGGCACGGTACGCGCGGGTCTTCGGGCGGGGCCGGGCGAGGGTGAGGTCGAGGCGTTCGCTGCCGTGGAAGGCCTCTCGCCACTCGGTGAGGGCGGTGGCGCCGCCCGGCCGCTGGGCCTCGATCAGCAGGTCGATGTCCCGGTTGGTGACGTCGTTCCCGAGCGGGGTGCCGGACAGCTCGACGTCGATCTCCCCGGCCACGAGCAGCAGCGACTGGAGGTCGCTGACCGCGTGATGGGCGCCGAACACCAGCACCTGGCCGTGCGCACCGCCGTCGAGCAGTTCGAACCGCCACAGCGGCGGCTCGGCCAGGTCGAAGGGCGGCTCCAGCAGCTCCTTCAGACGGGCCCCTGCGTCGAGTCCGGCCGGGTCGTCCATGGTGGTCCAGCGCAGCAGCGGTGCGGCGAGCTCCCGGTCGACGCGCAGCTGCCTCCCGGCCTCGCTGTCGCTGACGATCGCCGTGCGCAGGGCGGCGTGCCGTCCGGAGAGGCGGGTGAGGATGCCGGTCAGTGTCCGCCGGTCGGTGGGGGCGGTGAGCCGGACCGCGAGGCCCACGGCGTGTGCGGCGTCCGGCATACCCGGCCGGGCGCTGCGCAGGAGGCGTACGACGTCACGGGTGACCGGACGCAGTTCGGTCTTCGGCACGCCCGTCGGCGGGTGGCCCGCCGTCCCCGCCGGGTTCCCCGGTGCCGAGGTCGGGCGTTCCGGCAGTACCTCGCCGAGGGCGCGTGCGAGAGAGCGGATGTCGCTCGCCGAGAACATCTCGGCCGTCGGGAGTTCGACGCCCAGTTCCCGGGCGAAGGCGTTGCGCAGCCGCACCAGCATCAGGGAGTCGAGGCCGAGTTCCTTCAGGGCCGTGGTGGCGGACACGTCCACGACGCCTCCGGCGACCTCCTCGACCCGGGCGCGTACGTACGCCTCCAGCCAGGTGGCACGGTCGTGGCCCGGCGTCGCCTCGAACACCCTTCTGACGAGCCCGTCCAGGTCCGCCGTGCGAGCCGGCGCGGCCACGAGGTCGGCGAGCACCGGGCGGGAGCGCGCCACGTCCGGGGCGAGCGCCAGCATGTCCCAGTCCAGGGCCATGGGCGCGAGCTGACGGCGTGCGGTGCCGAGCACACGCTCGAACATGTCGCCACCGTCCTGCGGTGAGAAGGCGAGCAGGCCCGAGCGGCCGGTCTGCGCGGCCCGGGTGCCGGACTCGGCGACCATGCCGACTCCTGCCCAGGCACCCCAGTCGAGGCTCAGTGCGCGGCGGCCGGCGCGGGAGAGGTGATGGGCCCAGGCGTCGAGGAAGGCGTTGGCCGCCGAGTACGGGCTCTGTCCGGCCGAGCCGAGGAGTCCGGCCGCGGACGCGAAGAGGACCAGGTTGCCGGCCTCCGGGACGAGTTCGGTGAGCAGGGCGGTGCCCAGCACCTTGGGGGCGAGGACGCCCAGGACGCGTTCGTCGGTCAGCCGGGCCACGGTGGCGTCGTCGAGCACACCGGCGGCGTGGACGACCCCGGCGACGGGGCCGGCTTCGCGTCGCAGGGCGTCCAGGGCTGCCGAGAGGCTGTCGCGGTCGGCGACGTCGGCGCGTGCGAGGTGCACGGTGACGCCCCGCTCCTCGATGCCGCGGATCCAGTCCCGGGTGTCCTCGTCGGGGATGCCCCTGCTCATCAGGGCGAGTCGGCGGGCACCCCGCCGGGTCAGCCGTTCGGCGACGACGCGGCCGAGACCGCCCAGGCCTCCGGTGACGAGGTACACGCCGTCCGCGGTGACGGCGCCGTGCCCGTCCTCGTCGGCGCGGGTGCGGGCCAGGCGGGGCACCAGGCGACCCGACTCCCGCAGCGCGACGAGGCGTTCGTCGTCGGCGTGCCTCAGCTGTGTCCACAGGGCGTCGGTGCCGCCTTCGGACGGCAGGTCGACAAGGGTGGTGGACAGCTCGGGGTACTCCTGCGCGACGGCGAGCCCGAACCCCCAGGCGAGCGCCTGCTCGGGGTGCGTCACCTGTTCGCTGCCTCCCGCGGCCTGGCTGCCCCGTGCGATGACGAACAGCCGGGGCACCGGGCCCCGGGTGCGGCCTGTGAGGGTGCGTACGAGATGCAGTGTGCTCAGGCAGCACAGGCGGGCCGACTCCTCGGCCGTGCGGGCGTCCGTGACGGGCGGGGCGTCGAGGGCGGAGAGCTGGACCACCCGCTCGGGTGGTGTGTCGGCGAACGCCTCGTCCAGCAGCCGGGCCAGCTGGCGCGGGTCGGCCGGATCGAGGACGTACCGGCCCGGTCCCTGCCTGCCAAACGTGTCGCCGCGGCGGACGATCACATGGGGCACCGAGTTGCCGAGCCGTTCGGCGAGCTCGCCGGCCGTCCCGGTCTCGTCGGCCAGGATCAGCCAACTGCCCTGCGGGGGCGGCTCCTGTGCGGCCGGCCGGGGCTGCCAGTGGGTCTCGAACAGCGCGCCGTCCAGTGGTGACAGTGCGGTGAGTTCGAGATCCACCGCTTCCAGGACGAGTTGTTCGTCATGGTCCCAGAGCCGCAGGTCCAGGGTTGCGGTGTCGCCGTCCAGGGACCGCAGGACGCAGGTGACCCACACGGGGGTGGTGCGCAGCCCGGTGAAGCGCAGCCGTCCGACGCCGGCGGGCACGAAGGCCCGTTCCTGCGGGGCGCCGGTCGGCAGGGCGGCGCTGTGGAAGGCGGCGTCGAGCACGGCGGGGTGCAGCAGATGGCCGGCGGCGGCCCGGTCGGCGAGGCGGCCGAGCGCCACGGTGTCCGTGCGGTGGCCCGCCTCCAGGCCGCGGAAGGCGGGGCCGTACTCGATGCCCAGGGCAGCGAGGCGTGCGTAGACGGCGGGCAGGTCCGCTTCCTGCCCGCACCGTTCGCGGAGCGCGCGGGGCGTCTCGTACGTCTCGCCGATGGCTCCCCCGGCGGGCTCGGCGGCAGGCTCCGTGGCGGGTTCGGCGGCAGGCTCCGCGGCGGCTTCGGCCGTGGATCCCCCGGTGACTTCCGCGGTGGACTGCCCCGTGAGCTCGCCAGTGTCGACGACGAGGCGTCCGGCGACGTGCCGCTGCCAGCGCGTGGGCCGTTCCCCCGCGGTCGCCGAGGCGATGGTGAAGCTCCGGGAACCGTCGGCGGCGGGCCGCACGACCAGTTGCAGCCGGATCGGCCGGTCCGCATCGAGGCGCAGCGGGTGCAGGAACCGCACGTCGGCGAGGCTCACTTCGGCCCGCCGCGTGTCGAGGCCGTCCCGCACGGCGGACGCTGCGGCCAGGGCCATGTCGAGGAACGCGGCGCCGGGCAGCCACACTTCACCGCCGACGCGGTGGTCGGTCAGATAGGCGAACCGGCTGTCGCGCAGGTCGATCTCGCTCTGGAAGAGGTGCCGGTCGGGCTCGTCGCTGGACTCGACGTGCGTGCCCAGCAGCGGTGAGCCGCCGCCGCCCGCGGGCGCCGGGGCCAGCCAGTGCCGTTCACGGGCGAAGGCGTACGTCGGCAGCTCGGCCCTCTGCCCCTCGGGGAACAACGCCTGCCAGTCAGGGGTGTACCCGCTCTCGTACAACTCCCCCAGCCTGCTCAGCAGCACGTCGCGTCCGTCCTCCCGGCGGCGCAGTGAGGCGACGCCGACCGCGTCGGTGCCCGCCTCGGCGGCCACCGCCTCGACGGACGGGAGGAGCGACGGGTGCGGGCTCAGCTCGACGAACCAGCGGTAGCCGTCGTCGAGCATGCCGCGGACGGTGTCGGCGAACCGGACGGGTTCGCGGAGATTGGCGTACCAGTACGCGGCGTCGAGCAGGTCGCCCGGTGCGGGTTCCGCGCGCACCGTCGAGTACAGCGTGGTCGGCGCCACGGTGCCTCGGACGCCTGAGAACCGGTCGAGCAGGTCCGCCCGGAGCGGCTCCATCAACGGCGTGTGCGAGGCGAACGGCGTCGACAGCGGCCTGGCCGGAACACCCCGCTCGTCGAGGTGTCGGCGCAGCTCGGTCAGGTCGTCCGCCCGGCCCGAGACCGCCGTGGAACGGCCGCTGTTGACCGCCGCGACGAAGAGCCGGCCGGCGTACGGAGCGAGCAGTCCCTCGACCTCGGCCCGCGGCAGTGCGACGGACAGCATGCCCCCTTCGCCGACCAGGGGTGCGACCGCTCCGGCGCGCCCGGTCACCACCCTCACGGCATCGTCCAGGGTGAGGGCCTCCGCGACGTAGGCGGCGGCGATCTCGCCCAGACTGTGTCCGACCACGGCGTCCGGGATGACACCGAGCGCCCGCCAGCCGGCGGCCAGGGCCGCGTTCACCGCGAAGAGCACCGGCTGGAGGTACTCGGTCCGGTCGAGAGGGGAAAACTCCTCGGGCGCGCGCAGCACGTTGAGGACGGACCAGCCGGTGTGCCGGTGCACGGCGGCGTCGATGCGTGCGAGCTCCTCACCGAAGGCGGGCGACCCGGCCATCAGCCCAAGTCCCATGCCCGGCCATTGGCCGCCGTGCCCGGCGAAGACGAACGCCACCTTGCCGGTGGTCTCCTCGCGCGACGGTGCCAGCGGTGCCCGTCCTGCGGCCAGCGCGTCGAGCCGGGCGTGCAGCTCGTCCCGGTCGTGCGCGACGATCGCGGCGCGCCGCTCGAAGTGACTGCGGTGCCTGGCCAGCGTGTGCGCCACAGCGGGCAGCTCGGCGCCGCCGCCGATGTGCCGGGCCAGTCGTGCCGCCTGCCCCCGCAGGGCGGTCTCGCCGCGTGCGGACAGCACGAACAGCGGCTGCCCCGGGGCCGGTCGCCCCTGCTGTACGACTTCCTCGGCGCGGGGTGCCTCCTCCACGATCACGTGCGCGTTGGTGCCGCTGATGCCGAAAGCGCTCACGCCGGCGCGCCGGACCCGCTCGGCGGAGGCGGGCCAGGGCACCTCGTCTTGCAGCAGCCGCAGCCCGCTGCCCTCCCAGTCGACGTGACGGCTCGGCGTGTCGGCGTGCAGGGTGCGCGGCAGCGCCTGATGGCGCAGCGACTGCACCACCTTCATCAGCCCGATGACGCCCGAAGCGGCCTGTGCGTGACCGATGTTGGACTTGAGCGAGCCCACGTGGAGGGGCCGTCCGACCGGACGGGAGCGGCCGAAGACCTCCGCCAGGGCGTTCGCCTCGATCGGGTCGCCCAGCGTCGTGCCCGTGCCGTGTGCCTCGACGTGGTCGATGTCGGCGGGCTCCAGCCCCGAGGCCTCCAGCGCCCGGCGGATCACCTGTTCCTGCGCGGGGCCGTTCGGCGCGGACAGCCCCTGGCTGCGGCCGTCCTGGTTGACGGCCGTTCCGCGCAGCACGGCCAGCACCTCGTCGCCGTCGCGCCGCGCGTCGCTCAGCCGCTTCAGTACGATCATGCCCGCTCCCTCGGCCCAGACGGCGCCGTCCGCGTCGTCGGAGAAGGAACGGCACCGCCCCGTCGGGGAGAGTCCGCGCAGCCGGCTGAACTCCACGAAGGTCTGCGGTGTCACCATGAGCGTCACGCCCCCGGCGAGCGCCAGGTCGCACTCTCCCGACCTGAGGGCCTGCGCCGCCAGGTGCAGCGCCACCAGCGACGACGAGCACGCGGTGTCCACCGTCAGGGCGGGGCCGTGCAGGCCCAGGGCGTAGGCGAGCCGGCCGGAGGCGACGCTGAGCGCGGATCCCGTGCCGACGTAGCCGTCGAGCTGGTCGAGCCGGGAGCCCGCGAGATAGTCGCTGCCGAACATGCCGACGTACACACCCGTGCTGCTCCCCGCCAGTCCTCCCGGCACGATCCCGGCACGCTCCAGCGCCTCCCACGCCGTCTCCAGCAGGACACGCTGCTGCGGGTCCATGGCCGCCGCCTCCCTCGGCGTGATCCCGAAGAAGGCCGCGTCGAAGGTCCTGAGGGCGTCGTCGACCAGGAACCCGCCTTCGCGGGCGTATGTCTTGCCCGGGGCGTCCGGGTCGGGGTCGTACAGCGCCTCCACGTCCCAGCGGCCGTCCGGGAAGGCGCCGACCGCGTCACGGCCCTCGGCGAGCAGGCGCCACAGGGCGTCCGGGTCGTCGACGCCGCCCGGTGCGCGGCAGGCCATCGCGACCACGGCCACAGGCTCGTCGCAGGCGGGGGCTCGGACGACGGCGGGCCGTGTGCCGGACGCGGTCGCCCGGGCCGCCGGCCCGCTCGTCGCGAGTGCGGTGGCCAGCAGATGTTCGGTGAGCCGGGCCGCCGTGGGGTGGTCGAACACCAGGGTCGCGGGGAGCCTGGCGCCGATGCGGGTGCTGATCCGGTTGCGGAGTTCCACCGCCGTCACCGAGTCCATGCCGAGGTCGCGCAGTGGCTGATCGGGACGGACCGACTCCGCCGAACGCAGGCCGAGGGCGCGGGAGGCCTCCTCGCGGACCAGGGCCAGGACGGGGCCGGCACGTTCGGGCTGCGGCAGCCGGGCCAGGCGGTCGGCCAGCTCGCCGCCTCGGCCGGGGCGGGGCGCGGGCAGCAGCGAGCGCCACAGGGCCGTCGTCGCACTGTCCGCGGCGGCCGTGGTCTCCCGCAGCCGGGGCAGGTCCAGGGACCAGGCGACCAGGTGAGGCGCGCCGTGGGACAGGGCGAGTTCGACGAGTTCCCGGCCGGCGTCGGCGGTGAGGGCGCGGTGGCCGGTCCGGGCCATCCGCGCGAGGTCGGCGTGCTCGGCGGCGAGGCCTTCACCGGCCCAGGCTCCGAAGGAGACGGAGGTACCGGGCAGACCCAGGGCCCGCCGGTGGTGGGCGAGTTGGTCGAGAAAGACATTGGCCGCGGCGTAGCTGGCCTGTCCCGCGTTGCCGACGACTCCCGCGGCGGAGGAGATCAGCAGGAAGAGGGCGAGCGGCGCGCCGGCGGTGAGCCGGTGCAGATGACCGGCGCCGTCGGCCTTGGGGCGCAGCACCTTCGCGAGGCGGTCGGGGGTGAGGTCGGCGACCACCCCGTCGTCGAGGACGCCCGCGCAGTGCACGACGCCGCGCAGCGGCGACTGGGCGCCGACGCGGCCCAGGACGTCGGCCACGGCCGCCGCGTCCGCGACGTCGCACGCGGCGACCTCTGCCTCGGCGCCCAGCGCGCGCAGTTCGGCGACGACGTCGGCCGCCCGCGGATCGTCCGGACCGCGTCGTGAGGTCAACAGCAGCCGGGGGGCGCCGCGTTCGGCGAGAAGGCGGGCGATGTGCCGGCCGACGGCGCCCAGGCCTCCGGTGATCAGCACCGTGCCGTCGGTGGGCACGGCCCCGGCCGCTGTGCCCGCCTCGGGACAGTCCGCACGAACCAGCCGGGGAACGAGCAACGCGCCGTCGCGTACGGCGAGTTCGGGCTCGTCGGTCCGCCCCAGGGCGGCCGGCAGAGCCCCGGCGGGATCGGAGCCGTCGAGGTCGACCAGGGTCAGCCCCAGGTCGGGGTGCTCGGCGCGGGCGCTGCGCACCAGGCCCCACAGCACCGACTGGGCCAGGCCCGGCACCTCGTCCCCGCCCCCGGCGGCGACCGCGCCCCGGGTCACCCACACGGTCCGGGCCGGTGCCCCGCCCCGCGGGAGCGCGATCAGGGCACGTAGCTCGGCCAGCGCCGACACCGCCAACTCGTGTGCGGCAGCGCCCTGTTCCGTTTCGGCCGGACGCGGCCAGAAACGTACGACGGCTTCGGCGCCCTCCTCGCGCCCGCCGGTCCGCGCGGCCGAGAGCACGCGCCGGGCCGCCTCCACCTCAGGGTCGGACCGGTCGCCGACGACCGTCCACTCGTGGGCGGTTTGCGTGGCAGGCTCGTCGGGCGCGGGCGTCCACGCGACTTCGTAGAGGTGGCGGGCGTTCCCGGAGCCCCGGGTGAGGTCCGCCGGATCGGCGCCCCGCAGCCGTACGCCTTCCAGCCGGCCCGCCGGGAGGCCGTCGGCATCCCACAGCGTCACGTCCAGAGTGAGGTCCGTGCCGGGCTCCCCCGCCCCGGCACGTGTCCCGGAGATCTCCGACCGGCGCACGAGCGCCGTGAGATCGTGCGCACCGCCGGGCGGCAGTGCGCAGCGGCCCACCGCGACCGGCAGCCGTACCCGGCCGTCCGCCGCGTCGAGCGCGGCGGCCACGTGCAGCGCGGCGTCGAGCAGGGCCGGGTGCACCGGGTACGGGTCGGCCGTGTCCCGGGCCGTGGCCGGCAACGAGATCCGGGCCAGCAGCTCGCCGTCACCCGTGATGGCCGCCGAACGAACGCCTTGGAAGGCAGGACCGTAGACGAGCCCCAGGGCGGCGAGCCGTTCGTAGGTCTGTGCGCTCCAGGACGGTTCCGCCGTCCGCGGCCATTGTGGCGCGGGGCCTGCCGTGTCCGGGGCAGGGGACGCCGCGGAGGCGGTGGCGTGCAGGGTCCAGCTCGGGTCCGCCTGTCCGCGCGGGCGGCTGTGCACGGTGATCTCCGGTGCGGGTCCAAAGACGTCGACCTCGACGGACACCTCGACCGTGCCCGACTCCGGCAGCACGAGGGGCGCGAGCAGCACCAGGTCGGTGACGTCGGCGGGGTCGTCCGGGCGGGCCGCGTCGAGCGCGGCGCGGCACAGCTCCATCTGGGTGGTGCCCGACACCACGGTCCGGCCGAACACGGTGTGGTCGGGCAGCCAGTCGGCGGTGGCCGAGGACCACTCGTTGCGGAAGGTCCAGCGGGTCTCGTCGGCGGACCGCAGCTGGACGCCGAGCAGCGGATGCGCGGCACGGTCGAGGAGGCTCGGCACCGCCCCGGCCGGTTCGGGCTCGATCCAGTGGCGCTGGGGGTCCCAGGCGTACGTCGGCAGGTCGGCCGGCTCCGTCGCGGCGATCAGCCGGCCCCAGTCGATCCGTCGTCCATGGACGTGGAGTTCGGCAGCAGCCCGGTCGAGACAGGCGGGTCCGTCCTCGTCGCGCCGCAGCGATCCGACGGCGAGCAGGTCGGTATCGAGCTCGTCGCCGACGGTGCGCACGGCCGTCAGCAGGGAGGGGTGGGGGCTGAGCTCGACGAAGTGGCGGAACCCGTCGGCGACCATGCGCTCCACGGTGGGTGCGAACCGGACGGGTTCACGGAGGTTGGTGTACCAGTAGTCGGCCGCGAGCTCCTCGGTGACCGGCTCGGCGGTGACCGTCGAGTACCAGGCGACGGAGGACGGGAAGGTGGTGACGCCGTCGAGTTCGTCGAGAATCGTGCCGCGGACGGACTCCACCTGGGCGCTGTGGGACGCGTAGTCGACGTCGAGGCGGCGCACGAACACCTGTCGGCGGTCGAGGTGGGCGAGCAGCGCCCGCAGGGGCTCCACGTCTCCCGCGACGACCGTCGAGCGGCCGCTGTTCACCGCGGCGACGGACACCCGGCCGTCGAGCTCGGCGAGGTGGGCCTCGACCTCGGAGTGCGGGAGCGCCACGACGGCCATCGCGCCGGTGCCGGACAGCGCGGTCAGGGCCTGGCTGCGCAGGGCGACCACCGCCGCCGCGTCGTTGAGGCCGAGCGCTCCGGCGACACAGGCGGCGGCGACCTCGCCCTGGCTGTGCCCGATCACGGCGTCGGGACGCACGCCCCGGGCCCGCCACACGGCGGCCAGGGACACCATCACGGCGAACAGGAGCGGCTGGACGACGTCCACGCGGTCCGATGAGGGGGCGCCCTCGTCACCGCGCAGCACTGCCGTCACCGACCAGGAGGTGAACGGACGCAGCGCGGCGTCGCATCGGTCGAGTTCGTCGGCGAACACAGGGCACGCGTCGAGGAGATCGCGGGCCATGCCGGCCCACTGGGCGCCCTGGCCGGGGAAGACGAAGGCCACCTTGCCCGGCGGGGCCGCCTGCTGGGGTCCGACGGTCAGCGCCGTGTCCGGCTGCCCGTCGGCCAGCCCCCGCAAGGCGGCCAGCAGTTCGTCGCGGTCGCCGGCCCGGACGACGGCCCGGTGCTCGAAGTGCGTGCGGTGGTGAGCGAGTGTCCCCGCGACGGTGGGCAGGGACAGCCCCGGCTCCGCGCCGAGCGTCCCGAGCAGCCGACGCGCCTGTCCCTGGAGGGAGGGAAGGGTACGGGCGGAGAGCGGGAAGAGGATGCCGGTCGGTGCGGCGGGCCGGCCGTCGGACGAATCGGCGGGGGCGGGCCGCGGCGCCGGGTTCGGGTCCGGCTTCGGCTTCGGCTTCGGCTTCGGCTTCGGCTGTCCAGCGGACTCGGCGGACGCGCGCGGCACGGGCGCCGGCGCCTCGCCCGGCCCGACTTCGGACTGCGCCCGCGCCCGCGACTGCGCGTGCGGCTGCGGCTGCGGCTGCGGCTCAGGGGACTCGGCAGACACCTGCCGCACGGGCACCGGCGCCTCGCCCGGCCCGACTTCGGACTGCGCCCGCGCCCGCGACTGCGGCTGCGGCTGCGGCTGCGGCTGCGGCTGCGGCTCAGGGGACTCGGCAGACGCCTGCCGCACAGGCGCCGGCGCCTCGCCCGGCCCGGCTTCGGATCGGGGCTGCGACTGCGCCCGCTCGGTGGACTCGGCGGACGGCCGCGACCCGCGGGGCGCCGAGGGCGCGCCGCCGAAGACGGAGTCCTGCCCCGTGTCCCGCCGGACGGCACGCGGCGGCCCGGAGAGCGGGCGGGCGAGTTCCGCCGGTGCCTCCTCCAGCACCACGTGGGCGTTCGTGCCGCTGATCCCGAACGCGCTCACCCCGGCCCGCCGTACGCGGTCGCCGCGTCGTGGCCAGGGCTGGGCGCTGCTGTGCACGCGCAGGCCACCGCCCGCCCAGTCGACCTGCTCCGTCGGCCGGTCCGCGTGCAGGGAGGCCGGGATCAGTTCGTGGCCGAGCGCCAGTACGGTCTTGAGGACGCCGCCGATGCCCGCCGCGGCCTGCGTGTGACCGATGTTGGACTTCAGGGATCCGACGCGGAGCGGTCGGTCGGCGGGGCGCCCGGGGCCGAAGACGGCGGCCAGGGCCCGGCCTTCGATGGGGTCGCCGAGCCGCGTTCCGGTGCCGTGCGCCTCTACGTGGTCGAGGTCGTCGGGTCCGAGTCCGGCGGCGTCGAGCGCCGCGCGGAGCACTCGTTCCTGGGCGGGGCCGCTCGGGGCGCTCAGTCCCTGGCTGCGGCCGTCCTGGTTGACGGCCGAGCCCCTGACGACCGCGAGCACCCGGTCGCCGTCCCGGCGTGCGTCCGCGAGTCGCTTGAGCAGCACCAGACCGCAGCCCTCGGCCCACACCACTCCGTCCGCGTCTGCGGAGAAGGGGCGGCACCGCCCGGACGGCGACAGCGCGCGCAGCTTGCTGAACTCGACATGGCCGCGCGGGGTGACGAGCAGGGTGGCACCGCCGGCCAGCGCCATGTCGCACTCCCCCGCGGCGAGCGCCCGCGCGGCCAGGTGCAGGGCGACGAGGGAGGAGGAGCAGGCGGTGTCCAGGGTCACCGCCGGACCCTGGAGGCCGAGGGTGTAGGCGATCCGTCCGGAGGCGACGCTGGACGCCGATCCCGTGCCGACGTGCCCGTCGAGCAGGCCCAGTTGGGCGGAGGCCATGTACCCGCTGTCGTACAGGCCCACGTAGACACCGGTGGAGCTGCCGTTCAGGGTCCCGGGCACGATCCCGGCGCGCTCGACGGCCTCCCAGGCGGTCTGCAGCAGCAGCCGCTGCTGCGGGTCCATGGCCGCCGCCTCCCGCGGTGAGATCCCGAAGAAGGAGGCGTCGAAGCGGTCGATGTCCGCGAGGAAGCCACCACGCAGGGTGTACGTCTTGCCGACGGCGTCGGGGTCGGGGTCGAAGAGGTCCCGGGTGTCCCAGCGGCCGGCCGGTACCTCGGTGACGGCGTCCTCGCCCGCGGCCAGCAGCCGCCACAGCGCCTCGGGGTCGTCGGCACCGCCGGGGAAGCGGCAGGCCATGGAGATGATCGCGACGTCGTCGTCGCCCCGCGTCCGCAGCCGGTCCGGTGCCGTGCCCTGCGAGGCAGTCGTCGCGCCGGGGGTCCCGTCGCCGAGGACCGCCTCGGCGAGTGCGGCGATGGTGGGGTGGTCGAAGGCGAGGGACGGCTCGGGGATCCGGCCCGTCCGTGCGGAGAGCTCCGCCACCAAGGTCACCAACTGCCGTGAACCCAGTCCGAGTTCGGCGATCGGCCGGTCGGTGTCCACGCTCAGCGGGTCGATCCCGGCCGCCCGGGCGACGGCCGAGGTGAGCCAGGCCCGTGCTTCCTCAGGGGTCGTGACGGGCGTCTCGGGTGACGGCTTCTCGGATTCGTGCGAAGGCATCTGAAGAGGTGTCCTCGTGAACTCGGGCTCAGCGTGGTTCCGTACGACCCGTCTGGGCTCCGTACGACCAGGGGCTGGGTTCCGGACGATCAGGATGGGTTCCGTACGGTCGGGCTGGTTCCGCACGAACGGCAGGGCGGGACGACGGTGAGGCAACAGGCCCCCACGCAGGGCATTTACGACCGAGGGCGCCGCGCGTCGCGTCGGGGCCGCCGCGTCACCCGAAAGCGGCGGCGTCGAGCACGGAGAGGGTTCCGGCGAGATACGCCTCCCGGGAGGCGTGGCGCTGGATCTTGCCGCTGGACGTCTTGGGGATGGAGCCGGGGTGCACCAGCACGATGGCGCGGACCGGCACCCCGTGCGCCCGGCCTACCGCGCTGCGGATCAGGTCGGTGATCTTCTCGGACTCGCCTGCCGCCTCGGGGGACAACTCCGCCACGACGACAGGCTGTTCACCCGCGGTCCCGCCGTCCACGGAGAACACCGCAGTGCACCCGGGACGCAGCGCCCAGTGGGACATCTCGGCGGAGAGCTCCAGGTCCTGCGGGTGGTGGTTGCGTCCGTCGACGACCATCAGGTCCTTGAGGCGACCGGTGACGAACAGTTCGCCGTCGCGCAGGAAGCCGAGGTCGCCGGTGCGCAGAAAGCGGTCCGGGCGGCCTTTCAGTGTGGCGCGGAAGGTCTCGCGGGTGACGAGGGCGTTGCGCCAGTAGCCCTTGGCGACGCTGGCGCCCGCCACCCAGATCTCGCCGACCTCTCCGTCCGGCAGTTCCTCCTGCAGCTCGGGGTCGGCGATCACCACGGTGGTGCCGGGGCCGGGCCGGCCGCAGCCCACCGCCGCCGCGTCCGCCTCTCCCGCGTGCGGTCCGCCGGGTGCCGCGTCGACCAGGACCGGAGGGGCCGGCATGGATCCGCCGGTGACCATCAAGGTCGTCTCGGCCAGTCCGTAGCACGGGTAGGAGGCCTCGCGGCGGAAGCCGGCCGGGCCGAAGGTGTCGGCGAAGCGCCGCAGTGTGGCGGCCCGCACCGGTTCGGCACCGTTGAACGCCACCTTCCACGAACTGAGTTCCAGGCCGTCGAGGAGCTCGGGCGTGGCGTGCTTGAGGCACAGCTCGTACGCGAAGTTGGGGCCGCCGCTGGTGTGCGGGCGGTACCGGGTCACGGCGTCGAGCCAGCGACCGGGCCGTTGCAGGAAGTGCAGCGGGGAGAACAGCGTCGCGGTGACGCCGAGGTAGACCGTGTTCAGGACCGGACCGATCAGGCCCATGTCGTGGTACACGGGCAGCCAGCTGACGAACATCTCGCGGCGGTGCTCGGCGATCGCGTCGGGGGTGTGCCCCATCCGCTCCGTGATGATCCGCTCGTTGTCCAGCAGGTTTCCGTGGGTGACCATCACTCCGCGCGGGACTGACGTGGAGCCGGAGGTGTACTGGAGGAAGGCGACCTGATCGGGGGCGAGGTCGGGTTCGTGCCAGGCGTCGGCCGCCTCGTCGGGGATGTCCTCGGTGGCGACGCAGGTGATACCGGCCAGTTCGGGCAGGTGCTCGGCCATGGCGCTCAGGGCGGCGAGCACCTCCCGTCCGCCGAGGACGACCGTGGCGTCCGCGTCGGCGATCAGGCGTTTCGTCCGGATCAGCGCGCGGTGGTTCTTGGACCGCCCTTGCGGGGGCACGCCGGGCACGGCGACGACTCCGGCCGAAAGGCAGCCCAGGTAGCCGCAGATGAACTCGATGCCGGGCGGATAGAGGAGCACGGCGCGCGCACCGGCGAGACCGCGGTCCTGGAGCCAGGCGGCGACGGCACGGGAACGACGGGCCAGCCTCGCGTACGTGATGTCCTGGACCTCCCCGTCAGCGTCGCCCGTGAGGAGGTAGCGGTAGGCGGTCGCCTCGGGCTGTTGCGAGGCGTGCACGGTCAGTAAGTCGACCAGGGAACGGGCCATTTGACGAGTCTCACCTGTTCGGATCATGGGGCGCGGAAAGCGAAGTCCGTGGAATGGGGACCGGGTGATGAGGTCCGGAGATATGAAGTCCGTCGAGCTGGAGGATGGGAGAAGTGGCGTTCGAAGGCATGTCTGAGGGACGCCTCGACGCGTCCGCGTGGTGACCGTGGCCGCCTGGCCCCCTTGCCAGAACGTCCGTCTCGGCCAACCCGCCCGAGGAGCAGCCGCGTTGTGCGCGCAGGTGCCTCGCTACCCCCGTGCAGCTTGCTACCGACGAGTAGGACGATAGCAAGACTCGCCGCCCCGTCGGATGCAACCCCGGGTATTCAACGAGGAATTGGACGATCTGACGCGCGGCCAACGCATGGATGATGCCAATTCTGGCGCATCCTGACGCCCGCACGGAGCGGCTCGGCGAACCCGTCGGACCAGGTCTCCCCGCGCACGACGACGGGCGGGATGGTGGGAGAGCGACCGGACTCGCGACGAGTCCGACCGCCTCTCCGACCACCCCGCCCGTCGCGAGGACCCGGTGGACCTCCCCGGTGTCCAGGGTTGTCCGGAACGTTCCGGGTGTCCGTCAGAGACCTACGAGTCAGGCCACCGGGGCCGGGTAGGTCGGGTACTCCACCCCGGAGACGTGCTGGACGACGCGGATGACCTGGCAGGAGTAGCCGAACTCGTTGTCGTACCAGAGGTAGAGGATCGCGTTGTCACCGTCGACCTTGGTGGCGCCGGCGTCCACGATCGACGCGTGGCGCGAACCGACGAAGTCCATGGAGACGGCGTCGGGGGCGGTGGTGAAGTCGATCTGCCGCTTCAGCGGCGAGTGCAGCGAGACGTTGCGGAGGTAGTCGAGGACCTCTTCGCGGCTGGCCTCTCGGCCGAGCCGCAGGCTGAGGATCGCGATCGAGACGTCGGGCACCGGGACACGGATCGAGCTGCCGGTGATCGGCGCCTTGAGGTCGGGCAGCGCCTTGGCGACGGCGGAGGCGGCACCGGTCTCGGTGATCACCATGTTGAGCGGCGCGGAGCGGCCGCGACGGTCGGCCTTGTGGTAATTGTCCAGCAGGTTCTGGTCGTTGGTGAACGAGTGGACGGTCTCCACGTGGCCGCGCAGGACGCCGTACTCGTCGTCCATGGCCTTCAGCGGCGGGACGATGGCGTTGGTGGTGCAGGAGGCGCAGGACAGGATGCGCTCGTCCGGCTTCACCATGTCGTGGTTGACGCCGTGGACGATGTTCGGGACGTCACCCTTGCCAGGGGCGGTCAGGACGACCTTGTCGATACCGGGGCGCAGATGCTTGGAGAGACCCTCCCGGTCGCGCCACTTGCCGGTGTTGTCGATGAGGATGGCGTCCTTGATCCCGTACGCCGTGTAGTCGACGTCCGACGGGTCGTTGGCGTAGATCACCCGGATCGCGTTGCCGTTGGCGACGATCGTGCTGTTCGTCTCGTCGACCGTGATCGTGCCGTTGAACTGACCGTGGATCGAGTCGCGGCGCAGCAGCGAGGCGCGCTTGACGAGGTCCTGGTCACCGCCGCCGCGGACGACGATGGCACGCAGGCGCAGGCCGTTGCCGGAACCGGCCTTCTCGATCAGCAGACGGGCGACGAGGCGGCCGATGCGGCCGAAGCCGTAGAGGACGACGTCACGGCCGGTGGAGCGGTCGAGCTTGTTCTCGCCGATCGCACCGGCGACGGCCTCGGCAGTGAAGTCCGCCACCGACAGACCGCGGTCGTCGGCCTTGTACGTCGCGGCGAGCATGCCGATGTCGATCTGGGAGGGGCCGAGATCGAGCGCGGTGAGAGCTTGCAGGAAAGGCAGGGTTTCGGTGACCGAGAGTTCCTCACCGGCGATCTGCCGTGCGAATCGGTGGGTCTTCAGGATGCTGACCACCGACTTGTTCACCAACGACCGGCTATGCAGCAGGACCGTGACGTCACGCTCCCGGTGCAGCTTCCCGATCATCGGGATCATCGACTCCGCGATCTCCTCGCGGTTCTTCCAGTTGGTGAACGAGTCGTCATTGACAGTCACAGGTTTATCTTTCGAGCTAGGCGGTGCTCATATGCTAACCCGACCCTCTTCCGGTCACGCGGGCAGGACCACTTGAGGCATCGCCACGGTGAATTGTTCGGCCATATCACTACATACCGGGCGGCCGAGCCGGAGGAAGCGCGCGGTCCAGACGCCGTCGCCGTCACGGGCCGTCCGGGATCAGGAGGCGGCTCACGAAGAGGAGTTGGGATGGCGCGGCCCACCCACCTGCCGTCGGCGCCGCGCTCTCGCGACGCATTCGTCGCAGCGACGCGGTCGGCGCACGGACAACTCGCCCCCGCCCCGACAGGAACAAGGACGTCGCGGTGGGCGTACGGCACCACCCTCGCGACCCCATCCACCCGGCCGCGGACGCCGCGGCCGTCGCAGGCACACCCGGCCCGCCCGCGAACCCGTCGACAGCACGACGGAGACGCAGCCGCACCGGACGCCCGCCCCGCACGCAGGCCCCTCACAGGGAGGCGGCGCTCAGCGCCACCGCGCCCCCGCTCCGCCGGAGCCCCGCCGACGCGACGTACGCATCGAGCCGGCCGTCTTCAGCAGACGGTCGGCCCTCTCCCTGAGCGCGGGATGCGCGAGGACCGTGTTGCGCAGACCGCGCACCGGTCTGCGCCACATTCTGTGCGCCGCCGCCACCGGATGGGGACGGGCCGCGAAGCCTTCGCCCACGCGCAGTTCACGGGTCTTGAGCCAGTCCTTGTACTCCTTGTCACCGCGCCCCAGGTCCATGATCCGCACCCCGTCGCGGCCGGCCGCCTCCGCGGTCCGCAGATGCATGATCAACCCGGGTGAGTAGTAGTGGAAGTCGGGGTCGTACGCGGTGAACCACGCCGCGAGCACGGTCCGCGACCTCGGCCCGAAGTGGGCCGCCACCGGCCGGTCCCCCGCGTACAGCACGGACAGCACGCCGGTGAAATGCTCTTCGCGGACGTCGAACAGGTGGTCCACCAGATCGACGATCCACGGCCGCGCGAACCGGTCCATCCGCCCCGTCCTGCGGTACTGCGCGGACTTCCACTCCATGAGCCGGCGCAGCATCCGCGGGTCGCGCTCGTCGAAGACGAACCGCAGTTCGCCGGCGTCTCTCCCGATCCGGCGTTCCTTCTTCAGTGTCGTCTTGGCCAGCCCCGGGTACGTGGCGCGCAGCCAGCGCGCGTAGTCGCCGTCGCTGCGCTCCAGGTCGATGACCGGCGAGGCGAAGGTCCCCGTGACGTGCTTGGCGAAAGGCCTCTGCTCCTCGACGAGATGATCGAATTCGAGGATGGACAGGCCGCAGGCCCGCAGCAGTTCCTGAGCGTTCCAGGTGACACCGGGGCGGTGCACGAGGGCCTGGCAGTCGGAGAGCCCCAGCCCGACGGCCCGGCCGACGCCGAAGACGTTGCGCTCGTACGGGAAGAAGCCCACGGCCTCCCCGTCCTCCCACAGGACCGCCACCTGCGCCCCCGAGCGGTGCCTGCCGACCCCGATCGCGAACTCCGGCGCCAGGAACGGGTTGGCGTACACGGGCGACTCGTCCATGGCCTGATGCCACGCCTTGGACAGCGAGGCACCGAGTTCGTCGAGTCCGTGGATCGTTATGTCCACCTCAGATCAACCGCCCTTCCAGAGACTCCGCGAGGGACGTACCGGTCGCGACGCAGGCCGGTGAGGCGTGTGGATCACTGTTCATGGAACGCATGGACGACCGCTCTCCCCCCATGACGCGCTGTCCGCGTGCTGCCATTCCTTGGTATCTGCCGATCCCGCCGTGTACACGCTCCCCACTCGACCGGCGGCCGAGACCTGAACGGTTCGGCAGGGCTCAAACGTCGCGAAACAGTACGCACGCTGTCAAGGGCACCTACCGCAACGGAAGTCGGCGGATCGGGCGGACCGGTCCGCTCAGGGCCGTCCGACCCGCACATCCCGGGTTTTCGCGCCTTCCGAAGACACCGGAGGCCACCCCGCACGCCCCACTCGCCACCATGGCCGCACTCCCCCACCGGAGGCCCACCGGCCACACCGGTTCGACGCCTCGGCAGCCTCGAACGCCGTCGACCGGACAGCGACGGGGCATTCCCGCCCGTCCGTCCGCGCGACGAGGCGACCGAAGCTGCGCGACGCCTCACAGAAACAGGCGCGACGGAGTCACAGGAACAGGCGAGGACCGCCGCATACGGCCGACCGTCCGTCCGGCCACCCCCGATCGTTCAGCCGTCAACTCTCTTGCCTCCGCCGACCCACCCACCTAGCCTGAATTTGTGCCGCTAATAAACAAACCCCTCACCCCTCACATCACGCCAGGTCACGACCTCACCCGGCTCCGTATGGCCCTCACCACCTTCTTCGCCCTGGACGGCTTCGTCTTCGCCGGATGGGTCGTCCGCATTCCCGCGGTCAAGGAACAGACCGGCGCCTCGGCGAGCACCCTGGGCCTCGCCCTGCTCGGCGTCTCCGCGGGCGCCGTGATCACGATGATGCTCACCGGACGGCTGTGCCGCCGTTTCGGCAGCCACCCGATGACCGTGGTGTGCGGCGTCCTGCTGTCGCTCAGCGTCATGCTGCCTCCGCTGACGCATTCCGCGGGCGCACTCGCCGCCGTACTGCTGGTGTTCGGTGCCGCCTACGGCGGGATCAACGTCGCCATGAACAGTGCGGCCGTCGACCTCGTGGCCGCTCTGCGCCGTCCGGTGATGCCGAGCTTCCACGCGGCGTTCAGCCTCGGCGGCATGATCGGGGCGGGACTCGGCGGTCTGGTGGCCGGCCAGTTGTCCGCCACCCGCCATCTGTTCGGTCTCAGTCTGATCGGCCTGCTCGTCACGGCTCTCGCCGGACGGACCCTGCTCCGCCAGGAGGTGCCGACGCCACCCGATCGCGAGGACCGGGACGCGGACGCGGGTCGGACCATGGACGGCCGGGTCCGCCTGCTGGTGATCGTCTTCGGTCTGATCGCCCTGTGCACCGCCTACGGAGAGGGCGCCCTCGCGGACTGGGGCGCACTGCACCTGGAACAGGACCTGGACGCGCACCCGGGCGTCGCGGCGGCCGGCTACTCCTGCTTCGCCCTCGCCATGACGATCGGGCGGCTGAGCGGCACGACCCTCCTCGAACGCCTGGGGCGGACCCGCACCCTCGTCGCCGGCGGCACCACGGCGGCGCTCGGCATGCTGCTGGGTTCGCTCGCCCCCTCGGTCTGGGCGGCCCTGCTCGGCTTTGCCGTCACCGGGCTCGGGCTCGCCAACATCTTCCCGGTCGCCGTGGAACGCGCGGGGTCGCTCGCCGGTCCGAGCGGCGTCGCCGTCGCGTCCACGCTCGGCTACGGCGGCATGCTCCTCGGACCGCCCGCGATCGGATTCATGGCCGACTGGTACTCGCTGCCCACCGCCCTGACGAGTGTGGCGGCGCTGGCAGCCGTGGCCGCCGTCATCGGGTTCGCGACCCGGCGGGCGGCAGTGGGCTGACCCCGCCACGACACGAACGCCCGGCGAGGGCGATGCCGCCGCCATGCGAACGCCCTGTGCACACCGGGCCGCACCACCGTGCCGCCTGTCTCGGCCGCGCCCCGTCGGGCAGACTCGCCGCATGGAGATTACGGAGTTCGTGGAGACCCTGGACCGTGAGGGCCGGCTGCTGGCAGGGGCCGCGGAGGAGGCGGGTGCCGACGCCAAGGTCGCGACCTGTCCCGGCTGGCAGGTGCGGGACCTGGTGCGGCACACGGGCATGGTGCACCGGTGGGCGACCTCGTTCGTCGCCGAGGGGCACACTTCGTACCACCCCGACGGTGGCCTGCCGGATCTCGACGGCGCCGACCTCCTGAGCTGGTTCAGGGACGGACACCGACGGCTCGTCGACACCTTGGCGGGCGCCACGCCGGACGTACAGTGCTGGAGTTTTCTGCCGGCCCCTTCACCGCTCGCCTTCTGGGCGCGGCGGCAGGCCCACGAGACGACGGTGCACCGGGTCGACGCCGAGTCGGCACTCGGCCCGCAACGGAGCGCCGTCGCGGCTCAGTTCGCGGTGGACGGCATCGACGAGCTGCTGCGCGGCTTCCACGGCAGGACGCGGAGCAAGGTGCGGACACAGGAGCCGCGCGTCCTGCGGGTGCGGGCGACTGACGTCCCGGACGCGGTCTGGACCCTACGGCTCTCGCAGGAGCCGCCGGTCTGCGAGCGGGAGGGGCGAGGAGCGGCGGACTGCGAGCTGGCCGGCCCTGCCGACGAGCTCTACCTGTCCCTGTGGAACCGCCAGTCGTTCCCGGGCCTGACGGGCGACGCCTCGACGGCCGAAGTGTGGCGGGCGAAGTCCGGGATCACCTGGAGCTGAAGATCAACCAGATCCGAGGCGCCGCACCACGGCCCCGGGCGACCGGTCCGGTCACTCGCAGCCGGAGGGCGCGCCACCGGCCAGCATCCGGGTCAGCACCGCGCGCTGCACGGGAAGCACCTCACCGTGCAGGGTGCGCCCCTTCGGCGTCAGGCACACGCGGACGCCCCTGCGGTCCTCCTCGCACATACCCCGCGTGACCAGACCGTCCTTCTCCAGGCGGCCGATGAGCCGGGACAGAGCGCTCTGGCTCAGGTGGACGCGCTCGGAGATCTCCTGGACGCGGTAGGAGGCGCCGCCGTCGGAAGCGGTGCCCTCGGCGAGGACGTCGAGCACCTCGAAGTCGCTGGCGCCCAGACCGTGCTGATGCAGCTCGCGGTCCAGTTCGCACAGGGTGCGGGCGTGCACCGCCAGGATGTCGCGCCATTCGTTGACGAGCCCTTGCTCGGCCTTCTTCGCCGCCATGGCCGCACCGTAGCAAAGAATCCGCTTTGTTGCATCGGAATTAAATGCGCTTGCATCCAATGCATGTGCATGTAGTCTGACCGCATGACCTCTCCGCTCACCCACTCCGCGTCACAGGGGCGCTGGATCCCTCGGCTGTGGGGCACTCTGCTGGTGCTCTGCGCCGCGATGTTCCTGGACGCGCTGGACGTGTCGATGGTCGGCGTCGCCCTGCCGTCCATCGGTTCCGAACTCGACCTGTCCACCTCGACGCTCCAATGGATCGTCAGCGGCTACATCCTGGGATACGGCGGACTGCTCCTCCTCGGCGGACGCACCGCCGACCTGCTGGGCCGGCGCCAGGTCTTCCTGGTCGCTCTCGCGGTCTTCGCGCTCGCCTCCCTGCTCGGCGGTCTCGTCGACTCGGGCCCGCTGCTCATCGCCAGCCGCTTCATCAAGGGCCTCAGCGCGGCGTTCACCGCCCCGGCCGGCCTGTCGATCATCACCACGACGTTCGCCGAGGGCCCGCTCCGCAACCGCGCGCTCTCCATCTACACCACCTGCGCGGCCACTGGTTTCTCCATGGGCCTCGTCCTGTCCGGCCTGCTCACCGAGGCGAGTTGGCGCCTCACCATGCTGCTGCCCGCACCCATCGCAGTCATCGCCCTGTTCGCCGGACTGAGGCTCATCCCGCGCAGCGAGCGCGAGAAGGACCACCGCGGGTACGACATACCCGGCGCCATCCTCGGCACCGGCGCGATGCTGCTGCTCGTCTTCACCGTGGTCCAGGCCCCCGAAGCGGGCTGGGGCTCGGCCCGCACGCTGCTCTCCTTCGCCGCGGTCGCCGTCCTCCTCACCGTCTTCGTGGCTGTCGAGCGACGCAGCCCGAGCCCGCTGATCCGGCTCGGCGTGCTGCGCTCGGGCAGCCAGATCCGGGCCCAGCTCGGCGCGATGGCCTTCTTCGGCTCGTACGTCGGCTTTCAGTTCCTGGTGACGCTGTACATGCAGTCGCTGCTGGGCTGGTCCGCCCTGCACACGGCACTCGCCTTCCTGCCCGCCGGCGCGCTGGTGGCGCTGTCCTCCACGAAGGTGGGCGCCGTCGTCGACCGGTTCGGCACACCACGGCTCATCGCGACGGGCTTCGCCCTGATGGTCGCCGGCTACGCGCTCTTCCTGCGCGTCGACCTCGACCCCGGGTACGCTGCGGCCATCCTGCCGACCATGCTGCTGATCGGCGCGGCCTGCGCGCTGGTCTTCCCCTCGCTCAACATCCAGGCCACCAACGGTGTCGAGGACCACGAGCAGGGCATGGTCTCGGGTCTGCTCAACACCTCGGTGCAGGTCGGCGGCGCGATCTTCCTGGCCGTCGTCACCGCGGTCGTGACCGCGAACTCGTCCGAGGGCGCCTCGCCCCAAGCCGTCCTCGACAGCTACCGTCCCGGCCTGATCGTGGTGACGGGCATCGCGGTGGCGGGCCTGCTGATCACCCTGCCGGGACTGCGGACACGGCGCACCGGACACTCGGTCCTGGTCGCCAAGTCCCCTGAGAGGGAGGCCGAGAAGGAGCCCGTGGCGCTCCGCGACTAGGGCGACGGCTCCCCACGGTGTGCGTCCGGCGAGGCCCCTTGCCCCGCCGGACGCACACCTGTTTCACTCGCCGGATGAAGAACCACGGGGGATCGCCTGGGCGTTCACGCGGCCAACGCACGGAAGGCACGCACACCGACGGCTCCACGCCCGGGACGCGGACCGCGGACGAGGCCCGGACCACGCCCGAGCGGCGCACCCAGGCTCAGCGGGACGCGATGACCGTGGAGATCGGATACGCGCTGCTCAGCGCCGCGTTCGTGGCGGCCGTCGCCTTCGGGACGGTGGCCGGCCCGGCGCTGTTCCTCGCCCTGCCGGACACCGCCGTGCGGGCACTCGCCATGACGGGCGTCGGCACGGCCGTCCTCGTCTTCGCCGTACGGGTGGTCACCGTGCTGGTCCGCTTCGGACGCGAGACCGTCGCTCAGCCCAGCCAGCCCGGCCGCACCAGCCCCGACTCGTAGGCGAGAACGACCAGTTGGGCCCGGTCCCGGGCCCCCAGCTTCACCATCGTGCGACTCACGTGGGTCTTCGCCGTGAGCGGGCTGACGACCAGACGGCGGGCGATCTCGTCGTTCGAGAGGCCGATGCCGACCAGGGCCATCACCTCCCTCTCCCGCTCGGTGAGTTCGGCCAGGGACTCCGCGGCCGCCGGCTCCTTGGAACGAGCCGCGAACTCCGAGATCAGCCGCCGCGTCACCCCCGGTGACAGCAGGGCGTCACCTTCGACCACCGCCCGTACGGCGCGCAGGAGTTCCTCCGGCTCGGTGTCCTTGACGAGGAAGCCGGAGGCCCCCGAGCGGATCGCCTCGAAGACGTACTCGTCCAGCTCGAACGTGGTGAGCATGACCACCTTGACGTCCTTCAGATCCGCGTCGTCGGTGACCCGGCGCGTCGCGGCGAGGCCGTCCAGCAGCGGCATCCGGATGTCCATCAGGACGACGTCCGGCCGTAGTTCGCACACCTTGCGCAGCGCCTCCTCGCCGTCGGCCGCCTCACCGGCCACCTCGATGTCCGGCTGCGCGTCGAGCAACGCCCTGAACCCCGCCCGCACCAGTGCCTGGTCGTCGGCGAGCAGTACGCGGATCACCGGTCCTCCTCGACCTTCGACGGCAGTACGGCCAGCACGCGGAAGCCCCCGTCCCCACGAGGGCCCGCCTCGATCGTGCCACCCAGGGCCGCGGCCCGCTCCCGCATTCCGGCCAGACCGTTACCGCTTCCGCCCGCGTCGGCGCCGGTGGACGGTCCGTCGTCGTCGATCCGCAGACGCAGCGCGCTCTCCCCATGGTCGAGCCGCACCCGCGCGCGCCGCGAGCCCGAATGCCGTACGACGTTGGTGAGCGCCTCCTGGACGATGCGGAACGCCGCCAGGTCGATCCCGGGCGGCAGCTTCGGCACCGCGTCCGCGCCCTCGACCTCCACCGTGAGGCCCGCGCCCGCCGCCTGCTCGACCAGTTCGGGGAGGCGGTCGAGTCCCGGTGCCGGGGCACGCGGCGCCTCCCCCGGGGCACGCAGTGTGTCGAGCACCTGCCGGACCTCGCCGAGCGCCTCCTTGCTGGCGGCCTTGATGGTCGTCAGCGCCGTGCGCGCCTGTTCCGGGTCGGAGTCGAGCAGCGCGAGGCCGACGCCGGCCTGGACGTTGATCACCGAAATGCTGTGCGCCAGCACGTCGTGGAGCTCACGCGCGATCCGCAGCCGTTCCTCGTCGGCACGCCGCCGCGCGGCCTGCGCCCGTTCGGCCCGGTCACGGGCCCACTGCTCTCGGCGCACCCGTACCAGTTCCGACAGCGCGACGATCGCCACGATCCAGGTGGCGGTCACGATCTCCTGCCCCCAGGACGCCGACCGGTCCCCGGCGGGCGGCAGCCACCGGTACAGCCAGTGCCCCACCAGCACATGCCCGGCCCAGAGCATGCCGACCGCCGTCCAGGCGGCCCGGCGGTGCCCGCTGACGACCGCGCTGAAGCAGCCCAGCGCGACGGTGAGGAAGACGGGACCGTACGGGTATCCGGCGCCGAGATACACCAGCGCCGCCCCCGCCGTGCCGAACGCGACGGGCACCGGCCACCTCTGCCGCCAGAGCAGCAGCCCGCAGGCCGCGAGCAACAGCGCCCGCCCGAAGAGGTCGAGTTGGACGCGATCGCCGGTCTGGGAGTGGGCCGCGACGTTCGAGCCGATGAGGACGAAGACCGTCAGCGCGAGCGTGGACCGCCACGGCAGGCGGGCGGCACGCTCCGGGTCGCCCCAGCGGCTCCAGCCGGGCGGCCCGTGCCGCCACCACAGGTGCGGCCCTCCCCACCCCGGGAACCTGGGGGTGCGCTGCTCTTCCATGACGGCCACGCTAGACCTCCCCGGACGGCGACCGCGTCCGCCGGGCGAGGTGATCAGGCGTACTCCCCGGGGAGTACCGGGGCGCCCCGCGGAGCGGTGGACGACCAGCCCGTCCGACCGGACAGCCCGGCCAGTCCGCCCGACCAGCTGTACTAGCCCGCGGAACCGGCCGTCCGCGGGGACACCAGACCGACTTCGTGGGCCAGTCGCCCCGCCGCGTGCCGGAAGAACGCCTCCCGGTCCTCGACGACCCGGTGGAACTGCCCGAACAGCTCGAAACCGATCAGCCCGTACAGCTGCGCCCATGCGGCCACGAGCGCCGTCACCGCCTCGGGCGGCAGGTCCGGCGCGAGCTCGGCGGCCATGCGCCGCGCCTCCGGCTTCAGCTCGGCGGGCAGCGGCGTGCGGGCCAGCCCCTTGTCCCGGTACGCGTCCCTGACGATGGAGATCAGGAGCAGCCCCACCCGGGCAGCGGCCGGGATGGTCGTCTCCGGGGCGGTGTAACCGGGGACCGGCGAGCCGTAGATCAGCGTGTACTCCTGGGGATGCTCCAGCGCCCAGCGGCGTACCGCCGTGCAGACGGTGATCCAGCGCTCCCGGGGGTCCGCCCCTGCCACCTCGGCGTGCGCCGCCTCAGCGGTCTCGCCGAGCGAGTCGTACGCGTCGATGATGAGTGCGGTCAGCAGGTCGTCACGGCTGGGGAAGTAGCGGTACAGCGCGGACGAGACCATGCCGAGTTCGCGGGCCACGGCCCGCAGCGAGAGTTTGGCGGCACCGTCCGCGGCGAGCTGTCTGCGCGCCTCGTCCTTGATGGCCGCGGTGACCTCGATCCTGGCCCGGGCTCGCGCCCCTCGTGCCGTACTCATGCTCGCGTCCCTCGTGCGGTACTCATGCCGGGCAGTCTGACACGTTCGCAGAGCACTGCACACAAAGGAGAGCATCGATCCGAAACCGGAGCGATGCTTCCAAGCCAGATCGGCGCCCTGATTGAAGAACGGCGCTCCGAAAAGAGAGCACCGCTCTTGCATTGGTGCACCGATCTGGAGCAGACTGCTCTCGAACGAGAGCAGTGCTCACAACAGAGAGCGTCGCTCTCTCGATCGATGGGGGTCATCATGTCCACTCACGTCCAGAAGCCCGGCTGGTTCACCGTGAACGTCTTCAACCGCGCGGTCGCCTGGATCACGCGTCGCGGGCTCAGCGTCTGGGGCTCCCGCGTGCTGGCCGTGCGTGGCCGCAAGAGCGGCGAGTGGCGGACGACCCCGGTCAATCTGCTCGTCGTGGACGGGCAGCAGTACCTGGTGGCCCCGCGCGGACATGTCCAGTGGACGCACAACATGCGGGCGGCGGGCGGCGGCGAGCTGCGACTCGGCAAGAACGTGGACGTGTTCACGGCGACCGAGGTCGCCGACGCGGACAAGGTCCCGCTGCTGCGTGCCTACCTCAAGCGCTGGAAGGCGGAAGTCGGCGTCTTCTTCAACGGTGTCGGCCCCGACTCGTCCAACGAGGAACTGCTGCGCATCGCCCCGGACCACCCGGTCTTCCGCGTCACGGTCACCGGCTGACCCTGCCGACCGGCGGCCGCCCGGCCGCCGGCGGGCAGCGGTTCACCACGGACCCGGCCGTGGGCGCGTCGGCCAGGGCCGGGCACTGAGCCGTCGGCGGCGTCCGGCCTTCAAGAGGCCCGCGCACCCCGGCGTCCAGGGCGTACCGACCCCCGTACCCGCCTCGGCCCTCATGCCGAGCTCTGCCGCCGCCCCGAACTCACCGGTTGCCGGCGCCGACACTCAGCCCTCGACCGTGCCCGCCGCTCCGCGGTCGAACGCGGTCAGAGCCCGGCCGGCCATCGGATGGGTACGTACCAGCTCGCCGAGCGACGTCGACCCACGGGTGATCCCGGTGAAGGCCCTCCACGCGGGCCGGACGGTCGTGAGCGCCGCGTGGAACAGACCGGGGCGGCGCTCGAAGGCGTTGAGCATGCGCTTGCCGACGCTCATCTCGACGCCGAGGCCCGCCTTGACGGCGAAGGCGTAATTGAGCGCCTGGCGCCGCGCGTCCACCGCGTCGTGCGCCTCGGCGATCCGTACCGCCCACTCCCCCGCGAGCCGCCCGGAGCGCAGCGCGAAGGAGATGCCCTCACGCGTCCACGGTTCGAGCAGCCCGGCCGCGTCCCCGCACACCAGGACCCGGCCGCGCGACAGCGGGGAGTCGTCGGCGCGGCAGCGCGTGAGGTGACCCGAGGAGATCGCCGGTTCGAAGCCGGCGAGGCCGAGGCGGGCGATGAAGTCCTCCAAGTAGCGCTTGGTGGCGGCCCCTTCGCCACGCGCGGAGATCACGCCGACGGTGAGCGTGTCCCCCTTGGGGAACACCCATCCGTAACTGCCGGGCATGGGGCCCCAGTCGATGAGGACCCGGCCCTGCCAGTCCTCGGCGACGGTCTGCGGGACCGGGATCTCCGCCTCCAGGCCGAGGTCGACCTGGTCGAGCTTCACACCGACGTGAGCTCCTATGCGGCTGGCGCTGCCGTCGGCGCCGACGACCGCCCGCGCCAGTACCGTCTCGCCGCCCTGGAGCACGACGGCGACGGTGCGCCGGTCGGGGACGGCCGAGCCGTGCTGCTCGACTCGGGAGACCGTGACGCCCGTGCGCAGCTCGGCGCCCGCCTTCTGAGCGTGTTCGACGAGCTGCTGGTCGAACTCCGGCCGGTTGATCAGCCCGAACAGCATCTGCTTGGAACGCCGGGTGCGGGTGAACCTGCCGTCGAGCGAGAACGTGACCGCGTTCACGCGGTCACGGAACGGCAACTCGAAGCCGGGTGGCAGCGCGTCGCGCGACGGGCCGATGATGCCACCGCCGCACGTCTTGTAGCGGGGCAGCTCCGCTTTCTCCAGCAGCAGGACACTGCGTCCCGCGACCGCTGCCGCGTAGGCGGCCGATGCCCCTGCGGGGCCCGCGCCGACCACGACGACGTCCCACACCCGCTGCCCGTCGTCCGCCGAAGTGTTCTCGCTGCTCACGATGGTCTACTGCTCCCAGTCCAGCCGTCTGCCGCACCTGTCCCCCGCATCCTACGGCGGGCATCGCCGCAGGCCGCTGTGGGAGGATCGGCAGCGTATGCGCCCTGCACACCAGTAAGCGCGTACGCACCACCTGATCACCTGTACACAGAAGTCAACGTCGCACCCACAAGGAGCGTGCCCATGTCGTCGAATCCGGTCGCCGAGACCGTCGCCTCGCTCATGCCCCGTGCGAAGGCGGAGCTCGCCGAGCTGGTGGCCTTCAAGTCGGTGGCGGACTTCGACCAATATCCCAGGAGCGAGAGCGAGGGCGCGGCGAACTGGATAGTCGACGCGCTGCGCGCCGAGGGCTTCCAGGACCTGGCGCTGCTCGACACCCCTGACGGCACGCAGTCGGTGTACGGCTTCCTGCCCGGACCGGAGGGTGCGAAGACGGTCCTGCTCTACGCGCACTACGACGTGCAGCCACCGCTGGACGAGGCGGGCTGGGTGACGCCGCCGTTCGAGCTGACGGAGCGCGACGGCCGCTGGTACGGGCGCGGCAGCGCCGACTGCAAGGGCGGCGTCATCATGCACCTGCTCGCCCTGCGGGCGCTGAAGGCGAACGGCGGCGTCCCGGTGCACGTCAAGGTGATCGTCGAGGGTTCGGAGGAGCAGGGCACCGGCGGCCTCGAGCGGTACGCCGAGGAGCACCCGGAGTTGCTGACGGCCGACACCATCGTCATCGGCGACGCCGGCAACTTCCGCGCCGGGCTGCCGACGGTGACCGCGACGCTGCGCGGCATGACCCTCGTACGCATTCAGGTGGACACCCTCGAAGGGAACCTGCACTCGGGGCAGTTCGGCGGGGCGGCGCCCGACGCGCTGGCGGCGCTGATCCGCGTCCTGGACTCGCTGCGGGCCGAGGACGGTTCGACGACGGTCGACGGTCTCGCGGGCGACGAGGCCTGGGACGGGCTGCAGTACGACGAGGAGTCGTTCCGCAAGGACGCCAAGGTGCTCGACGGGGTGGAACTCATCGGCTCCGGGACGATCGCCGACCGCATCTGGGCGCGTCCGGCCGTGACCGTCCTCGGCATCGACTGCCCGCCGGTGGTCGGCGCGACGGCCTCCGTGCAGGCGGGCGCCCGCGCGCTGGTGAGCCTGCGGGTGCCGCCGGGCGCGGACGCCGCCGAGGCGACCAAGCTGCTCCAGGCCCACCTGGAGACGCGTACGCCGTGGGGCGCGCGGGTGAGCACCGAGCAGATCGGCCAGGGCCAGCCGTTCCGCGCCGACACGTCGAGCCCGGCGTACGCGGCGATGACCGATGCCATGTCGGTCGCGTACGCGGGCCAGGAGATGCAGTACGCGGGCCTGGGCGGCTCCATCCCGCTGTGCAACACCCTCGCCTCGCTGTACCCGCGGGCCGAGATCCTGCTCATCGGCCTGAGCGAGCCGGAGGCACAGATCCACGCGGTGAACGAGGGCGTTTCACCGGACGAGCTGGAGCGTCTGTCGGTCGCCGAGGCGCTGTTCCTGCGGAACTACGCGGCAAGCTGACCGCTCTTCAGGCCGGGTGCCGGGCAGCGGTCGACACCGACCGCTCATGCCCGGCGTCCGGCGTCCATCGCCCGGCGTCCGGCATCCGGCATCCGGCATCCGGCATCCGGCATCCGGCATCCGGCATCCGGCATCCGGCATCCGGCATCCGGCCGGAGAAGACCACGCACGGGCCGACCCGACTCCCCCGTGTCACCCCACGGGGACCCCTGACTCCAGGTAGAGCGCCGCGCCCCGCTCGCGCGCCCGCAGGGCCCAGCACAGCCGTTCGTAGCGCACGGGCGGCAAGAGGTCGGCCGCCTCCTCTTCGGTGGCGAAACGCCAGTCGCGGAGCTCGGGTCCGGGGAGCAGCAGTCGCCGGGTGGCCGCCACGTCGAGGCGGCCACCGTCGAACAGCAGCCGCAGGCCCCCGTATCCCGGCGGCCTGGGCGACTCCCAGTCGACGACCAGGAGCCTGGGCACGTCCTCGAGCGTAAGGCCGGTCTCCTCGGCGACCTCGCGCATGCCTGCTCGGGCGGGGGCCTCACCGGGCTCGACGACGCCGCCGGGGAATTCCCAGCCGGGCTTGTACGTCGGGTCGACGAGGAGAACCCGGTCCTGCTCGTCGAAGAGGAGCACTCCGGCGGCGACGGTCTCCGCGGTGGGTTCGGGGGTCTGCACGATGTCGCAGACGGGAACCTCCCCGGTCCGTACGGCCTCGGCGATGCGGACCGCCGCGTCGTACGGGGTGAGGGCGCTTGTGTCCACGGGATGGGCGTCCGCGGTCAGCCAGGCGCCGAGCGCGGCACGGTAGGGCTCGATGTGGTCGTAGGACCACTGGCGCACCCTGATCTCGCCGTCGGGCAGCTCCGGCGGCACCTCACGGTCGGCTATTCGCTCGCGCAGGATCGTTTCCGCCGGGGCGAGGAGCACATGCCGTACGGAGACACGGCGCGCGGCCAGACCGCCGAAGATCTCGTCGCGGTACTCCTGTCGGAGCAGGGTCATCGGGACCACGAGGACTCCACCCAGCTCGGCGAGCATCGCCGCCGCGGTGTCGACCACCAGACGTCGCCAGATCGGCAGGTCCTGGAAGTCGCCGACCTCGGCGAGGTGCTTGGCCGGCAGCAGGTGCGTGAGTGCGCCGCCGATGACCTCGGGGTCGAAGAGCGTGCTGTTCGGGATCAGCTCGATCAGTTCCCGTGCGGTGGTGGTCTTCCCCGCACCGAACGCACCGTTGATCCAGACGATCACGATTCCCCCTCTTCTGTTGGCCCCCTGTGGCTTGCCCGCTCCACCCTGCCACGGAAACCAGCCCCTGATGAGGGCGCCCACAGCATGGCGCCGGTGCCCCGTCCCCGGGCACCGGCGCCATGGAAGGAACCCTTCAGCCGGTCTCGCCGCCCAGCGCGTCCTGGTCGACGGCCAGGCTGTCGCTGCTGATCGTGTGATCGACCGTGCTGAGGGAGTCACCGACGTTCAGATCACCCAGCGCTTCCCCGTCCAGGGCGTGGGAGGGAGTGATCGCCGCGACGACGAACCCGGTGGCGAGAGAGGCAATGGCCAGCATGCTGCGCTTCTTCATGCCCGGTTCAACTGGCAAACCGCCGAAGGGTCACGCGCGCGGCCCGAGAAGCCGAGCATTTCCCACCGGCACCCCTGGCACTCACCGGTGGGGCGGCCGAGCAGTAGGCCGTACGGCCGAACTCGACTGTCGGCCCTGGTGAAGGCGTTCTAGCGTGGCCTCCCCGACGGAAGGAGTGAGGATGCCGGAGAGGGCGAAGCTGGACCGGCTGGGCAAAGAGGCTCGGGCCGTGAAGTTCCCCGACGGCAGCAAGGGGGTCATCCTGGTCGAGGCGGGTACGCCGCAGGACGAGGCGGATGAGATCGCCGCCCGGCTGTGGGCGGAGTCGCCGGAGGCGGGCGTACCGGGTGACCTGGGCCGGTCACTGTTGGACGGCATGTGATCCCGACGGGTGCAGGAGCGGCGTCCGGGCCGGAAGGCACCGGACGCGGCGTCGCCATTGCTCCGTTCGGGCGCGGCCGGTTACGGACCGGGCGGTGGATCGTTTCTCCAGATATGAGCAGAAGTCGCAGGTTGCGGGATCTGGCAGGGCCGGCGGCGTTCGAGCAGTTGCAGGCGCAGCTGGCCCGTTCGGCCGCGTGCGTGACCAAGGGACAGAAGTCCGCGCGGCGAAGAGCGGTCGAGGGCGCGGTCCCCTCGCCGGACGCGGAGTCGGACGACGACGGCGGCGAGGCGGCGGCCCTCGGTACGGGCTGAGAACCCACGGCCGGGCTGCCTCGTGCGTCGGTCGGGTGCGTGCTCTCGGCGCCACCGACCTCGACCTCGGTCAGGGCGACGTCCCGTGGAACGTGCCTGGCCGGCCCGGAGGGCCCGGGTTCTGTGTCCTCGCCCCGTCCTGACGCGGAGCAGGGGGTGCCAGGGGCGGCGACTTCCCTTCACGACTTGCTGTGGACGAGCCGGCGGGGCCTCTCGGCGCGCTTGCCGGGAGGCCCTGCCGGACACCGTGCGCGCACGGCGAGCCCTACCCCTTCGTCGACCCCAGCGTCAGTCCCGCGATGAAGTGCCGCTGCAGGAGCAGGAACACGAGGATCGTCGGGAGAGCGACGAGGACCGAGCCCGCGGCCAGCAGGTTGTAGTCGGTGAAGAACTGGCCCCGGAGGTTGTTCAGGGACGACGTGACGGGGAGCTTGTCGGGGTTGGAGATGAAGATCAGGGCCCAGAGGAAGTCGTTGTAGATCCAGGTGAATTCGAGGGTGCCGAGGGCGGCGAGGGCGGGCCGGCACAGCGGAAGCGTGATGCGCCAGAACTGGGTCCAGACCCCGGCGCCGTCGACCACCGCGGCCTCGAGGATCTCCTGCGGCAGGGTCCGCATGAAGTTGGCGAGCACGAAGACGCAGAAGCCCAGCTGGAAGCCGACGTTGACGATGATCACGGCCCAGTAGGAGTCGTACATCGTGAGGGAGTCGGACATCCACCAGGGCAGCGGGATCTTGTTGAACAGGACGTACAGCGGAGTCACGATCACCTGCTGGGGCAGCAGGTTGCCCGCCGTGAAGAACATCAGCAGGACGAGGCCGCCCCGCAGCTTGAGGCGGGAGACCGCGAACGCGACGAAGGACGCCAGGAACAGGGTGACGAGCACCCCGGGGACGGCGATGAGCAGCGTGTTGGTGAAGTACTTGCCCATGCCGGACTCGGTATAGGCCCGGCGGTAGTAGTCGAAGGACAGATGCCTCGGGAACGAGAAGTAGCCGCGCTGTGCGGTCTCCTCGTACGGCCGCAGCGAGGCGTAGACCGCGAGCAGGAGCGGGGCGAGGAAGGCCAGGGACACGCCCATCAGGAAGATGTGCACGCCGAAGCGGCCGGGGCGCGGCCCGCGGCGGGGAGTGGGCCGTCGTGTCGTGGCGGGCTCCGTTCGGACGGGCGCGTCGGTGCGGATGTCGGCGGTCATCGGTCGCGCGCACCTCGCAGCTCTTGGACCAGGAACGTCACGATGAACCCCAGGGAGACGGTGAGCAGGACGACCGCGATCGCCGAGCCGAATCCGATGCGGCTGGCCTCGCCGATGATGTTGTCCGTGATGAGGACCGAGAGAAGTTCCAGGCCGTTTCGGCCCTTGTTGACGGCGTAGACGATGTCGAAGGCGCGCAGCGCCTCGATGACGGTGATGACGCCGACGATGACGTTGACGGGGCGCAGCGTCGGGAAGACCACGCGGAAGAACGTCTGGCGCTCGTTCGCGCCGTCGATCGCAGCCGCTTCCTTCAACTGCGGGTCCACGGACTTGAGTCCGGCCAGGTAGAGGATCATCACGTAGCCGGTGTGCCGCCAGCTCGCCGCGATCATCATCATCCAGAGGTTGAGGTGTGAGTCGCCGAGCCAGTCGACGGGGTCGTCGTGGTTGTTCAGAATGGTGTTGACCACGCCCTGGTCGGTGCCCAGGACCAGTTGGGCGATGAAGCCGACGACGGCGAGGGAGAGCACGACCGGCAGGTAGATCGTCGACTGGTAGAAGCGGCTGAAGCGGACGCCTCTGTCGATGAGGACGGCCAGGAAGAGGCCGAAGGGCGTGGCGATCAGGCCGAGAAAGAGCAGCCACAGGATGTTGTGGCGGACGGCCGGCCAGAAGACCGGGTAGTTCTCGGCCATGTTCTTGTAGTTGTCGCCGCCGACCCAGTGGATGTCGCCGATGCCGTCCCAGGAGGTGAAGGAGAGTCCGATGGAGGCGAGGGTCGGGCCCCAGACGATGGCGATGTCGAGCAGGACGGGTATGCCGAGGAGCACGCCGAGGACGACGACGTCGCGGCGGGTGAACCGCCGCAGCCGTCGTCGTCCCGCGCGCCGTGGGATGTTGAGCGCCACGGAACGTCTTCCCCCAGGTTCAGCCGACGGGCGACGAGAAGATGGTCTTCTTCTGTCGTTCGATGCTGTTGCAGAGACCGTCGACGTCCTTCGGGTTTCCGATGAAGTCCTGTATCGCCTTGATCATGACGGTCGAGGCGAAGTCGGGCCGGGTGTCGCGGTCCATGAACTGTGAGATCTGTTTGGCTCCGGACACCAGTTCGGCCGACTTCTTCTGCAGGGCGGTGTACTTGGAGGTGTCGGCGCCGTCGTTGACGGCCACGTTGTTGGGGTCGAGCGCGAGATAGGTGTCCTCGGCCTTGGGGGTGCCCAGCCATTTCAGCAGGGCTGCGGCCCCGTCGGCGTTCTTCGACTTCTTGGCGACGAGGAATCCGTCGATGGGGGCTTCCACGGCGTCCTGCGCGTACTGCGGGTCGATCTCGGGGAAGGCGAAGAAGTCGATGTCGTCGCGCTCGTTCTCCGGGAACTGGGTCCCGGGGTGCGGCATTCCGAACACAGCCATGCCGGTCTTGCGCTGCTGAAGGCTCTGGCCGGCCTCTTCCCAAGTACGGCCGAGGGCGCCCTTCTGGTAGTACGGCATGAGTTCGCGCCAGGTGTCGAAGACCTTCTTGACCTTGATGTCGGTCCACGTCTCCTCGCCCGCCATCAGGGACTTGTGGAAGTCGTATCCGTTCAGCCGCATGTTGATGTAGTCGAAGGTGCCCATGGCGGGCCAGCCGTCCTTGTCGCAGAACGCGACGGGGGTCCCGTCCTTCGACATCTTCTTGGCGAGCGCGACGAACTCGTCCCATTTCGCGGGCTGTTCGTAGCCCTGCTTCGCGAAGAGGCTCTTCCGGTGGAAGACGGCCCACGGATAGTAGTAGTACGGCACGAAGTACTGCTTGCCCTCGTGCGTGGACTGCTCCTTGAGCGCGTCGGAGAACCCGTCGAAGCCGCTCCAGACGTCACTGATCTCGTGCAACAGCCCTTTCTCGGCGAAGTACTGCATGCGGTATCCGGCGAACCACATGAAGACGTCGTCGGGCGTGCCCTGGAGATAGCGGTTGATGTTCTCCTGGAAGTCGTTGTGGTCCTTGGTGTTGACCTTGACCTTCTTGCCGGTCTTCTTCTCGTACGCCGCGAAGGCCGCCGCGTAGGCCTTCTTGGGGACCTCGTCCGACGCGTTGGACCCCACGGTGACTTCGTTCTTGTCGCCTCCCGGCCCGTCGCCGCACGCGGTCAGCAGGGCGGGGAGCGAGACCGCGCCGACTCCGACGGCCGCGCCTCGCAGGAGATTTCGCCGGGACATCCGATGTCCTGTGGAACCTTCGGGCACGACAAGCCCGTCCGACGATGACTGTGCCATGTCCCCCTCCTCGGGGTGCCATCCAACACAACCGAACGCGAGGCTTGGATCTCACTCCCATGTGGAGGCAGCGTCAAGGGTTCTGACGAGATATCGAACAACCGTTACCACTTCTCTTCCAACAGAGTCCGACACGTCCTACCGTAAACGCGCATCATTGTCGCGGACATGTCGTCATCCCATCTTTCGCGAGTTCGGAGGAACGTAACGATGCGTCACCTTCACACCCGCACAACCCGCAGAAGAGTGGTCGGAGCGCTAGCCGCCGGACTGTTGTGTGCGGCCGGCCTCGCCTCACCGGCTCTCGCCGCCCCCGGGAGCACCCCGGCCGCACCGGCCACGGCCTCCCCCGCCTCCCCGGCTCTGACCGACGGTCTCGCCCTCACCCCTCCGATGGGCTTCAACAACTGGAACTCCACGCACTGCCGAGCGGAGTTCAACGAGGACATGGTCAAGGGCATCGCGGACATCTTCGTCGCCAAGGGCCTCAAGGACGCCGGCTACCAGTACGTCAACCTGGACGACTGCTGGGCCCTGCCCAGCCGGGACGCGAACGGCAAACTGGTGCCCGACCCCGTGCGGTTCCCCGGCGGCATCAAAGCGGTCGCCGACTACGTGCACGCCAAGGGGCTCAAGCTCGGCATCTACACCAGCGCCGGCACGAAGACCTGCAACAGCGCGGGATTCCCCGGTGCTCTCGGCCACGAGTACAGCGACGCCCAGCAGTTCGCGGACTGGGGAGTCGACTACCTCAAGTACGACAACTGCAACAACCAGGGCGTCGACGCCCGGCAGCGCTACACGACCATGCGTGACGCGCTGAAGGCGACCGGGCGGCCGATCGTCTACAGCATCTGCGAATGGGGCGAGAACAAGCCCTGGGAGTGGGCCGCCGACGTCGGCCACCTGTGGCGCACGACCGGGGACATCAGCGACAGCTGGGGCTCCATGCTGTCGATCCTCAAGCAGAACCTGCCCCTCGCCCCGCACGCCGGTCCCGGGCACTGGAACGACCCGGACATGCTGGAGGTCGGCAACGGCGGCATGACCGACACCGAGTACCGCTCGCACTTCTCCATGTGGTCGGTCATGGCGGCCCCGCTGCTCATCGGCTCGGACCTGCGCGAGGCCTCCGCGCCGACCTTCGACATCCTCGACAACAAGGAGGTCATCGCCGTCGACCAGGACCCGCTGGGCAAGCAGGGCACGGTGGTGTCCTCCTCGGGCGGACGCTGGGTCGTCTCCAAGGAGATGAAGGACGGCAGCCGCACCGTGGCGCTGTTCAACGAGACCGGCAGCGCGCAGCGCATCGCCACGACCGCGCAGGCCGTCGGCCTGCCCGCGGCCGACGCGTTCACCCAGCGCGACCTGTGGCGGCACAAGAGCTACAACACCGCCGGCACGATCTCGGCGACCGTACCCGCGCACGGCACGGTCCTGTTCCGCGTCGCGGCCGACCCCCGGTGGGCCGCGAACCCGCCCGCCGTCGAACTCGGCCTGGACGGAAACCCGTTGGTGGAGGCCGGAAAGGCCGCCACGCTGACGTCGACGGTCACCGACCTCGGCCGCACGCCCGCGCGGCACGTCTCGGTGACGATGAGCGGGCCCGAGGGCTGGACGGTGCGGGCCACCGGTCCGACCACCCAGGCCGTACTGCCGAGCGGCCGTGCCCTGCGCACACAGTGGCGGGTCACCGCGCCCGAGGGCACGCCCACGGGCTCGTACGACCTCACGCTGACGACGGCGTACCGCTCGCCGACCGGTGTACGCGCCCGGACCGTACTGCCGTTGAAGGCGTCCGTCGTCGTGGCAGCCCCTTCGGGCATCTCCTCCCTCGGCGACCTGCCGTGGCTGTCGACGACCAACGGGTGGGGGCCGGTCGAGCGCGACACCAGCAACGGCGAGAGCGCCGCCGGGGACGGTCGTCCGATCACTCTCGGAGGCGTCGCCTACGCCAAGGGGCTCGGTGTGCACGCCGAGAGCGTCGTCGAGTACTACACCGGCAAGGCGTGCGGGAAGGTGACCGCCGACGTGGGCGTGGACGACGAGAAGGGTGCCAAGGGCACCGTCGCCTTCGAGATCTGGGCCGACGACGTCAAGGTCGCCTCGACCGGCGTGCTCACCAACGCGATGCCGGCCCAGCCGGTCACGGCCGACGTGACCGGGGCCCAGGTGGTCCGGCTCGTCGTCACCGACGGCGGCGACGGGATCGACTCGGACCACGCGGACTGGGCGGACGCGAAGCTCAGCTGCTGAGGCCGTGACAGCGCGAGGGCGGGGCGTACGACGGCGGACCGGCCGACGCGGCGCCCGCCCTCGCTCGGGACCGGGGCGGGGGCCGTCTCGGGCAGGGGCGCCGGCCCTTCGCGGCAGAGCGCGACGCCCCACCGCGGACCAGGGGATGGAGGGCCACCTGCGTGCGGGCAACGCCGCGAGGAGGTCCCGGCCGCGGGTACGGCACGGGCGGACCGCTTGCAGGACCCCACGACGCCGGAACCTCGGCCCCGGGCCGCGGACACGGCAGGGGCGGACCGCTCGCAGAACCCCCGGACCGCCCAGGAGCCCACGAAGCCGGACCCTCGCTCCTCCGGCTGTGCCCCGGCGCGACGCCGCGGCGTCAGCCCTTCAGACCCCGGCCGCGGTCGCGCTCGTCCTGCGGGTGAGCGCGGCCGCCGCCGCGCCGACCAGACCCGCGTCCGTGCCCATCAGCGCGGGCGCCACGGTCAGGTGCTGCACGAAGGACAGCGTCGCGTAGTCGGCCAGCGCCCTGCGCAGCGGCGTGAAGAGGACCTCGCCGGCCTTGGCCACTCCCCCGCCGATGACGGCGATGTCGATCTCGACGAGCGTGGCGGTCGCGGCGATGCCCGCGGCGAGGGCCTGCGCGGCCCGCTCGAAGGAGGCCACGGCCACCGGGTCGCCGGCTCGGGCGGCCTCGCCGACCGCGGCGGCCGTCGTGTCGCCGTCCGGGCCGGGCCGCCAGCCGGCGTCCAGTGCTCGGCGCGCGATGTTCGGGCCGCTGGCGATGCGCTCCACGCAGCCGCGGGAGCCGCACGGGCACGCGTCGCCGTCGAGGTCGACACTGATGTGGCCGATGTGGCCCGCGTTGCCGGTGGGGCCGGGGTGCAGCTGCCCGTCGAGGACGAGTCCGCCGCCCACTCCGGTGGACACCACCATGCACAGCGCGTTGTCGTGGCCGCGGGCGGCGCCCTGCCAGTGCTCGGCCGCCGTGATGGCCACGCCGTCACCGATCAGCTCCACGGGGAGCCCACCGGTGGCCCTGCGGACCCCCTCGACCAGCGGGTAGCCGCGCCAGCCGGGCACGTTCACGGGGCTCACCGTGCCGGCGGAGGCGTCCACCGGTCCCGCGCTGCCGATGCCGACCGCCCGTGCTCCGCTCCACAGCGGTGAGACGGTGAGCTCGCCGAGCACGTCCTCGACGGCGCGCATCACGGTGTCGCCGTCCTCCTGTGCGGGCGTCGCGCGCTGCGCGCGCAGCAGGATCCGGCCGTGGCCGTCCACCAGCGCTCCGGCGATCTTGGTGCCGCCGATGTCGAGCGCGGCCACGAGGTCGGTGTGCATCAGTGTCAGAACTCCCAAGGCGGTGTCGTGCCGGGCCCGCCGCGCTGCGGGTCCGGGTCTCCGGCCGGGTGCGGGCAGGACCGGACCCTGCCGGACGCCGCGCTCAGGGCGCCGTGACGACGGCAAGGACCGCACGCCTCGAGGGGAAGGCGCAGGCCGGAGATTGCGGTGGACAGTGTCTCCCGCATCTGACAACGTTGTCCAGGCTCTATGCTCGACGCCACATCCTCATACAACCCCATGGACCGGCGCATCCCCGTGGACGACAGGACAGGACAGTACATCGTGGCAGAGACCGCCCGCCGAGCAGACCGCCTCACCGGAAGCCGCTACGGAAACCGTCCGACCATGAAGGACGTGGCGGCGCGCGCCGGAGTCGGCCTCAAGACGGTCTCGCGCGTGGTCAACGGCGAGCCGGGGGTCACCCCGGACACCGAGCGCCGCGTCCAGGAGGCCATCGAGGCGCTGGGCTTCCGCCGCAACGACAGCGCGCGCGTGCTGCGCAAGGGGCGCACCGCGAGCATCGGCCTCGTCCTGGAGGATCTCGCCGACCCCTTCTACGGTCCGCTCAGCCGGGCGGTGGAGGAGGTGGCCCGCGCCCACGGCGCGCTGCTGATCAACGGCTCCAGCGCCGAGGACCCGGACCGGGAGCAGGAGCTGGTCCTCGCCCTGTGCGCGCGCCGGGTGGACGGGCTGGTGGTGATCCCGGCCGGTGACGACCACCGTTATCTGGAGCCCGAGATCAAGGCGGGTGTCGCGACCGTCTTCGTGGACCGTCCGGCCGGGAAGATCGACGCGGACGTCGTCCTGTCGGACAGCTTCGGCGGCGCCCGCGACGGTGTCGCCCACCTCATCGCCCACGGCCACCGCCGGATCGGCTTCATCGGCGACATGCCGCGCATCCACACGGCCGCCGAGCGACTGCGCGGCTACCGGGCGGCGATGGAGGACGCCGGCATACCGGTCGAGGACGCGTGGATGTCCCTCGGGGTCACCGATCCGCAGCGGGTGCGCGAGGCGGCGGAGGAGATGCTCTCGGGCCCCTCCCCCGTCACCGCGATCTTCGCCGGCAACAACCGTGTCACCGTCACCGTGGTCCGTGTCATCTCCGAGATCGGCCGCCCCGTCGCCCTGGTGGGCTTCGACGACATCGAACTCGCCGATCTCCTGAACCCCGGTGTCACCGTGGTCGCCCAGGACGCCGCCGCCCTCGGCCGCACCGCCGCCGAACGCCTCTTCCGCCAGCTCGACGGCACCCTCGTCACGCCGGAACGCATCGAACTCCCCACCCGCCTGATCACCCGCGGCTCGGGGGAACTGCCGCCGGCGAGCTGAACACGCCGGGCTGTCCGGGCCCTCTATGAGGACGGCTCTCCGTTCCTTACGATGACCGCGCACGCGTCATCCCCGGTCAGCCATCCGACGGCGAAAGGCCTGACGGAACAGTGGACGATCGTACGCTCGAAGCACTCGGCCTCTCCGAAGCTCCTCGCGAGCATCCCCTCAGCTACCCAGGCGTCTGGCCCACCGAGTCCGGTCTGCTGCACGGGAACCGGTTCCTGCGGCTGCGGGCCATCCCGAACCGGCGGCTGGCCAAGTGGCTGGTGGAGCAGCCTCCCGGCGGCTTCCGCGCGGGTGCGGCGGGCCACGGCCCCGTGCCATTGAACTACGCCCTCATGTGCGCCAACCAGACCCTGGTGGGCGACCGCTTCCCCGTGATCTCGGTGGGCTCCAACGCTTGCCCGGCTCAGCTGCGGCACAAGATGGAGGGGCTCGGCGTGTCCTCCACGATCCCCCTGGTGAAGGCCCGGGTCACGGGGATCGGCATCGGCGTGTCGGCGTACGTGAGCCCACTGGGGTACGTCTCGTCGTCCCCCTTCCGCACCCCCGGCGTCTCCCGGGATCTGTTCATCACCTGGCTGGACGCCGCCCAGCTGGAGATCGTCGACGCGAGTGAGGGGATCTTCGACCCGGACGGCGAGTACGACCGGGTGTTGCTGCCGCCCGAGGATTTCCCGATGGAACTGGCGTCGGGGGAACTCCTCGGCGGCGCCTATCTCTACGTGCATCGCTATGGAGTCATCCACGACGGTTCCGGGGCCCCGCGCGCGCACCCCGGTGAACGCCGACTGCTGACCGAACTGCTCTCGGAGTCCCGTCAGCTGAGGGAGTGGTTCGGCGACACCCCCGAGGAGTTCAGCGCACGGGCGCGGGGGAACGAGCAGCTCTGCGAGAAGGGCACGCGTCTGTTCGCCGACGAAGGGCGGCTGACCGACTCCGGGCTGCGCCAGTACGTCACCGGTGAACCCGCGCGCACCGTGTACGACGACATCCACCCCGCCAACTCCCTTCCCACGGGCAGCTATCACACCGGGCGCACGCCCGACGCCTTCGACCAGCGCGGCGCCGGGGTGGTGCGCTTATCGCGCGCGGTGTCGGCCGCCCTGGGAGACCCCCAGTTCGCCATCGTGCAGAACACGCAGATCCCCGCCGCGCGTCACGAGCGTCTCGGCGCGCTGGCCACGGTGATCGTCGCCGCGGACATACCGGCGCAGGAGGACCGAAGCGTCCAGGTCGACCACTCCTTGCGTGTCGGGGTCGGCCTGGAGCCGGGAGAGGCCGTCTCCGTTCGGGCCGCGCGGCTGCCCCGTGTGCGGAGCCGATGGCAGGAGCGCTTCTTCGGCCCGGTCAGCTATCTGACCTGTCGCGTGCAGGACGGCGACCGCGCCAGTGCGGAGCAGGAGGTCTGCCTGCTCGACACGTTGACGCTGGAACTCCTCGGTGTCACCAGCGGCGACATGGTCGTGCTGGAGGGTTTTCCGGGTGCGGACGGTGTCGTGCCGGTGCTCCAGCTGAAGGCCATCCGCACCAGCGACGAGGTGCAGGCGCGCCGCAAGGAGCTGCACGGCGGGGACATGACGAGCCGTTATCCCAGCTCCCTGGACGCGCTGGGCACCTTTCCCGATCTGCCGTGGGTGTTCCTCGACCGTCGGCTGTGGTCGGGGCTGGGCCTGGAAGGTCAGTGGCTCGCGACCGTACGGATCCGGTGCAGCCGCTCCTACCAACTGAAGAAGGAACTGCGGGAGATGGTCTTCCTGCTGGGCATCGCGTTCATCGGTGTGGTGACCGTGCTGAACAGCGTTGTCTGGCAGGCGGCCAGCCTCGCCGTACTCGTGCTGCTCGTGGGGTTCGTGGTGAACGTGCGTCTGCGGAGCCGGCTCAATCAGCGAGCCAGGCGGATCGGCCCGCGGCGGTCGTGAAGCGCCGCCGGAGTGCGGCGCCGGGTGCGCCGCCGCCCGTGCTCGGCGGGGCGACGGCGTACCGGAACCGGGTCGCTCAGGTGCCCGAGATCGTCAGATCCGCCCGCCTCGGCGACGCGAAGCCCTCCAGGTCGGCTCTGGTCAGGCCGGTCAGGGCGGCGACCTCGTCGACGTCGAGGGCGCCGCAGTCCAGGCCCCGGAGCAGATAGCCGCTGAGGGCCTTGGCGGTGGAAGGTTCGTCCATGACGTCGCCGGCGGCGTGGTTGGCGTAGCGGGCGAGGCGGGCCGCTGCCTGCTCGAAACCCTCGCGGTAGAAGGCGAAGACGGCGGCGTAGCGGGTCGGGATATGGCCGGGGTGCATGTCCCAGCCCTGGTAGTAGGCGCGGGCCAGGGCCCGGCGGGTGAGGCCGTAGTGCAGGCGCCAGGCGTCGTGCACCTTCTCGGTGGGGCCGACCGGGAGGACGTTCGTCGAGCCGTCCGAGACGCGTACGCCGGTGCCGGCGGCCGCGACCTGCATGATCGCCTTGGCGTGGTCGGCTGCGGGGTGGTCGCTGGCCTGGTAGGCGGCGGAGACGCCGAGGCAGGCGCTGTAGTCGAAGGTGCCGTAGTGCAGTCCGGTGGCCCGGCCCTCGGCGGCCTGGATCATGCGCGCGACGGTGGCGGTGCCGTCGGTGGCGAGGATGGACTGGCTGGTCTCGATCTGGATCTCGAAACCGATCCGGCGGGGTTCCATCCCGTGCGCCTTCTCGAACTCCTCCAGGAGGCGGACCATCGCGGTGATCTGCTCCGCGTACGTCACCTTGGGCAGGGTCAGGACGAGTCCGCCGGGCAGGCCGCCGGCTTCCATCAGACCGGTCAGGAAGACGTCGAGGGTGCGGATGCCGCGGTCGCGCACCGGGGCTTCCATGCACTTCATGCGGATGCCCATGTAGGGAGCCGCCGTGCCGTCCCGGTGGGCTTCCGCGACCAGCCTGGCCGCGCGGGCCGCCGCCTCGTCCTCCTCGGTGTCCGGGCGCGAGCCGTAGCCGTCCTCGAAGTCGATGCGGAGGTCCTCGACGGGTTCGCGCTCCAGCTTGGCCCGCACTCGGTCGTAGACGGGTTCTGCGAGTTCGTCGGCGAGACCGAGGACGGCGGCGAACGAGGCGGCGTCGGGGGCGTGCTCGTCCAGCGCGGCGAGGGCCCGGTCGCCCCACGTGCGGACGGTGTCGGCGGCGAACACGTCACCGGGGACGTAGACGGTGTGGACGGGCTGCCGGGTGCCCGGGTCCCCGGGGTAGCGGCGCTCCAACTCGGTGTCGACCGGGGCGAGAGAGGCGCTGATCTCGTCGCTGACGGCGCCCGCCAGGCTCGTCGCCACCTGCTCCTGCTGACCCTGACCCATCCCACACCCTCCAGTTTTCCGCACTACGGAATCAACAATCCGTAGAGCGAAGTTATCCGGGGACCTTCCCGCCGGTCAACACCCTCTTGGATCGCGGGACGCTCCGGCACCGCGCCGAGTCCACTCCTGTCTCGCCTCCTGCTTCCACACTGTGGTGCGCACCCCTCATCCTGACTCGCGACCGAAGGAGACGGCGTGTCGGACTCCAGCAGAGTGACCCGGCGTACGGGGCTCAGGACCGCGGCGGCCACGGCGCTCGCGACGCCCCTGCTCAGCACGGCCCGGGCCGCCGCATCCCGGCGCGGCGGCCGGCCCCTGGACGTGATGACGTTCAACCTCCGCTATGCCGGCACCGCCGAGCCCCACAGCTGGGCCGCGCGTCGCCCGGCGATGCGGGAGCTGCTGCACCGCGGGACGCCGCACGTCATGGGGACCCAGGAGGGCCTCTACCACCAGGTACGCGACATCGCGTCCGACCTCGGCGCGCACCACGAGTGGATCGGCACCGGCCGCGCGGGCGGCAGCCGCGACGAGTTCATGGCCGTCTTCTACGACACACGCCGGCTCACTCCCGTGGAGTACGAGCACTTCTGGCTCTCGGACACGCCCGAGGTGATCGGCTCGAACACCTGGGGCGGGGTCTGCGTCCGCATGGTCACCTGGGTCCGGTTCCGTGACCTGCGTGACGGGGAGCGCGAGTTCTACTTGCTCAACACCCACCTGGACAGCCGCAGCGGCGGCGCGCGCGCCCGGGCCGCCGCGCTGATCGGGCAGCGGATCGCTGGACTCGACCGTTCTCTGCCGCTGCTCGTGACCGGTGACTTCAATGTCGCGGCCCACCGGGACCCGGTGTACGACTCGCTGCTGGGCGCGGGCCTGGTCGACACCTGGGACGCGGCGGCCGAACGCGGTCCGTCGTACGCCACCTTCCACGGCTACCGGCCGCTGGTGCCGGACGGCGACCGCATCGACTGGATCCTCTCGACGCCCGCGGTGGCCGTGCACCGGGCTTCGGTCGACACGTTCTCCCGGGACGGACAGTTCCCGAGCGACCATCTGCCGGTGCGGGCCTCGCTGACCCTGGGATGAGGCGAGGCCCCCGCGACCGTACGGTCGCGGGGGCCTCCTCGTCACGAAGTCGCTCAGCCCTTGCGGGTCTTGATCTCCTCGGTGAGCTGCGGGACGACGTCGAAGAGGTCGCCGACCACGCCGTAGTCGACCAGGTCGAAGATCGGGGCTTCCGCGTCCTTGTTGATCGCCACGATCGTCTTCGAGGTCTGCATACCGGCACGGTGCTGGATCGCACCCGAGATGCCGGACGCGATGTAGAGCTGCGGCGACACCGACTTGCCGGTCTGGCCGACCTGGTTGGTGTGCGGGTACCAGCCGGCGTCCACCGCGGCACGCGAGGCACCCACGGCCGCGCCGAGGGAGTCGGCGAGAGCCTCGATGATCGAGAAGTTCTCGGCGCCGTTGACGCCACGGCCACCGGAGACCACGATCGCGGCCTCGGTCAGCTCCGGACGGCCCGTCGACTCACGCGGCGTGCGCGCGGTCACCTTCGTGCCCGTCGCCTTCTCCGAGAAGGACACGGCCAGGGCCTCGACCGCACCAGCGGCCGGAGCGGCCTCCACGGCGGCCGAGTTCGGCTTGACCGTGATGACCGGGGTGCCCTTGGAGACACGGGACTTGGTGGTGAAGGACGCGGCGAACGCGGACTGCGTGGCCACCGGACCCTCGTCACCCGCCTCCAGGTCGACCGCGTCGGTGATGATGCCCGAGCCGATGCGGACGGCGAGACGGGCGGCGATCTCCTTGCCCTCCGCGGAGGAGGGGACCAGCACGGCGGCCGGGGAGACGGCCTCGACGGCAGCCTGAAGGGCGTCGACCTTCGGCACGACCAGGTAGTCGGCGTACTCGGCGGCGTCGTGCGTCAGGACCTTGACCGCGCCGTGCTCGGCGAGCGCGGCGGCGGTGTTCTCCGCACCGGAACCCAGCGCGACGGCGACCGGCTCGCCGATGCGGCGGGCCAGGGTCAGCAGCTCCAGGGTGGGCTTGCGGACGGCACCGTCCACGTGGTCGACGTAGACGAGAACTTCAGCCATGGGATTGCTCTCCTGCTTGGATGAGTTGAGGGGCGGTCAGCGACTGCTGGGCTCAGATGAACTTCTGGCCCGCGAGGAACTCAGCGAGCTGCTTGCCGCCCTCGCCCTCGTCCTTGACGATCGTGCCGGCGGTGCGCGCCGGACGCTCGGCCGCGGAGTCGACCTTGGTCCAGGCACCCTCGAGGCCGACCTCGTCCGCCTCGATCTCCAGGTCCTCCAGGTCCCAGGACTCCACCGGCTTCTTCTTGGCCGCCATGATGCCCTTGAAGGACGGGTAGCGAGCCTCGCCCGACTGGTCGGTGACCGACACGACCGCGGGAAGCGAGGCCTCCAGCTGCTCGGAGGCGGTGTCACCGTCACGGCGGCCCTTGACCACGCCGTCCTCGACGCTCACCTCGGACAGCAGCGTCACCTGCGGCACGCCCAGGCGCTCCGCCAGCAGAGCGGGGACCACACCGGCGGTGCCGTCCGTGGACGCCATGCCGGAGATCACCAGGTCGTAACCGGCCTTCTCGATCGCCTTGGCCAGCACCAGCGAGGTACCGATGACATCCGTGCCGTGCAGGTCGTCGTCCTCCACGTGGATCGCCTTGTCCGCGCCCATCGACAGCGCCTTGCGCAGCGCGTCCTTGGCGTCCTCCGGACCGACGGTCAGCACGGTGATCTCGGCGTCGTCCGCGTCCTCGGCAATCTGCAGCGCCTGCTCGACGGCGTACTCGTCGAGCTCGGACAGCAGGCCGTCCACGTCGTCACGGTCGACGGTCAGGTCATCGGCGAAGTGCCGGTCGCCAGTGGCGTCGGGCACGTACTTCACAGTGACAACGATCCTCAAGCTCACGCCGGCTCTCCTACTGCATCGTCATTTCTGGGCTGCCTGCTTTCAGGCAGCATAGGCGCCTGAAGCGGCCGATCCCGGTCGGGGCGGGCCGCGCTCCGAACGAAATATTACTCGTCAGTACACCCACCGGACGCCCACTAAGCAAGCGCTTTGGACTGTGACCTTGGCAACGCTGCGTAACCGGCGGGTAGAACCAGCGAGTAGCACCAACGGGTAACTCCCTGCCCCCGGATCGCCCGCTCAGTCCCGCAGGCCGTTGAAGCGACCCTGGTGGTACACGAGCGGACGGCCCGGACCCGAGTGGTCGCCCACGACGACCTCGGCCAGCACGATGCGATGGTCTCCCGCGGGCACGCGCGCCACGACCCGGCACACCAGCCAGGCGAGCACGTCGTCCAGCACGGGCACCCCCTCCGGGCCCTCGCGCCACCGGGTGGGCGCGCCGAAACGGTCCGCGCCGCTCCTCGCGAAGGTGGCCGCCAACTCCTGCTGGTGCTCGCCGAGCACGTGGACGCCGACATGGCCGGTCTCGGACATCGCGGGCCAGCTGGAACCCCCGGTGCCGATCCCGAAGGAGACGATCGGGGGCTCGGCGGAGACCGAGGTGAGCGACGTGGCGGTGAAGCCGACGGGTCCCGAGTCACCGGAGGCCGTGATCACGGCCACTCCCGCGGCGTGTCGCCGGAAGACGGAGCGCAACAGGTCGGGGGAGGCGAGCCGGGCGGTACCCAGGTCGGGCGTGGCCGTCATGTTGTCCTTCTGCGGGAGTGACGTGGGAGTCCCCCCGCTCGCGCGAAGCCGGGAGTGAGGGGCGGGGCCGTGACTGCTCAACAGCCCGGACAGCGCGCACTCGCCGTGCGGGCCAGGTCCACGTGGACGCGCTCGAAGAGAAGGAGTTCCGGGGGCATACGGTCAGGCTGACGATAGGTGGCACGTGCAGTCAAGTGCGTCCCGTCATCTGGGAGATGCGTCACCATGATCGTCACGGTCTCGGACGGCCTCCCCCAGTGCGGCGATCACATCGGCCTTACGCGGCTGGCCGGTGGCCCGTCGGACGATCCGCCCCTGCGCGTCGAGCACCAGCACGCTGGGGGTCTTGAGGATGTCGAGCTCGCGTACGAGGTCCAGCCGGTTCTCGGCGTCGATCTCGATGTGCGTCACGCCCGGGACCATGTGCGCGACCTCGCCGAGGACTCTGCGGGTCGCCCGGCAGGGGGCGCAGAAGGCGCTCGAGAACTGGACGAGCGTGGCCCGTTCACCGAGCCCCTCCCCCAACTCCGCCGCGCCGAGCCTCTTTCCGCCGTCGCGCCCGCGCACTCTCACCCTCCCGCTTCGCCGCCGATGCAGCACTCCGTAGGCGCTCGCCGCCGCGAGCACCACCACGCACACCACAAGTCCGGTCATCGTCTGCACAAGCATTCACGAGACCGCAAAGATTCCCGGCCCCTCGGATCGCCTCCGGTGCGGAATGCTTGATTCATGGACATCGATGTGAGGGGACCGCGGTTCGGTGCGGCCGTGACGGCCGTCGTTCTGGCGGTGGTGCTGGTCACCGGGAGCGCCTGGCTACTGGCCTGGCAGGCGCTGGCGTTCGCGCTCGGGGCGGCGGGCGGGGTGGCCCGCTCTCCGTACGGGTGGCTGTTCCGGCGCGCCGTGCGCCCTCGGCTCGGGCCGCCGACCGACTTCGAGGCGCCCGAACCGCCGCGGTTCGCACAGACGGTGGGGCTCTTCTTCGCGATCGTCGGACTCGCCGGCTATGCGATCGGACCGGAGTGGCTGGGGCAGGCGGCGACCGGTTGCGCGCTCGCGGCCGCCTTCCTCAATGCCGCATTCGGGTACTGCTTGGGGTGCGAGATGTACCTGGTCATACGGCGGGTCACGGCACGCACGGAGTAAAGGCGAGTTAAAAGTCCGAGGTGGAACTGACGATGGACGTGACGAGAATCTCGCCGCCTTCCGGCACCAGGACTGGCCCCTCGCCCGTTCTTGGGGCACGATCTGCGCAATGCCGTAAACCTACGGCTGCGTAACTTCCCGCCGGGAGACCCCTTCCCTGGCAGAGAGAAGGGTCCACCGCCTCCATGGCAGAGCTTGTCTACCGTCCCGTCGTCGGTCTCGCCAAAACGATGTTCAAGGTCTGGGATCTCAAGATCGACTGCAAGGGATCGGAGAACATTCCGCGCTCGGGCGGCGCCGTGCTGGTGAGCAATCACATCAGCTATCTCGATTTCATCTTCGACGGCCTGGCCGCGTTGCCGCAGAAGCGCCTGGTGCGTTTCATGGCGAAGGAGTCCGTCTTCCGGCACAAGATCTCCGGCCCGCTGATGCGCGGGATGAAGCACATCCCCGTGGATCGCAAGCAGGGCGAGACGGCGTATCAGCACGCGCTGGAGTCGCTGCGCTCCGGCGAGATCGTCGGTGTCTTCCCCGAGGCGACCATCTCGCAGTCCTTCACGCTGAAGAGCTTCAAGTCGGGTGCCGCGCGCATGGCCCAGGAGGCCGGCGTCCCGCTGATCCCGATGGCCCTGTGGGGCACTCAGCGCCTGTGGACCAAGGGCCAGCCGCGCAACTTCAAGCGCAGCCACACCCCGGTCACCATCCGGGTCGGCGAAGCGGTGGAGGCCCCCAAGGACCAGTACGCGGGGGCCATCACGCGGCGGCTGCGCGAGCGCGTCCAGGAACTCCTGGAGGCCGGCCAGCGCGCCTATCCCGTGCGGCCCAAGGGCGCGGACGACACCTGGTGGATGCCCGCCCACCTCGGCGGCACGGCACCGACCCCCGAGCAGGTGCGCGCGGCCGAGGCCCGCTGAACCGTCACTCCGGGGCGTGCACGGTGATGCGCGCCCCGGGGCTGAACTTCTCCAGGAGTCCGGCGAGTTCGGCTCCGGCGCTCTCGACGTCGGCGACCGGCATCGGCGCGAGGCTCTCCAGCAGGAAGAGCGCGGAGACGGACTCCTCGGTCAGCCTGGTGCGCGGCCCCTGCCGCCAGTTCCACCGGCGGCAGGTCACGCCCTCGTCGTCGCACCACACCACCTCACCGGCGTCGGGGTGTTCGACGACCTCCGCGCCGCCCGCGACGGTGACGAAGTCCTCGTCGCCCGTGGCGCGTACGAGCCGCATCGCGCCCCGGATGTGGTCGGTGTCCTCGCCGCCGACCGGAATCAGACGGGCGACACTGACAGCGTTGTAGAGGTCCACCAGCACGTTGATCCGGGGCAGGCCGGAGTCGGCGAGGGCGCGCCGCGCCAGCGCCTCAGCCGAGTTGCGGGTGCGGGAGGGCTTGGAGCCGAACGCCGTGTAGACCTCGCGCCAGGCCGCCATGTGCGGGTCCTCGTGCGGGGACCGTCCGTCCAGCCGCCGGGCCAGTCGCCGTCCGGCGTCGTCGAGGAGCGCGGAAGTCGCGTCGGTGCTCGGCCCGTTGACCAGTCCGTGGGCCTCGACGGCGACATGGGTGAAACCGGGTGCGAGGGCGCGCACCTCGTCGGACACGGTGAGCGTGGGAGTCATCGTCTGCCTGGCCTCAGAGTGCGGTGGGGAGCGTCTTCCACAAGGTCGGCCGGTCGGGTGCGGCCTTCAGGACGTCGAGCACGACCGGGTGAGGTTCAGCGTACAACACCGGATAGTCCAACTCATTGGACTTGGGGTCGGGCGTGAAGGCAAGCCGCTCACCGTCCAGGGAGAACTGGGCGTCGACACCGGGCTTGTTCCCCCGGGGGTCCTGCCGGTGCCACGCTCCGTCGAACCGGACGGCGACGAGCCCGTGCACCTCCTCGAACCGCTGGTAGCAGAACCCGGTCGGGATGTCCTCCGCGCGCAGCAGCGCGGCCAGGGCATGAGCCTTGGCGAAGCAGATGCCGGTGCGCCGCTCCAGGACGTCGGAGGCGCGCCAGGTGACCCGGAGATCACCCGAGTCGTACGAGTGCGGAATGGCGTCGCGCACGAACTCGAAGGCCGATCGCGCATAGTCATACGAGTCGACGGCATCCTTGGCGAGTTGCGCCGCCGTCTCGCGCACCTTCGGATGATGGTGGTCGACCACCTCGTCGGCAGCCAAGTAGGCGGAAAGATCTGCGGTGTTCTGGATCAGCTCCATGCGCGCAGAGCATAGGAATGCGACCACCCGAGCGTCAATGACTTTTCGGGTGGTCGCATATCTATACACACTCGGGGACTGCCTACCGGTGGGCCATCTCCTCCTTGAGGGCGGCCACGAACCGGTCGACGTCCTCCTCCGTCGTGTCGAACGCGCACATCCAGCGGACGTCCCCCGCCGCCTCGTCCCAGAAGTAGAAGCGGAAGCGCTTCTGCAGCCGCTCGCTGACCTCGTGCGGCAGACGCGCGAAGACCGCGTTGGCCTGCACCGGGTAGAGGACCTCCACGCCGTGCACCGCGCGCACGCCCTCGGCCAGGCGCTGCGCCATCTCGTTGGCGTGACGGGCGTTGCGCAGCCACAGGTCCTTGGCGAGCAGCGCCTCCAGCTGGACGGAGACGAAGCGCATCTTGGAGGCGAGCTGCATGGACAGCTTGCGCAGGTGCTTCATGTGGCTGACGGCGTCCTGGTTCAGGACGACGACGGCCTCGCCGAACAGCGCGCCGTTCTTCGTGCCGCCCAGCGACAGGATGTCGACGCCGACCGCGTTGGTGAACGTCCGCATCGGGACGTCCAGGGCGGCGGCCGCGTTGGCTATCCGGGACCCGTCCAGGTGCACCTTCATGCCACGGGCGTGCGCGTGGTCGCAGATCGCGCGGATCTCGTCGGGGGTGTAGAGCGTGCCCAGCTCGGTGCTCTGGGTGATCGCCACCACCTGTGGCATGGCGCGGTGCTCGTCCTCCCAGCCCCATGCCTGCTTGTCGATCAGTTCCGGGGTGAGCTTGCCGTCGGGCGTGGGCACGGTGAGCAGCTTGAGGCCGCCCATGCGCTCGGGGGCGCCGCCCTCGTCGACGTTGATGTGCGCGCTCTCCGCGCAGATCACCGCACCCCAGCGGTCGGTGACCGCCTGGAGCGCGACCACGTTCGCGCCGGTGCCGTTGAAGACCGGGAAGGCCTCCGCGGTCGCCCCGAAGTGGCTGCGGACGATCCGCTGGAGGTTCTCGGTGTAGTCGTCCTCGCCGTAGGCGACCTGATGGCCGCCGTTGGCCACGGCGAGGGCGGCCATCACCTCCGGGTGGGCCCCGGCGTAGTTGTCACTGGCGAAACCGCGGACCTCCGGGTCGTGGTGACGACGCGCATCGGTCCTGGGAGGGTTCACGGCTTCTCGGTCAGCCACAGACGCTTTCCGTTCACTTCGGCGGCGGGCTTGCTCCAGACCTCGGCGATGGCATCGGCCAGGTCCTTGACGTCCGTGAAGCCCGCGAACTTCGCGTTGGGGCGCTCGGCGCGCATCGCGTCGTGCACCAACGCCTTGACCACCAGGATCGCAGCCGCCGACGTCGGCCCCTCGGCGCCCCCGGCCTTGCGGAAGAAGTCGCCCATGGCCAGCGTCCACGCCTCGGCCGCGGCCTTCGCGGCGGCATAGGCCGCGTTGCCCGCGCTGGGGTTGCTGGCGCCGGCGGCGCTGATCAGGACGTAGCGGCCGCGGTCGCTGCGCTGGAGCGCCTCGTGGAAGGCCAGCGAGGTGTGCTGCACGGTACGGACGAGCAGCAGTTCCAGGAAGTCCCAGTCGTCGAGGCTCGTCTTGGTGAAGGTCTCGCTGCCGCGCCAGCCGCCCACCAGGTGCACGAGCCCGTCGACGCGCCCGAACTCCTTCTCGATGTGCGTGGCCCAGTCACGGGTGGACTGCAGGTCGAGCAGGTCGACCGGCTCTCCGGTGACGGTAGCGCCGCCCGACGCGTAGCGGGCCGCGTCCACGGCCTCGGCGAGACGCTCCGGGTCGTTGTCCGCCCCGACGACCGTCGCCCCTTCCTCGGCGAGCCGGAGCAGCGCCGCCCGGCCGGCGGGTCCGCCCGCACCGGCCACCGCGATCACCGCACCGCTCAGTGCCCCGTTCCCGTTCCTCATCTTCGCCTCCTGGTGAGCGATGTTCCCGGCGCGGTCGCTCACGCGGCGACCCGCTCGGCGCCGTCCGCGCGAATCCCCTTCGTGGCGGCGATCACGTTCTTGAGCTTCTTGGACAGTGCCTCATAGAACATGCTCAGCGGAAACTCGTCCGCAAGCACGTCGTCCACGAGCTTGCGCGGGGGCTGGGAGAGGTCCAGCGCGTCGGGGCCCTTGGCCCAGCGCGAGCCGGGGTGCGGGGCGAGGTAGGTGGCGACCAGGTCGTAGGCCTTGAACCAGTGGACGAGCTTCGGGCGGTCGATGCCGGCCCGGTACAGGTCCTCGATCTCGGCGCAGAGCTGGTTGGTGACCTGCGGGGCACGCTGCCAGTCGATGTGCAGCTTGTTGTCGGTCCAGCGGACGACGTCGTGCTTGTGCAGGTAGGCGAAGAGCAGCTGGCCGCCGAGGCCGTCGTAGTTGCGGACGCGGTCGCCGGAGACCGGGAAGCGGAACATCCGGTCGAAGAGCACGGCGTACTGCACGTCACGGCCGTGCGCGTTGCCCTCGGCCTCCAGCTTCACGGCCTCCTTGAAGGCGGTGAGGTCACAGCGCAGCTCCTCCAGGCCGTACATCCAGAACGGCTGGCGCTGCTTGATCATGAACGGGTCGAAGGGCAGGTCGCCGTGGCTGTGGGTGCGGTCGTGGACCATGTCCCACAGCACGAAGGCCTGCTCGCAGCGCTCCTGGTCGTGGACCATGGCCGCGATGTCCTCGGGCAGCTCCAGGCCCAGGATGTCCACGGCCGCGTCGGTGACGGCGCGGAAGCGAGCGGCTTCGCGGTCGCAGAAGATGCCGCCCCAGGTGAAGCGCTCCGGTGCCTCACGGACGGCGATGGTCTCGGGGAAGAGAACGGCCGAATTGGTGTCGTAACCCGCGGTGAAGTCCTCGAAAGCGATGCCGCAGAACAGCGGATTGTCGTAGCGCGTGCGCTCCAGTTCGGCCAGCCAGTCGGGCCACACCATGCGCAGGACGACCGCTTCGAAGTTGCGGTCCGGGTTGCCGTTCTGCGTGTACATCGGGAAGACGACGAGGTGCTGAAGGCCGTCCTCGCGGCTCGCGGCGGGCTGGAAGGCCAGCAGCGAGTCGAGGAAGTCCGGCACCTGGAAGCCGCCGTCGGCCCAGCGCCGAAGGTCCTTCACGAGCGCCTCGTGGTACGCGGCGTCGTGCGGCAGCAGCGGGGCGAGCTGCTCGATGGCCTCCGTGGCACGGCGCACCACCGCCTCCACCTGGGCCGCCTCGGGGGCGCCCTCGGCGTCGAGGTCTATGGAGCCGTCCTTGGACTGCCAGGGGCGGATCTCCTCCACGGCATCCTTGAGCACGGGCCATGCCGGGTGCTCCACCACCCTGCCCACGGGAGGAACCCGCTCCTCCGTACCCACCTGCACAAGAATTTCCGTCATGTCCCATCCTCCACGGGAGAACCTCGCGTGTGGACACCGTATGTAAGCGAGGTTCCTTCTCGCAAGAGGAGACTCGGGAGATTATCCTGCACCACCCCCATCATCACCGTTCTTTTTCCTGCCGGACATGGTGCGGGCGATTACTTCCGCTACGCGGCGCTGGGCGGTGCGCGCATCCTCGAGGAGTTCGGGGAAGCCGAAGAACCCGTGGAACATGCCCGGGTGCACGCTCTCCGTCACCCGCACACCGGATGCCCGAAGTTTCGCGGCGTACGCACGGCCCTCGTCGTGGAGGAGGTCGAAGCCCGCGGTGACGACGTGGGCGGGCGGCAGACCGTGCAGGTCGGCCACCAGGGGCGAGGCGTGCGGGTGCGCCCGGTCGCCGTCGGCCCCGAAGTACTGCTCGGCGAACCAGCGGCCGTGGGCCGGCGTGAGGAAGTAGCCCGGGCCGCCCCGGCCCGGCAGCTCCGTGCGCGGCCGGACGTCGGTCACCGGATAGACGAGCACCTGGAGCGCCAGTGCGGGGCCACCCCGGTCGCGGGCGACGAGCGCGGCGACGGCCGCCAGGTTCCCGCCCGCGCTGTCGCCCGCGACGACCAGCGCGCTCGGGTCACCGCCCAGTTCGCCGACGTGCCCCGCGGCCCAGCACAGCGCGGCGTACACGTCGTCCACGGCGGCCGGGAAGCGCGCCTCGGGCGCGAGCCGGTAGTCGACCGACAGCACGGCCGCGTCGGCGTCCCGGCACAGGGCACGTGCGACGGGATCATGGGAGTCCAGGCCCCCGATGACCCAGCCCCCGCCGTGCAGGAAGACGACGGTGGGGCGGGGCGCCGGCGACCCGGCCCGGTCCGCCGCCGGGGCGGGCCGACGAGACGGTGGCAGGTAGATACGTACGGGGATGTCCGGGGCACCCTGCGGTCCCGGTATCGCGCGGTCCTCGACCGAGCCCACGGCCGGCGGCTCGAACGGCCAGGCGGGCGCGGCGGCGAGGAGGCGCCGGGCCTCGGCCGCGTCCCTGACGGCACCCCCGAGGTCCGGGAAGTGGAGCCTGATGGCGTCGAGGAGGACGAGGACGTCGGGCGCGGGTCGGGTGGGCATCACGGTTCCTCTTCGGGGCGGTCGGGCCCGGGCCGATCAGGCTCCGGGCGATCGGACTCCGGGCGATCGGACTCCGGGCGATCGGACTCCGGGCGGTCAAGGTCGGGTCGGTCGGGGGAACTCGCCGTACGCACCGCCGCCCACCGGCAGGCGCTCACGGATGTCCACCGGTGTTCACGGACGGTCGCGGGCGGTCGCCGACTGTCATGGGGTTTGCACGGCTTTCGCCGCTGGCACGGCTGGCACGGCCGACATGGACTACGCGGTCTCACGGCTTCCGTCGGCAGGGAACATGACTAGTCGTCAGACCTTCGGACCGCAAGACGTCCCCGGTCAACCACCGCAGGACTCGCCCACCCGCGAGTGACCCCCATCGGGTGGAAAGAGGCCGTACCCCTGCCGACCACCCTCATTGGCCCGTGTACGAACGGGTACACGGGGCGACGGGACCATTAGGCTGCGGAGTCGCGTGGCCGGCCCCGTCGCCACCACGCGCGAGCCGAGCCGCCGTCGACGGAAGCGAGTCGAATCTTGAACTTCCTCACCATCGGTCATCGTGGAGTGATGGGTGTCGAACCCGAGAACACTCTCCGTTCCTTCGTCGCCGCCCAGCAAGCGGGCCTCGACCTGATCGAACTCGATCTGCATCTGAGCAAGGACGGCGCTCTCGTCGTCATGCACGACGCCGAAGTGGACCGTACGACCGACGGCTCGGGGCCGATCGCCGAGATGACCCTCGACGAGCTGCGCGCCCTGGACGCGGGGAGGGGGGAGCGCGTCCCCGTCTTCGAGGAGGTCCTGGACGCAGTCGGCACCCCGCTGCAGGCCGAGATCAAGGACGTGGCGGCGGCCAGGGCGCTGGCCGAGGTCATGCACCGGCGCGACCTGGTCGGACGGGTCGAGGTGTCGTCGTTCCACGACGAGGCGATCGCCGAGATCGCCCGGCTCGTGCCCGGCGTGCGTACCGCCCTCGTCGCGAGCCGGTACGGCATCGATGTCGTGGAGCGGGCCACGGCCGTCGGCGCCGCGGCCGTGTGCCTGAACATCCGCAGGCTGACGCTGGAGGTCGTCGAGCACGCCCGCAAGGCCGACCTGCGGATCATCGGCTGGGTGGTGAACACCCAGGAACATCTGCGACTGGTGCGCGCGCTGGAACTGGACGGCGCGACCACCGACTACCCCGAGATCAAGCGCACCGGCCGCTTCACCGCGTGACGGCCGCCGCGCGCCCACGGCCCGGCCACGACGTCACGGCCGGGCCTGAGGACTCCGACCCGAGGGCCGCCGCCCGGCCGTCCGCGTGTGCCGCGGCACGGCCCGGTCAGACGAGCGGCTTGACCAGCAGCTCGAACTGAAGGTCGTCGCGCTGCGGGATGCCGAAGCGCTCGTCGCCGTACGGGAAGGGCGTCATCCTCCCCGTACGGCGGTAGCCGCGCCGCTCGTACCAGGCGATGAGGTCCTCGCGCACCGAGATCACGGTCATGTGCATCTCGGTGATCCCCCAGGCCTCACGCGCGGTCCGCTCCGCCTCGGCGATGATCACCTTGCCGAGGCCGCCGCCCTGGAGGTCGGGGCTGACCGCGAACATGCCGAAGTAGGCGTGGTCACCGCGGTGTTCGAGCTGGCAGCAGGCGACGATCGCGCCGTCCCGCTCCACGGTCAGCAGCCGGCTGTCGGGCGCCTTGACGACCGCGAGCACACCTTCGGGGTCGGTCCGCTGACCTTCGAGGATGTCCGCCTCCGTGGTCCAGCCGCCCCGGCTGGACTCCCCGCGGTACGCCGACTCGATCAGCGCGACCAGGGCGTCCACGTCGCCGTCGGTGGCGTCGCGGAAGGTGAGTGCGGTGGAGGCGGCGGTGTCCATGGAACGTATCTCCGTTCGGTGGCGCGGCTGAGGCACCGATGAGCCTAACCCTCCCCTACGCTCCTGGTGCATGGTGCATGTACTGAGCAGCCGAACCCTCCTGCGCCCCACCGACCCGGAGCGCGCCCGCACTTTCTACGGCGAACAGCTGGGCCTGGAGGTCTACCGGGAATTCGGCACGGGCCCCGAGCGCGGCACCGTCTACTTCCTCGGCGGCGGCTTCCTGGAGGTCTCCGGGCGCTGCGAGACCCCTCCGTCCCCCGCCCTCAAGCTGTGGCTCCAGGTCGCGGATGTCGCCGCGGCGCACGACGAGCTCTCCGCGGCCGGGGTCGAGGTGGTGCGCCCGCCGGTCCGGGAGCCCTGGGGGCTGATCGAGATGTGGATCGCGGACCCGGACGGCACGGAGATCGTGGTCGTGGAGGTCCCCGGGGACCATCCGCTGCGTTACCGGCCCTGACCGTCGCACGAGGGTCACGGCGCCGACGCCGGCCCTCCCCGTCCCCTGCCGGCTCGGGCGGGCCGCGCCGAGGGGCCGCGAGGGAGCGGAGCCGACGGAGGGCGGGGCGAGACGGCGGCCGCCGGGACCGGTAGGGGGGCGTTGGACAGGCCGGCGGGCGGCGTCGAGGGAATTGAACTCCGTTCAGGGAAAGCTGAGCGTTGTTCAGGAATTGACTTTCGCTGCAATTATTGATCCGAAAACAACACCCTTTACTCAACATCAAACTTACTGACACGTATTCAGAAACAACCAAATCCAGCCCTTCCGCTGGAATTAACAATTCCACATCGGCTGATGCATAGAATGGATCAACCATGGCCCGTCACGGGGCACCCGCGAGCTCCGGCAGGGACTTCGGAGCAGGGGAGGGCAAGTGGAGAAGCGGTTGCGCTTCAAGATTCTCGGTCCGCTGAGCGTGCTCGCGGACGACGGACAGGTGAAGGTGGGCGGGCCGCGCCACCGGACCATTCTGGCGCTGTTGTTGCTCAATCCGGAGAGGACCGTATCGGTCGACAGGCTGGTGGACGCGGTCTGGGGCGACCAACCACCCGCCACGGCACGCACCCAGGTATCGATTTGCATTGCCGCCTTGCGCAAATCATTCAGGAAAGCTGGATTCTCCGAGGAAGTCATCGTCACGGCTCACCCTGGATATCTCCTGCGGGTGAGCGAGCATCAACTCGACAGCCTCGAATTCTCCGCGCTGGTCTCCGGCGCGGAGCACGCCGCCCGGGAGAATCGACTGCCCGACGCCGCCGAGCACTACGCCGAGGCACTTCGCCTGTGGCACGGCCCCGCATTGGCGGGCGTGACCGGCGCCGCCGTGGAGGACGAGGCGCGCCGCCTGGAGGAGTTACGGCTCAACACCTACGACGACGCCATCGGAGTCGAACTGGAGCTCGGTAACCACCAGAGAATCATCCCGGAACTGGCCGCCACGGTGCGCGCGCACCCCATGCGCGAGCGCACCCGGCACCATCTGATCACCGCGCAGTACCGTTCCGGCCGCCGCGCCGAGGCGATGGAGACGTTCCGGCTGGGGCGCCGGCTGTTCATCAACGAGCTCGGCCTGGAGCTGGGCCCGGCGCTGCGCGAGCTGCACGACGCGATCCTGCACGACGAGGTGCAGCCGGCCGCCGGTGAGCGGGAGCCCGCCGCGACGGAGCCCGAAGAACCCCGCGATCCTGTGGGCAAGCCCTTCGAACTACCCCCGGACGTACCGGGGTTCACCGGACGGGTGCGGGAAATGGCTCTGCTGGACGCCCTGCTGGAGCGTACCGAGGAGGTTCGCGGCCCGACGGCGGGCCTCGTCACCGGGGTCGGCGGGCTCGGCAAGACCTGCCTCGCCGTGCACTGGGCGCACAGCGTCTCCGAGCACTTCCCCGACGGCCACCTCTTCGCCGACCTGCGCGGTTACGACGAGCACCACGAGCCCACCCCGGCCGGTGAGATCCTCGGCCGGTTCCTGCGGTCGCTCGGCGTCCCCGGCGACCGCATCCCGGTGGGGCTGGAGGAGCGGGCCTCGCTCTACCGCAGCATCCTCGCCGAGCGGCGGGTGCTCGTGGTGCTCGACAACGTCCATTCCTACCCCCACATCGTGCCGCTGCTGCCGAGCAGTCCGGGCTGCTGTGTGCTGATCACCAGCCGGGAACAGCTCGCCGAGCTGGTCGCCTGGCCGCCGCAGTGCCGGGTGCAGCTGGGCCGGCTCACCGGGCCCGAGGCCGTGGAACTGCTGGGCCGCATCGTCGGGGAGCGGCGCGTCGCCGACGACCCCGCCTCCGTAGCCCGGGTCGCCGAGCTGTGCGACCGGCTGCCGCTGGCCCTGCGGATCGCCGGGGCTCGACTCGCCGCCAAACCGCACTGGACGGTGGCGCGTCTGGTGGCGCTGCTCAGCGACGAGCGCCGCCGCCTCGACGAGTTGAGCGAGGGCGAGTCACAGGTCAGAGCGGGCTTCGCGGTGAGCTACCGGTACCTGAGCGACGAGGCGGCACGGCTCTACCGGCTCCTCGGACTGCTGGAGGTGCCGGACTTCGCTCCCTGGCTCGGCGCCGCGGTGCTCGACACGGATCCCGCGACCGCGGAACGGCTCCTGGAACAGCTCGTCGACGCGCAGTTCCTGGACGTGACCGCGGCGGACGCCACCGGAGGCCCCCGCTACCGGTTCCAGAACCTGCTGCGCCTGTACGCCCATGAGCGCGCCCACCGGGAGGAGCCCGACGAGGAGCTGCGGGCCTGCCGCGAACGGGCCTTCGGCAGCGCGCTCTCCCTGGCGGAGCTCGCCCACCGCCGCTTCTACGGGGGTGACTTCAGCATCATCCACGGCACCGCCGCGCGCCGTCCGCTGCCGGCCGACCTCGCCCGTGATCTCGCGGCCCGGCCGCTGAAATGGCTGGAGGCGGAACGGCTGGCCCTGTCCGCCGTGGTGGAGCAGGCGGCGGAGCACGGGATGGACGAACTGGCGTGGGACCTCACCATGTCGACGGTGGTGCTGTTCGAGACCCGTGACCACACCGACGACTGGCGGGCCTGCGCGGAACGTGCCCTCGGCGCGACACGGGCCGCCGGGAACGTCCGGGGGCAGGGCGCGATGCTGCACATCCTGGGCGCGCTGGAGATGCGCCTGCGGCGGTTCCCGGAGGCCGACGACTGCTTCGCCGCCGCACTGTCCCTGCATGCGCGGGCCGGGGAGCGGCACGGACGCGCACTCGTGCTGCGCAGCATGGCGATGATCGACGAGATGCGCGGCGAACTGACGCGCGCGATGCGGCGCAGCACGGAGGCCCTGGAGGTCTTCCGGGAGGTGGGCGACCTCTCCTCCGAGGCCCATGTGCTCAACAACATGGCGCAGATCGAGCTCGATCGCGGCCATGTGGACGAGGCGGCCGAGCTGGGCCGGGAGTCCGTGCGGGTCGCCGAGGCCATCGGGGAGGGCGGCTCGCGCAGCGTGGCGCTGGCCACGCACCGGCTCGGCCGGGTCCTGCTGGCCCAGAGGCGTTTCGTCCGGGCCGAGGAGGCCCTGCTGCGCATGGTGCGGATCGTGCAGGACAACTCCGACACGCTGGGGCTCGCGCACGGGCTGCTGGCGCTGGGCGAGGCGCGCCTCGGGGCGGGACGCTGGGAGCAGGCCCGGATGACGCTGACGCAGGCGCTGGAGGCCGCGTCCCAGGTCAGCAATCCCCTGGTGGAGGGGAAGATCAAGCTGGCGCTGGGCGAGACCTGCGCGAAGTCCGGTCACCGCACCCGTGCGCTGCGCCATCTCGCGGAGGCCCGCGAGTGCTTCGCGCGCATCGATGTGAAGCCGTGGCTGGACCGGGTCGACCAGGCCCTCGAAGCGCTGAGCACGGAGCGGGCACCTGCGCTGGACACGGCACAGCCGTCCCATGCCGATGGCGCGCACGACCGCGGGAGCACGGCACGGGCCGCGGCGGCGACGTCGCTGCGTCGCCGCTGAGCCGGCGGCGCGGGTCGCGGGTCGCGACGCGATGCCCTGACGACCGGAACCGCTCCGGGAGGGTGTCGCGGCCGGCGGAACGGGTGTCGCCACGACGCTCCGGCGGATGGCTCAGTGCGCCGGGAGGGAGCGGGCGACGACCACGGTGGTACGACGCGAGGGCGAGGGGGACGCCACCGGGGCCGGGGGACGTCATCGTCGCCGGCGGTAGGCCGCCGGTCCCGCGGTACGCCGCCGATCCTCGTTGTGTGCGGGGCGAAGGCGGATCGATAGTGGTCCGAAGCCACAGGTCCCTAGTTTCGAATGCGAACGAAGGAGGCGGCGCCGCGCGTCGCCCCTCACGCACCCGCTACGGCGCAGACATGGGAGTCGCAATGCAGAACATCCGGAGCACGACGGCCGGTCACATCCTGGTGGCCTGGATCATCGCGCTCTGCGCACTCGGCGCGGCGGGTTCCCTGGCGGCCGCCGTCTCCACCAGCGCGGGATCGGCCGGCACGGCGGTCGTCGGCCCCGACGAGGAGGACTGGCACTGAACGCTCCGGCGCAGAGCGACCGGTCCGGCCCCGCCGCCGCGGGGCCGGACCGGTCCGAGCCGGGCCCGGGGACCGCGTCACCCGCTTCGTCAGCGGGCCGCGACCGACCTTTCCCGTTCGCGATGTGCAGTCGCGAGGTGCCGTGCGAAGAGCAGTACCAGCTCGTGGAAGCGGTACAGCGGACGGCCCAGGCGGTCGACGCCGCAGATGTCGAGCAGCGCCGCGTCCACCAGGTGCTCCAGGCTCTCCTCCGCCGCCGACTCGGGCTCGGCGAGGTGCCGGGCAGCGCGCTCGGCGGGGAAGGGCTCCGTGCCGATCCCCGCCAGGCGCACGAGTGTCCGCCCCGCCGGACTCGGCAGCTGCCGCACCGACGGCACCAGCACGCGCCGCAGGTCCAGTCCCCCGTAGGAAAGTTCCCGCAGTCGCTGGTCGGGGTCGGCGAGGCGGGCGGCGAGCCAGGAGACCGGCCAGTGCGGCCGGGCGGCCAGCCTGCTGCCCGCGATACGCACCGCGAGCGGCAGCCCTCCGCAGTGCGCGAGCACCTGGTACGTGGCGTCCGGCTCGGCGAGCAGCCGCCGCCGTCCCACTCCGGCCGCCAGCAGCTCGTACGAGGTGTCCCTGCCGAAGGGGGTGAGGACGGTGGTCCGTGCCTGGGCCACCCGGGTCAGCCTCGCCCGGCCGGTGATGAGGACCGCCGCCTCGGCCGACCCCGGCAGCAGGAGGTCGAGCTCCCGGCTGTCGACGGCGCCGTCGAGGACGACGAGGAGCCGTCTGCGCGCCGTCCGGGTGCGGTAGCGGCGGATCAGCTCGTCCAGGTCGGCGCCCCGGCCCGGACCGTCGGCCGCCGCGCCCAGGGCTCGCAGCAGGACCGTGAGGACCTCGGCCAGCTTCTTGGGACGGCCGTCCGGGTGGGCGAGCTCGGCGAAGAGCTGTCCGTCCGGGAAGTGCTCGGCGCTGCGGTGCGCGGCCCGCACGGCGAGCGCCGTCTTGCCGACACCGGCCATGCCGGTCACCAGCAGGGCGCGCGGCCCGCCGCCTTTGCGCGATTCGGCCAACTGCGCGCACAACGTGCCCAGTTCCTCCCCCCGCCCGATGAAATCCTCGATGTCCGGCGGCAGGGTGTCCGGACGCGGCTCGTAAGGGCCGCACGGCTCCTCGTCCCCGTAGGAGACGGTGACGGCGGTCCGGGTCGAGCCGGCGCTCCTGGCGCCGAGGCTGCCGACCAGGACGGCCTGGTAGGTGGCGCCGAGCGCCTCACCCGGCTCGATTCCCAGCTGCTCGTCGAGCACCTTGCGGCCCTCGTGATAGGTGTGCAGCGCGTCGGCCTGCTGGCCGCAGCGGAAGAAGGCCGTCATGAGCTGCGCACGGAGTTTCTCGCGCAGCGGGAACTCCGCCACCAGACCCGTGAGTTCGGAGGTGAGCTGCTCGTGCCTGCCGAGCTCCAGGTCCGCTTCCACGCGGCTCTCCAGGGCATGCAGCCGCTGCTCTTCGAGGCGGGCCAGCTCCGCGCCCGCCAGGTACTCGGTCACGTTGCCGAGTGCGGCCCCCCGCCACAGTCCGAGTGCCCGGCTCAGCAGGGTGCTGGCGTCCCTGTGACGCTTTCGGCCCAGGGCCGCTCGGCCCTCCCGGTCCAGCTGCTCGAACTCCAGGAGGTCGAACGTGCTGTGCGGCGCCCGCAGGACATAGCCCGGCGGGCGCCGGTCGATCTCGACGTCGTCGCCGAGCAGTTTGCGCAGGCGCGACATGTAGGTGTAGATCTGCGCTCCGGCCGTGGCGGGCGGCTCCCACCCCCACAGCATGGAGCTCAGGCGCTCGTCGGACACGACCCGCCCCCGTGCGAGCAGCAGGCTCGCGAGGACCGTGTGCACCTTGGATCCGGACAATGCGATTCTGACGCCACCCTTGCGGGCTTCCACCGGGCCGAGGACTTGGAAGTCCATTCGGCACCCCCCGTTCTGACATGTGCGGAACTTGGCTCGGTGGAGAAACTATGGAGGACCGTTATTCCTGCGTTATCCGTCGGCCTCTTTGGCTTGCCGGTACCTTGCGCTAGGCGGAGATGATCCTTCCGAGGGCGGCGGCGACGGCCCGGTGGACCTCCTTGCCGTTGTCGGAGTTCGTCATCACCACGCAGCCCGTGCCGGACCGCAGCCGCACCGAGGTGAGCGCGCGGAAACCGGCGGTCTGTCCACCGTGCCCGAACTCGGGTTCCCCCGGCGACGCGTCGACGACGGTGCCCAACCCGTAGAAGCTGCCGGGGAACGCCTCTGTGAGCATCGCGCCGGCCAGCCGTGTGGACAACAGGTCGGACAGGCCCTGGTGCGCGCGGCGCAACGCCCCCGTTAAGGCCGCCAGGTCGGCGGCGGTGGACCACAGGCCGCTGCCGGCCCGCACCGGGCGTACCCGGTGGCCGCCGGACAGTTCGCGTCCGTGCTGGTCGTGTCCGGCCGCGGCGTCCGGGGTCCCGGGCACCCCGAAGGCGCTGTCCCGCATGCCCAGCGGTTCGAACACCAGCTCCTGGACTGCCTTGTCGAAGTCCCGGCCCATGACATCGGCCAGGACCTGTTCCACGACGGCCCACTGGGCGCCGTCCTTGCGGAACTGCGCGCCCGGTTCGTGCTCCGCACGGACCTCGTCCAGGATCCCGCCGAGGCTCGGCATCGCCTCGTCGGGACGCCACCAGGTGGGGCTGGTCCCGGCGAGACCCGAGGTGTTGGACAGGCAGTGGCGCAGCGTGACGGGCCGGCCGCCGGCCGACCGGGGCAGCGTCCGGCCGATGAGCACGCTGTCCAGGTCCGCGTCGAGGTCGAGGACACCGCGGTCGACGAGCCGCAGGACGGCGTACGCGGTGACGTGCTTGCTGATGGAGCCCGCCTGGAAGCGGGTACGCAGGGTCACAGGAGCGCCGGTCTCCGTCGAGCGCACACCGTGGGCGCCGACGGCCACGGCCTCGCCGTCCCGCAGGACCGCGACGGCCGCGCCCGGGACGCGGTGCTCCGCCATGACCCGCTCGACCTCGCCCGCGGACAGGGCACGGGTCTCGGCTGTCGTCATCATGGTCGTCTTCCTCGTGGTGGGCGGCGTCTTGGTGGACGTACGCGCGGTCGTCGTCCGGGCGATGCCTTCCGGCGCTCCGTCCGCCGTGGCCGACGACGCGCCGTCGGACGCTCCGGCCTCGAGCACGGTCGCGAGGTCCTCGATCGTCCCGTTGTCCAGGAGCATGCGCAGGCTCAGGGCGAGGCCCGCCCGGCGGGCGGCGGCGAGGACATGGACGATCCGCATGGAGTCGGCGCCGAGATCCGCCAGCCGGTCCCGGACGCCGACGTCGGGCACGCCCAGCACCTCGGTGCAGACGTCCGCCAGGAGACGCTCGACGGGCGTGCGCGGGGCCACGTACGCGCGGTCGGCGACGAGCGCCGACCGGCCGGGAGCCGGGAGTGCCTTGCGGTCGATCTTCCCGGCGGCGCTGAGCGGGAGTTCGTCGAGGAGGACGAAGGCTGTAGGCACCATGTACGCGGGGAGTTCCGCCGCGAGGCCGCCCCGCAACGCCTCCTGGTCCGGGCCCGAGGCGGGGTCCACGGCGACGTACGCGGCCAGCCACTTCTCGCCCCCGGAGTCCTCACGGACCACGACGACCGCGTCCCGGACACCTTCGCGGCGCCGCAACCGCTCCTCGATCTCACCGAGTTCGATGCGATAGCCCCGGATCTTCACCTGGTGGTCCTCGCGGCCCAGGTATTCGAGCTGGCCGTCCGCACGGTGGCGGGCGAGGTCCCCCGTCCGGTACATGCGCGAGCCGGGTGGGCCGCCGAACGGTTCGGGCAGGAACCGCTCGGCGGTGAGCGCGGGCCGCCCCACATAGCCGCGCGCCACACCGGCACCGCCCAGGTACAGCCCGCCCACCACCCCGACGGGTACGGGTTGCAGGGCCGCGTCGAGCACGTAGGCCCGCATGTTGTGGATCGGACGCCCGATCGGCACGGTGTCCGCGCCGCCTTCGACCTCCCAGCCGGTGGCCCAGATGGTCGTCTCGGTCGGCCCGTACAGGTCGACGAGACGGTCCACGTGCCCGTACAACTCCCGGGCGAGGGGCGGCGGGCAGGCCTCGCCGGTCGTGATCGCGGTGACCGGCCGGTGCGCGAAGCCCGCCGCACGCAGCAGCTTCCACCCCGCGGGGGTGGCCTGGACGTGGGTGACGCTCCGGCCGTCGATCAGTTCCAGCAGCGCCCCGGAGTCACCGGTCTCCTCGTCGCCGGCCAGCACGATCCGGCCGCCGGTGACGAGCGGCAGGTACAGCTCGGCCGCCGAGATGTCGAACGAGAGCGAGGTGGCGGCGAGCCAGGTGTGCGCGGGCCCGGCCTCGAACCGCTCGCGCATCGAGAACAGCAGATTCAGCAGCGAACGGTGCGCGATCTGCACACCCTTGGGGCGCCCGGTGGAGCCGGACGTGAACAGCGTGTAGGCCAGGCCGAGTTGCAGGGCGTCCGGCGCGCCGAGGTCGGGAGCGGTGCCCGGCTGCCTGCCGATCTCCTCCCGCTCCCCCGGCGCCTCGAGGTCGAGGAGCACGCCCTCGTACGCCCCGCCGTCGGCGGCCGGGGCGCCGGCCTCGGGTCCGTCGGCCGCCCTGCCCGGCCGGGATACGCCGGTGAGGGCGTCGCCGATCCGGTCCGCCAGGTCCGTCTCCGTGACCACCAGGCGGGCGCCGGCCGCTCGCAGCATGTAGGTGAGCCGTTCGCGGGGCAGTGCCGGATCCAACGGGAGGTGGGAACCGCCCGCCTTCCAGATGCCGAGCAGCACGGGCAGCAGTCCCCGGCGACGGCGCAGCAGCACACCGACCACCGCGTCGGTGCCGACGCCCGCCGCGCGCAGCCGGTGCGCGACACGGTTGGCCTGCCGGTCGAGTTCTCCGTACGTCAGTGATCCGTCCCGTGCCTCGACGGCGACGGCGTCGGGGCGGGCGGCGGCGGCGCTTGCGAACACCTCGTGCACGCGGCGCGGACCTTGTCGCGGATTGCTCATTCCCACTCCACCTCGGTGTCGTTCCAGTCCTGGAGGATCTGTACGCGCTCCGCCTCCGGGACGGCCGCCGCCTGCGCGTCGCCGTCCGGGCCCGCGGCCATGGCTTCGAGCACGGCCCGGTACATTCCCGCGAGGCGCTCGGCGTTGGCCCGGTTCAGGCCGGTGCTGATCGCGCGCAGCACGAGCCGCCCCGGCACGTTGGCGAGGGACAGCGTGAACTCGTTCGAGCTGTCTCCGGCCCCTGCCCGCACGTCGACCGTTCCGGTGTCCACCTGGTGGAAGTCCTGGTAGCGGAACATGACGTCGAACAGCCGGCGTCCGCCGGCGAGCCGCTGCACGGCGGGCAGGGGATGCCGCCGGTGCCCGTACACCTCGGCCTCGCGGTCGAAGACCTGGCGGACGAGTTCGCCCCACGTGCGGGCTCCCCGCCGGTGGGCGAACGGCAGCGTGTTCAAGTACATGCCGTACACCCGCTCGACGCCGGGAACTTCGGGGCGCGCGCTGTACAGGACACCTGTGTGGAAGGCCTCTTCGTGCGTGAGCGTGCTCAGCACCTTCAGATGCGCGGCCAGCAGCACCGCCTTGAAGGACGTGCCGGTCTCCGCCGCGAGGGCCCGCAACTCTGGCTCGAGGTCGCGGAACTCCACCGACAGCTTGAAGTCCTCCCGGGGTGTCCCGGGCCCGGTGCCCCAGTCCGCGGGCAGGCTCCACGGAGCGTGCTCGTGCACGATGCCCCGCCAGTACGCGCGGTCGCCCTCGGAGTCCAGCGAGGCGAGTTCGGCCGCGATGAAGTCCGCGTAGCGGACCGGCACGGGCTCGGGAGTGGTGGGTTCCTCCCCCGCCGCGAACGCGTGGTAGAGGCCGAGCACTTCCATCAGGAGTGACTGCTGGCTCCAGCCTTCCGTGATCGCATGGCAGTGCGTGAACCCGAGGTGCCAGGCCTCGTCCGACTCGACGAGTGCGGAGATCCGCAGCAGTGGTGCGCGCCCGAGGTCGAACAGGTCGCCGCGCTCCCGCACGATGTGGTCCCGCCGCGCCTCCTCGAACTCCTCGGCGGAGCCGCCGCGCAGGTCCCGCACCGAAACGGGCGCATCGGCGGTCGCGTGGACCAGTTGCAGCGGGACCTCGAAGTCCGCCAGCTCGATGGAGGTGCGCAGCATCTCGTGCCGCTCGACGACGGCCTGTGCCGCACGGGCCAGGGCGCCCTCGTCGAAGGGCCGCCCGTCCTTGATCCGGAACGTCGAGGTGTTGTGGTACTTGTTCAGGCCGTCGTCGGCCAGCATCTCCAGGACCATGCCGAGCTGCACCTGCGAGAGCGGGTACGCGTCTACGACGCCGTCGGGAAGGGATTCCCTGACGCTCTCGGAGACCAGCGCGAACGGGGCCACGGCCACCGGTGCCGTGCGGTCGGTCCGGTGCGCCCCGCCCGCGCCGGCTCCGCTGTCGTCGCCGAGCGCGGTGGCGAGTCCGGCGACGGTCCGGTGACGGAACACGTCACTGACGGCTGCCTCGAACCCTTCGGCCCGCAGGGCACCGACCAGCGCGATCGCCTTGATGGAGTGACCGCCGAGGTCGAAGAAGTTGTCCTCGACTCCGACCTTGTCCAGGCCCAGGACCTGACCCCAGACCGCCGAGATCCCCTCCTCCACCGCGCTGCGGGGAGCCACGTAGGTGTCGGTGGCGACGGCCTCCGGGTCCGGCAGCGCGCGCCGGTCCAGCTTGCCGTTCGCCGTCAACGGAATCGCGTCGATCTCGACGAACACCGAGGGGATCATGTACTCCGGCAACACGGAACCGAGGGCACCCGCAAGGTCGTCGACGCGGCCGACGACGTACGCGATCAGGCGCTGGTCGTCGGTCACCACCACAGCCGCGTCCGAGACATCCGCATGAGCCGTCAACGCCGCCCGGATCTCACCCAATTCGACCCGGTACCCACGCACCTTCACCTGATCGTCGATCCGGCCCAGGAACTCCACCGCACCGTCCGACCGCCACC